>CANCFV010000012.1 GCA_947377275.1 Burkholderiales bacterium | reverse complement strand
GCGATGAACTCGCTGATCGCGTCGATTGCGTGGGACGAAGCCAAGTTCGGCCTGAGCCTGGACCTGGAGCGCTTCATGATCGTCGCCGTGAGCGACTTCAACATGGGCGCCATGGAGAACAAGGGCCTGAACATCTTCAACACGAAGTTCGTTCTGGCCAATCCCGCCACCGCCACCGACGTTGATTTCGGCAACGTCGAAAGCGTGGTCGCGCACGAGTACTTCCACAACTGGACGGGCAACCGCGTCACGTGCCGTGACTGGTTCCAGCTCTCGCTCAAAGAAGGCCTGACCGTCTTCCGCGACCAGCAGTTCAGCCAAGACATGGCCGGCAGCACCAGCGCCCGGGCTGTGAAGCGCATCGAAGACGTGCGCACCCTGCGCCAGTTGCAGTTCCCTGAGGACGCGGGCCCGATGGCCCACCCTGTGCGGCCTGACAGCTACATGGCGATCGACAATTTCTACACGGCCACCGTGTACGAAAAGGGTGCCGAAGTGGTGCGCATGATGCACACCCTGGTGGGCGAAGCGGGCTTTGCGGCTGGCATGAAGCTGTACTTCGATCGCCACGATGGCCAAGCCGTGACCTGCGACGACTTCGCTCAGGCCATTGCCGACGCCAACCCGCACTCTGACCTCAACGCCAAGCTCTACCAGTTCAAGAACTGGTATGCCCAAGCGGGCACGCCCCGCGTCACGGCCCAAGGTCAGTACGACGCCGCCAACCAAACCTACACGCTCACGCTCAACCAGCACAGCCTGCCCACGCCGGGCCAGCCTGCCAAGTACGCTTACGTGATCCCCGTGGCCATGGGCCTGGTGGGCGTGGATGGTCGCCACATCAACCTTCACCTCGAAGGCCAGCTCAACCCGCTGGGCCACGATACAGTGCTGGTGCTGAGCGAGTACACCCAAACCTTCACCTTTGTGCACGTGCCCGTTGAGCCGGTGCCTTCGTTGTTGCGCGGCTTCTCTGCGCCTGTGGTGCTGGAGGCTGAGCTCAGCGACGACGCGCTGTTCACCTTGCTGAGCCACGACAGCGACCCCTTCAACCGCTGGGAAGCCGCCCAAAAGCTGGCCCTGCGCCGCTTGCTGGCGGCCGTCACCGGCCAGGCTCAAGCTGAGCTGGACGCACGCTTCGTGCACGCCTTGCGCGATGTGCTGCGCAACCCTGATCTGGACGCTGCGTTCAAAGACCTCGTGCTGACCCTGCCCAGCGAAGCCTATGTGGCCGAGCAGCTCCACGTGGTCGACCCGCAACGCATCCACGCGGCCCGCGAAGCCATGAAGCTGCAGCTGGCGCATGCCCTGCACGACGACTGGGTGTGGGCCTACGAGAGCCACCAAGACAACGGCGGTTACTCGCCCGACTCGGTGAGTTCCGGCCGCCGTGCTTTGTGCAACCTGGCCCTGGGCATGCTGGTGCTGGACGCCTCGGCGAGCCACAACCCTGTGTGGGCGGGCAAGGCCCTGCAGCGCTTCAAAGACGCCAACAACATGACCGACCGACTGGGCGCCCTGGCAGCCCTGGTCAACAGCCATGCCGACTTGGCTGCGCAGGCGCTGGAGCGCTTCCATGCCCAGTTCAAGGCCGAGGCGCTGGTGATCGACAAGTGGTTCACGCTGCAAGCCGCCGCTCCTGAAAAGGACGGCAAGGTTTTTGCGAGCGCCAAAGCCCTGACGCAGCACCCCGACTTCACACTGCGCACGCCCAACCGCGCGCGCAGCCTGTTGATGGCGCTGTGCCAAAGCAACCCTGCCGCCTTCCACCGCGCGGACGCTGCGGGCTACGTGTTCTGGGCAGACCGCGTCATTGAGATCGACCCGATCAACCCGCAGCTCGCGTCCCGCCTGGCTCGCGCCCTGGACCACTGGCGTCGCTTGGCAGAGCCTTACCGCTCGGCCGCCCACGAAGCCATTGCCCGCGTGGCAGCGCGCACCGACCTGTCGGACGACGTGCGCGAAATCGTCTCGCGCGCCTTGCAAGACTGAGCCCGGCGCCTCTTTTTTTTCACATCTCTTCTTTGAGTCTTCAACATGTCCAAACGCATCAGCCTCACGCAGTACCTGATCGAACAGCAACGTGGCACTGCCCAGTTGCCCCCTCAATTGCGCCTGCTCATCGAGGTGGTCGCTCGTGCTTGCAAGAGCATCGCCATCAGCGTGAACAAGGGCGCTTTGGGTGATGTGCTGGGCACCGCCGGCAGCGAGAACGTGCAAGGCGAAGTCCAAAAGAAGCTGGACATCATTGCCAACGATGTGCTGATCGAAGCCAACGAATGGGGCGGCCACTTGGCTGGCATGGCCTCTGAAGAGATGGACGACATGCACGCCGTGCCTTTGCATTACCCGCAAGGCGAATACCTGCTGCTGTTCGACCCCCTTGATGGCTCGTCCAACATCGACGTCAACGTCAGCATTGGCACCATTTTCTCGGTGCTCAAGCACCAAGGTGGTGAGGTCAGCAACGACAGCTTCTTGCAAGCTGGCACCGAGCAAGTGTGCGCTGGCTACTGCGTTTACGGCCCCCAGACCACCCTGGTGTTGACGGTGGGGCAGGGCGTGGCGATGTTCACGCTGGACCGCGAGCAAGGCTCGTTCGTGCTCACCCAAGACCAAGTCCAGATCCCTGCAGACACCAAAGAGTTCGCCATCAACATGTCGAACATGCGCCACTGGGCCGACCCGGTCAAGCGCTACATCGACGAGTGCTTGCAAGGCAAAGAAGGCGCTCGCGGCAAAGACTTCAACATGCGCTGGGTGGCCTCGATGGTGGCCGACGTGCACCGCATCCTGACCCGTGGCGGCGTGTTCATGTACCCCTGGGACAAGCGCGAGCCGACCAAGCCTGGCAAGCTGCGCCTGCTGTACGAAGCCAACCCCATGAGTTTCTTGGTTGAGCAAGCCGGTGGTGCTTCGACCAATGGTTTGCAGCGCATCCTGGATCTGCAGCCCGGGCAGTTGCACGAGCGCGTCAGCGTCGTGTTGGGCTCGAAGAACGAGGTCGATCGCGTCACGGCGTATCACCGCGAAGCCCAGTGAGTCTCGCCTGGGTGGCGGATGTGTGAACCGTCGCACAACCGACGCCACGCCAGCGCGTGCGAGCCCCTGATTGAAGGGCGACTCGCGAAGGGGGGCCGGCTATACTTTTTGGATGACCAGCACCCCCCACAAGATCGTCAATGCCATGAGCGTGGACGTGGAAGATTACTTCCAGGTTTCGGCCATGGCGCAGCACATTGACCGCGCCGAGTGGGATCGCATTCCCTGCCGCATCGAGCGCAATGTGGACTTGTTGCTGAGTATCTTTGCGGACAACGGTGCGAAGGCCACCTTCTTCACGCTGGGCTGGATTGCGCAGCGCCACCCCGAGATGGTGCGACGCATCGTCGCCGAGGGTCACGAGCTGGCCAGCCACGGCGATGCCCACCTGCGCGCCTCTGAGCAAACGCGTGCCGAGTTCTTGGCCGACATCGTCAAGGCCAAGGTCATCTTGCAAGACATCTCCGGGCAGCCTGTTCAAGGCTACCGCGCCCCCAGCTTTTCGATCAGCGAAGAAAACCTGTGGGCCTTTGATTGCCTCGAAGAAGCGGGCTACCGTTACAGCTCCAGCGTCTACCCAGTCCATCACGACCACTACGGCATGCCCGATGCCCCGCGCTTTCCTTACAGCCCGGGCGGTCAGCTCACTGAAATCCCGGTGACCACGGCGCGCGCTTTCGGGCGGAACCTGCCTGCAGGTGGTGGGGGCTATTTCCGCCTCTTGCCATACGCGGCGTCGCGTTGGGCCATCAACCGAGTCAACCAAGACGACCGCAAGCCGGCCATCTTTTACACGCACCCCTGGGAGTTCGACCCCGAACAGCCCAAAGTGAGTGGCGTCGACCTCAAGACCCGCTTCCGCCACTACGTGAACCTGGGGCGTACCGAAGGACGTCTGCGCCGTTTGGTGCAAGACTTCCAATGGGATCGGGTAGACCGTGTTTTTGGTTTTGCCGCTCACTGACTGAATTCGGGCTATAATGTCGGTCTCACCAAAGCAGCAATGCCTGTGTGTGGAAGCCGGTGTAGCTCAGTCGGTAGAGCAGCTCATTCGTAATGAGAAGGTCGAGGGTTCGATTCCTTTCTCCGGCACCATTTCAATCATCGATTCAGCCCAGTCCTTCCGACTGGGCTTTTTTGTTTCTGGGCCCCATTGACCCGGCGCCCAACAGAACCAACAGGTGTCCCGCCATGCCGATCGTTGACGTCATCATCCCTGTCTACAACACGAAGCTGGCCTACGTCCAGGCGGCTGTCAAAAGCGTCCAGGACCAGACGGTGGCCGATTGGCGCGTGGTGCTTGTCAACGATGGCTCTGCGGCCGATTACACGGCGGCGTTCAAGGCCTGGCTGGTCGATCTCAATGAGCCACGCGTCACTTACATCGAAAGCGTGAACCAAGGCATGCCAGCTGCGCGTAACCTGGGCATTGCCTCGTCGGACGCGCCGTTCATCGCCTTCCTGGACTCGGATGACCTCTGGTATCCCCACAAGCTGCAGGTGCAACTCGATCACATCCAGGCCCACCCCAAGGTGGCCTTGTTGCACGCATCGTCTGACTTGCTTCAGGGAGATGACTCGTCCCAGGTGCAGAAAAGGGAGCCCAGGCCACTCAAAGTCAACGAGCAGTCATTGCTCGATGCATGCGTTGGCATGCTGAAAAGCAATTACGTGGCGGTCAATACCGTGATGATCAGGCGGTCTGCGGGTGCCGACATCGGTTTTTTTGACCCGAAGTTCCGCAGCGTCGAAGACAAAGAAATGTGGTGTCGTTGGCTGGTCAACGAGCGCCAGTTTCATTACCAAGCACAGAGCCTGGCCATCTATCGGGTTCATGGCAACAACATCTCCAAGAACGTGCAACGCATGTTCGATGGGCGTGTTCAACTGGTCCAGCGCATGGACGACTTGGTTCAAAGCCGTGCGCCATGGTTGCGTGCCGTGTGGCCGTCGGTCAGGCGAGAAATGCTTCAACACGCGCAATTGGAGGCCGCGCAAACCCATGTGTTGATCGGTCAATATCGCCAAGCGCTCGCACCTGCTTTGCCATGGCGCAGCGGGTGGCGCAGCGACTCGATCAAGGTGCTGCTCAAGGCGATGGCCGGTTCGCTTGGCCTGCACCGCTGAGTGCAGTCAGCAGCGCTGTCAGCAAGGCCTTGACCTTGTTTTGTAGGTCAGTGTCTTGGGGAATGTGCAGCCTTCGTCCAAGGTGATGGACCATGAACATCGCCCGCATGGCAGGAACCAGATCCGAGGCGAGTCCCACGCGCGTGACATAGGTCTGCAGCATGTCACTTTCTTCGGGTGCCCATTGGTCTTCGACGATCGACGGACGCAAAGCGTCTGACCAGTGTGCGCCCGAGATGATGCGGTTGTAGACCAGCAGGTATTGCAGGTCCAGCAAGGGCAGTCCGGGCGAACTGGCGTGCTCCCAGTCGATCACGGCGCGCAGGTCCAAACGGCGTGGATCGTAAATGACATTCTCGACCTTGAAGTCTCCGTGCTGAAGCACCAGCGGCAGGGCTCGGCCCAGGAGTTGTGAACGCAACTCGATGTACAAGGCATTGAACGTGTCTGCCAGCATGGGATTGCGCACGCTGGCGCTTTTGACCAAAGGCGTGATCAGGGCATCGACTTTGGCCTCATCCATCACGACCATCTCGTGGTTGTGCGCGTGCCAATCGGTGATGAACGCGGCCGCCCGTTCGGTCAGGGCGCCCAACTGTGGGATGGGCTGATCCAGTGTCACGCCCAGGATGCGATTCATCACAAAGCATTGGCCTGCGCCCCATGGCATTTGCTTGAGCAGCAGGGGCACCATGTTGGCCACGCCACGCTGTTTGGAAAGCATGGACAAAAACGGCGCCTCTTTGGTGCGCCCCCCTGTGGCCAGTGCATCGCCTGTCAGCACCGCCACAACGTCACGGTCATCTCGTCCGCGCGGGCCGAGCGTTACGATCGCCTTGTGCCCATTGAACACAAGGTACTGTTTCAAGATCGCCGGGGCCGGTGCGCTCCCTGGAGGCTGCCGCAAGGCACCCAGGGTGTCGAGCAGCGCGTCCAGTGAGCTGCGCAGAGCTTGCTTTTGAGCGCTCGCCAGCACCCCATAGGCCGGGCTCAGTGCCGCAGCAGTCCACCGACCATAGGCCAGAGATTTGATTTTTTCAGACCGTCGCTCGCTGTTTTTGGTCGAACGGTAGCCCGATGGCGGAATCACTTCGCTGACCTTGCCGTGTTCGATCAGGTAGGGGTGCGTGATGCATTGCCCAAGGCCCGCGGCTCGCAACAGGGCGATGAGTTTTGGGCGAGACAAGGCCTTGCGTGCTTGAGGCGCCCGCTTACGCAGCCTCTCTTGCCAGGTGTTGAGCGAGCGGGGGTTGGCTGCGCCCACATAAACCCAGCCGCCGGGCTTGAGCCACTGCCCATGTGCATCGAGCAGGGCCTTCAGTGTGGCGTCGGCATCTGGCCCCGCATGGGCGCCCAAGACGTCGTGTATGACCAGGCCATCGTAGGGCTCGAAGCCTTGCGCGCGGCTCTCGCGCAGTAGCACTTCCAGCGTCAAGCAATCCAGCCCGGGCAGTTGTTGGCACTCAGTGCCTTGAGGCCATGCCCAAGACGGCGGGGCTGAAAGGCATGTCACCTGACGAGCCTCTCGTTTCAAACTCCAGGCCACAGCCCCCTTGGGGTCGACACAAAGCACCCGCGTCTCATGCAGGGGGGGCAGCACATGCATCCAGCCCGCGGCTTCAGCGTGCGTCCAAAACACATAGGTGTCCGTTTGCGAAACGGGGATCACTGGAGGGTCCTGTGCGTCAATTTGTACTCAGCTCAGCAAGGCTGGGAAAGCCAGCATCGATTTGAAGAACGCAAAACTGGTGTAGCGCTCGACTGCCAGTCGCTTGAGCCCATACAGGTGCTCTGCCGCTTGCCCCTTGGGGTGCAGCAGGTTCACGCCAGATTCGTAGGACAGGCCCAAGCGATAGCCGGCCGCTTCGCTGGCCGCGATCACTTGTTCGTCGAACGCGCCCACTTTGCCAACGGGGTACGCAATGGTGTCGACGCTGCAGCCTAGTTCGCGCTCCAGCACCCGTCGCGATTGGGTCAATTCCAAACGCAGGCCGACGTCGTCCAACTGGGTCAGGATAGGGTGAGAGCAAGTGTGGGAGCCAAACTCGATGCCTGCCTTGTGCATTTCGCGCACTTCATCCCAGTCCATGGCGGACCGTTGAGGCTCGGTTCCTGGCTGGACATGCTCGGCGAAGGCATTTTCCAGCTGATTCAGCACGTCCAGTCGTTCCTGGTTGGGCACGCGTTTGAGCGCCCTGAGCAATTGGCCCGCGGCCTGCCGCCGAGATGCGCGGGTTTCATCAAGCACAACGTCGCAGCCGCCCAGCCACCACTGGCCACTTGGCGCGGCGTTGATCAGGAAGGCAACACGGTCAAACCAGAACATGTGCTTGCTGCCGATGTAGTCGGTCGACAAGAAAATGCACGCCGACAAGCCCAGCTCGCGAAGCACCGGAAAAGCGTGCGTGTGGTTGTCGATGTGCCCGTCGTCGAAAGTGATGGCCACGCTGCGGGGGGGCAGCGGGGTGCGTTTGTCGAGGTGCTTGATCACCTCGGCCAGTGTGAGTGGATGGCAATGGTCTCGGACGAAACGCATCTGGCGTTCGAAGTCACCGACCGTGGCACTCACGAGTTCTGGGTCTTGCAGAAATCGGTCTTCGTCTCCCATGTCCACCACGCGGTGGTAAGCCAGCACCATCAGGCGATGGTCGGCGCCATTGAGCAGCTTCAATGCCAGGCCAGACACGCCGCTGATGCCGAGCAGATTGCCCAAGGCTTCCTTCTTTCCCATCATCGGGGGACCTCGACGGCGCATTTAGACGTGGCGCAAACCCCGCAGGTGTCGGGCGGGTTTGTGTGTCTTTGGGGCGAGCCGGGCATGTCGACGAGGGTGAGGGGTAATGACGGCCGAAGACCGTCAGAAGCGTGCTGGATCAGGGCTGTTGTCAGGCATGATACCCGCGCTGACAATGCCAGCCTCACGTCCACTGGACTGACTCCCTTGCATGGGTGTGTGCTCTGACACGTGAGCAGAAAGTGCCTCAAGCGAGGCCAGCGCAAGGTTCCCAGAAGGGCTCGGTTCATGAGTGGTTCGTTAAGTCGTTTTTTCAAGCATTCAGCCATTTACGCTTTTGGCAATGCGCTCAACCGGGTGGGGGCATTTTTGCTGCTGCCGCTCTACACCCGCTACCTCAGCGTTGGCGATTACGGTGCCTTAGAGATTTTCTATTCCATCTCGGCCGTGGTTTCCAGCCTGCTTTCCGTGGGGATTGCACACGCGACCTTGCGTTTTTACTTCGACCATGACCGGGAGGAGGATCGGAAAGCATTGGTAAGCACGAACTTGATGGCATCGCTTGTGATTTGTGGTGCTGGCGCTGCGTTGATCGGGCTGGTTGCGCAGCCATTGGCCACACATGTGCTCGGACGGGCACCGTCATCCACGGGGCTGATGCTGGTCTTGATGACCCTGGTTTTGGAGTTGTCGGGGCAAGTCGGTATTTCGTATCTCCGTGCCAAGGAAATGTCGGTGCTGTTCATCAGCGTCTCGTTCGCCAAACTCGTGGTGCAGTGCACAGCCAACGCACTGCTGCTGTCACATTTCAACATGGGTGTGGATGGCGTCTTGGCGGGTAACTTCTTGGCCGTCGCCCTTGGCTGGCTGATTGTGGGGGGCTATACGTTGCGCCAGTGCGGCCTCAGCTTCCAATCTGACAAGCTGTTTCCGGTGTTGAAGTACAGCCTGCCCTTTTTGTACATCAGCATCATTGGTGCCGCTGCCGGTAACTTCGACAAGTTTGCGCTCAACCGGATGCTCTCGATCGAGGCCTTGGGCGTTTACGCGCTGGCAACCAAGTTTTCCAAATTGATTTCTGATTTGCTCGGCGAACCCTTCAACCGGGCGTATGGCGCATTCCGGTTCAGCGTGATGAAAGGCCCTGATGCGGCTGAGTTGCAGGCCAACATCATGCGCTACGTGTCCGCCGCATTGGCTTTCATCAGCCTGGCCATCATCTACTTCACAGAGGATGTTTTGCATTGGGTGGCCACACCGGAGTACGCCGGCGCCGCTGCACTGATGCCTTTGTTGGTGATGGCCGCGAGCATCCAGATGCTGATCTACATTTTGCAAACGGGCATTTTGGTCAGCAAAGACACGCAAAAGCTGGTGCGTGTGACCCTGGTGCGCAGTTTGGCTTTGCCCATTCTGGGGACGCCATTGATATGGTTTTTTGGCTTGCAGGGCGCTTGCATCTTGCAACTGTGCGACGCCATCATCGGTGCCGTCATGACGCACAGGATTTCTCAGGCGTATTTCCCCGTTCGTTATGACATGCGTCGCGCTTGCGTTCTGGTAGGCGTGGGCGTCTTGTTCGCCGCACTCCAGGTCGCAGGCCTGGCAGGCACCTTGGGCGTGTCATCGAAACTGGTGCTGTTGTGTGTATTTGCCGGACTGCTATACCGAACCCAGTTGCAACCGCACGAGGCCATGGCGATCAAAATGCGCGTGCATGCTTGGCGAAACGCGCGCACTGATTGAGCGTGGGTCAGTAGGTCATGACAAACATCTTCATGGCAGCGTAAAAGAAAAAAATGATGCGACCGATCATGCTGACGTCGTGCAGCGTGAACACTGCCTTTTCTTTCGTGAAGTTGCGTACACCGGCGGTCATACCAAGCATGAAGTAGAGGGTTTCGAACTCCAGTGTCACGAACAGCGAGCTCACCATGTAGCCGATGATGCACAAGCCCACTCCGATCAAGACCTCTTTCTCGGTGTCGGATTTGCTTTCTCTGGTTCGCGCTGCCAAGTTGCGAAAGCCCATGTAGCTCACGCCCAGCCACATGAACAAGCCCATGAAGCCGGTTTCTCCCATGAGTTCAATGCCCGAGTTGTGGGCGATCAGCAAGCCTGTGTAGTTGGCAAAGTTGCCCCGACCAATCCCCAAGACGGGATTGGTCTCTGCCATTTCGATGCCTTCGGCCCACATGTCGACCCGGTGCTGTGCCGAGTTGCTGGAGTCTTTGGTCTGTGTGAGGTAGGACGGGCCAACCATCAGGCCAGCCATGCCCAGCACACTGACGGTCACGACGCGTTTGACCGACAGCTCGTAGCGGCTGATCACCCAGCAGCCCAGCACAGCGAGCGCGCTGAGAAGCCCGCCCCGCGATCCGGTGGCAAACGTTGCGTAGGCAAACAGCGGGACCAGTACCACCATTGCGAAGATGCGCGTTCGCCTGTCGTAGGCCTTGGCCACGTAGTGCAGGGCGAAAGCCACCGCGATGGTGAACATCACACAAAACACACCTGGGCCGTCGAAGATGCCGATCCAGCGGGTGCGGTTCACGATTCCGGCGCTGGCCGCACTGGGGTCGACCCAGGCGAAACTCTGCCCAGCCCAGCCCAGCCCGTCGGCAGAATGCAGGTGCGACCAGGCTTGGACGGCCACGAAACCAATGGTGGTCATCAGCGCCACAATCACTTTGCGCAGGGTTTTTTCAGAGTCGATACTGGCGGCCACCATTCGGTAGAGCAACATCCATTTGATGTATTTCTGTGTCCACTCACCCGCGGTGCTCGGCGGGTTCTTGAGGTACATGCTCATGATGACCCAGAGCACAAATCCAGCCATGCACCAGTCCTGCGCTCGGAACTGAAACACGAGGCCGAGTCGTCCCCGGCCGGCCAGCCACATCAACCAGAGGGGATAGACGATGAAGTCGGTTCGCCAGTCAATGAATGGCGGCACCCACAATTGCGGCGCAACGAAAAGGGTGCAAAGGTAAAGCCAGACGGGAAGCATCTTGGTGCGGGGTGGCTGTCGATGCGCAGAGCATAAGCCCGTCGCGGGCAGCCCTCGCGCGGGGCGCTGTCAGCCAGACAGCTTGTTTTTCAAGCTCAGAAAATGCTTTTCAAGCAAATGGAATGACAGGAACGCAGCGCCCAAGCTGAGCAAGATGCTGGCCGTGCCATAAATGAGCTGTGCGGGTATGGAAGACAGCCAGGCCGGATGGGCTCGCATGAAGGGGCGTCCGACGGCGTCACCAATGATTTTGTGGAACACGTACATGCCGTAGCTGTATTTTGCCAGCACCCCAAGCAGCTTGCTGCGCCACAGGTCAATCCACCAGCCTGATTTGCCGCTCATGTCAAATGTGGCCAAGCCCAAGATCAAGGCTGTGAAGCTGATGCCTAAGGTGAGGTGGCCGAACAAAATGGTGTCGCTTGAGTGGGGCGACAAACCTCGCTCCTCTGCGAACAGCGCCAAAAAGCTCAAGGCTGAAAAGGCCAAGAGCGAGGGTGCCCTGGCAACCAGCGTCGCGGACCACGCAGGGATGCGCAGCAGTGCCGCGGCGGCGCCACCCATGACCAACGCGTCCATGCGCGACAGGGTGAACATGTAGCTGGCATCGTCAGGTGCGTGATACAGGTACAGCGCGATCCGGAACGCTTGCGCGATGGCAATCAACATGATGCTGATGCGCAAGATGGTTCGCGGTGACCGCTGTCCAATCAGCAGTGGCCAGACGAGGTAAAACTGCTCTTCGACGGCCAAAGACCAAAAATGGGGAAAGACGTGCCCCGCCATGCCGAGCGGGCTCGCCCAATTGGATACATAGAGCCAGAGCCACCATTGCTGTGGCTGGTCCAGAACCAAGCGCCGTGGCAGTTCCGCGCTGAGATGCGGCAATATGAAAAAGGCGCCAAACAAAACGGCGTAATACAACGGGAAAATGCGCAATGTTCGCCGGACGTAAAAATCCCGATAACGATGATTCTTTTGATAATCCAGCAATATGCCGGTGATCAAAAAGCCACTGAGCGAGAAAAACAGCGTGACCGCTGCCCAACCGCTGTCCAGAAAGGCGACCAGCAATTTGCCTTGCAAATTGTTCAGAATCGATTCCTCAGCAACCGACGTGTTATGCAGAATCACCCACAAAATCGCCAATCCCCGCACGCCGTCGAGCGTTGCGTAGTGCTGAGGCAGTTGCGCCCAAGTGGGCTTTGCCTGTGGTGTTGTGTTGCTCATGTCGTGCGACGGTCGGGATGCCCTGCTGGCGCCAAAAGCTTTGATTTTCTGCTATTCAACGCGAATGCGCCTGTCTGTTACGCCCCCTGCTTAGGGTGGCGCCACCTGGCGGTGGCCATCTTTGCCATGTGCTTGGCGATCCACGCCAGTCGGCCGTCCTTTTCAGATCATGGGGTTTACGAGCGGACTCAGCGGCCAGCGAACCGTGCACCGTTTGTAAGCGTGCGTCGCGTGAGTCGGGGAATCCTGGGCAGTCGTTTGCTTCAAGCGAGACATATTACCGATTCAGGGTGCCAAGTCCTTCACGATCGGGGTTTGTTGGCATTACGTTTCGTGACCTTTTTGTCACTCTGTCGGGCCAATCAGAGAGGAGGTGCGCGATACACTTGCCGCCTCTTCGTTGCGCCTTGTTACTGAGGGGGTGGGGCAGAATTTGTTTCATCGGCGGCGCTTTACAAGTTTCGGCTCAAGCAGTCACTTGGTACCGCAGTCCCTTTCCCTTCACAGGAAGTATTCATGACCAAGCACGGTTTTCGCCCCTCGCTGATTCTCACTCTGTTGATCGCAAGCGGCACCCTGACAGCCTGCGGTGGTGGCGCCGGTGCAAAGACAGTGCTCACCCCAGCGCCTGCTCCTGTTCCCAACAACACGACGAACAGCAGCGCGCCGGCGCCAGCGCCCACGCCTGCTCCAGCACCAGCACCAGCACCAGCACCTACGCCAGCACCTGCGCCTGCACCCACACCAGCACCAGCACCTGCACCCACGCCAGCTCCAGCTCCAGCTCCTGCTCCTGCTGCCGCAAATCCGAATGCGCGCTACATCTCGCCGACCGGGTCTGACACGTCCAACTCGTGCGCTGTGCAAGCCACGCCTTGCAAGACCTTCGCATACACATTCGCTCGCACCCCCGCTGGTGGCGAAGTGATCTTGGCCGATGGCACTTACGACCCGTCCACCACGGGTGTCATGCATTGGGACACCAGCGCCTACACCACCAGGTCTGCTCAGATTCCATCGGGTACGTCCAAGACAGCCAACACGTATGTTCATGCCAAGAATCCTGGCAAGGTGGTGATCAACGGGGAGTGGTTTGTTGGACGCTCGGCAACCAAGCACCAGTACATCACGGTCAGTGGTGTCAAGTTCGAAGGGGGCGTCAGCCTCTACAACACGAACAACGTCACTTTGTCTGACAGCGGTGTGCATGGCTCGCTCGACGTTGGCACCAATGACCACGACAATGGAAACACCTACAACCTGATCCAGGACGTCTGGGTTTGGGCTTCCGGCAAGCGCATCATCGCGATCAATTACCGCGCTCATAACAGCGTGTGGCGTCGAGTGGTGGTGCGAGGCGACGGTTGCGGTGTCGCGGCTTGCCAAGGCAGCGGCAACCCCAACGTCGGCTTCACCGTCTATGACTCGCACGACGTGTCGATACAAAACGTGATGGTGGTTGACCGCGTGTTGTTGGCGAATGATTCGAGTTACTCCGACTTTGCGATCGCATCGCACACCGGCGGGCAGTACTCCTTCGGCCGGAACGAGTGGCTGGGCACGATCTCGGCCAACTCGCCGGACTCTGGCTACTACATGGAGCCCGATGTGGGCACCGCGCTGGACAAGACCATCAAGATCTCCAACGCCGTGGCGTGGAACTCCACGGACGAAGGGTTCAACATTGCTCGCAGTGGCACGAACATCGTTGTGCAGAACATCTTGGCCAAGGCCCGAAGCGGCGAAGGCTTCCGTTTTGCGCCGGAGTTGAGTGACAGCACCAACACCAATGCGCTGAGCAACTTGCTCATCCTGGGCTCGGGTACGTATGGTTTGAACGCTTCGGTGTCGGCGTCGTATGTCAACGTCACTGGAACTTGGTCTGGCGGCCTGTACAACCAGACGACCCCGACCAACACGGTGGCCGGCGCCCCCCTGACTGGCAATAACTTGAAACACGTGACTCGTGTTGAGGCAGGCTCTTACCTGAAGGGCAAGGGCTTGGGTGGTGCGGACGTGGGCCCGAGCATCATCTATCGCTACGGTGTGGATGGCAGCCGTCATGGCGATACCAACTACAACGCTCTGTCGACAACAGCCCTGTGGCCTTGGCCTAACCAAGACCGCATGAAAACCGACATGTGCGCCAACACCACGCGCGGCTTCTGCTCGACGGGCAAGGCGCTCGACGGCGTGAGTTCTGTGACCTTCACTTCCTACATCTGGGAGTTGATGGGCAACCGGATGCCGTCGACTTTCTGATACAGAGTCGGTTGCCTGACGCTGAGATGATCAGCTGACTTGATCTCTCGTGTATGGTTCGGCGGGGAGGCTCAATGCCTCCTCGCCGATTTCGTTTTCCTGCCTTGGCATCATTCGGGTTGGGAATGCTTTTTTGGAGTGCATTGGCACGGCGGTGCGTTCGTCGCTGACGGGTGAAAGTTGTTGGATGGCTGCGTGTTCTTTTGAGGCAATCTACTTCGGCGTCGAGCCAGTCTTGTCGGGCTACTTCCATCCAGCTGCATCGGCTGGAAATGCGCACGTTGGTGTCTTGTTGTGTGCACCCATCGGGCGAGAAGAGGCCAGTGCCCACTTGGCATTGAGCGCTTTCGCGCAATCCAGTGCGAAGGCGGGCATGCCGACCTTGAGGTTTGACTACGCTGGATGCGGCAACGCCATGCCGCTCGAGGACGTTGTCGACGATTTTTCAGCGTGGGTGAACAGCACGATCCAGGCGATCGAGCACCTCAAGGCCATCAGCGGTGTCAGTCGCGTTTTGCTTGTGGGCGTTCGCGTTGGCGCTGCGATTGCGTGCCTGGCCAGCCTCGGTCGAACCGATGTGCTGGGACTGGCGCTGATTGCCCCCGTGCTCAAGGGGCGGGCTTGGGTGCGTGAGTTGACTGCGCTGGCAGGAGCTTCGGGCCGACCTGCGGCGGATGGTTTCGATGGCATCGAGTCGGGCGGTTTCGCCATGGGCGGGGAGCTGCGTCGAACCTTGGAGGGGCTAGACCTCTTCACACTGGAGCGTTCGCCTGCACCTGATGTGCTGATTTTGGATCGCGACGATTTGCCGGGCAGTGCCAAGTGGGCTGAGCATCTGAGGTGTTTGGGTGCCGCTGTGGAACGGCAGGCGCTGCCTGGCTTTCATGGCATGGTTGTGGACCCCCACCATGCCGAGGTCCCTCAGGCCATGGTGGATGCTTTTTTGCATTGGTCGCAGGTGCGTGTCGGGCATGTGGAAGGTGAACTCTCCGCGTTTGCGGTGCGAGTGAGCCAGCCCAGCACGGCCTGCGAGCTGCAAAACGCGCGGGAGGCGGCTGTGCGCATTCCGCTTGAGGCGGGCCAAGCGCTGCGCGGTGTGCTGACAGAGCCTCGCGATGAAAAACCCAAAGGGGTTGTGTTGATGCTCAATGCGGGAGCCATTCGTCTGGTAGGGCCGAGCCGGCTTTACGTGCGACTGGCCCGGCAGTGGGCCTCTCAGGGGCACGCGGTTTTGCGCATTGACCTGGCCGGTTTAGGCGACAGTGCTCCGCCGCCTGCACAGGCGGCAGGTCAGGTCTACAGCCCGCACGCCATGGCCGATGTGGCCGCCACCCTGCGTTGGCTGACCCAGCGGTTTGGGCCATCGCCTGTGCAAGTGATGGGTTTGTGCTCGGGGGCTTACCACGCCTTCCAGGCGGCGTTGACGGGCTTGCCGGTCAAGCGAGCCATCATGATCAACCCACTGACGTTCCGGTGGCGCGAGGGCATGTCACTGGACGCCGGGGCCGAGGGGGCGCTTCGAGACGCAGCAGACATGTCTCACCGGCGTCAAGCATTGCGCTCTGGTGAGCCTTGGCGCCGCTTGCTCAAAGGCGAGTTTTCGGCGCGTCACCTTTCCTTGGCTTTGCGCCAGTCGCTGGTGTGGTGGCTCAAGGCGCAGAGCACCCGTGTCACCCAGCGACTGGGTTGGCTGCCGGCTGGCAGCTTGGCGCATGACCTTCAAGCCATTGCGAAGCGGGGCGTGCCCATGCATTTTGTGTTCGCTGCGGCAGAGCCAGGATTGGAGTTGCTCCATGCCCAGGCCGAGGTGGTGGTCAACCAACTCGCAGCCAAAGACGCCCTGCGCGTGCAAGTCATTCAAGGTGCAGACCACACCTTCACTTCCCTGGCGGCTCGCACGGAACTGATCCAGGTGTTGACCGATTTGTTGACGCTGGCTTGAGCGGGGCGTTGGTCTGCTGATGGGGGCTCAGCGGCTCCTGGATGCCAACATGTCGCTCAAGGCTTGCACTTGCAGGCCTTGGTGCGCCCATGTGCGGAGGATGCTGGGCAGAGCCTTTGCCGTTTGTGCATAGTCATCGTGGAAGAGAACGATGTCACCGGGACGCACGGGCTCTTTTTCGAATGCCGCGCTCAGCTCTGCAGATTGCTTGAGCCACGAGTCTCTGCTGTCCCTGGACCAGTAGATGAACTGAAATCCTTGGCGAGCCAGTTGAATGAAGGTGCTTGGGCTCGTGGCGCCATAGGGCGGGCGAAAGTGCTTGGCGAGGCTCTGTCCGACGATGTCACACAGCAGCGCATGGGTGTCAACGATCTCTTGCACATAAGCGGCGGTGCCCAGCTCACCCGGTTTTTGGTGGGTGCTGCCATGGTTGCCGATCTCGTGCCCACGTTGGTGGATGGTACGCACGAGTTCTGGGTGCTTTTGGGCCTGTGAACCTTGCAGGAAGAAAGTGGCGGGGGTGCCGCAGTCGTCGAGGATGTCGAGCAGCGTCGGTGTGTGCTCTGGGTGTGGCCCATCGTCGAACGTGATCGCCACGCGGCTTGTTCGCCGGTCGCCATGGATGGCCAGCACCTGCGGCGCCAGCATGGCGATGGCCTCTTTGAGCAGTGCGCCAATCATGCCGAGCCTGCTTGCTGTTGCTCGAGTGCGTAGGCACGCACCTGCGCCGGGGTGACTGTCGAGATCACAAAGCGGCGTTTGCCTGATTCTGGAACGGCGATGTCGTCCACCTCATGCAACGCAACGTTCACGGTGGGCCCGGCGATGAGGCGCAGGGCGTTGAGTGCGTAGGCACGAACGGCGGGACCATAGCCCTCGCCAGGGACGATGTACAGGTCCAAGCGGTTGGGCGCGTCTTGCCGGACCTGGAATCCGTTGACCCCGCCGAGGTTGATGAACTGCAGGGTCAGGTTCGGCGCGGTGAGGACGCGGTCGCTGAGTGTGATGAGGTCAGCGATGCGCCCTTCGACCTTGGCCAGCTTGGGCAGCGTCACGCCGCAAGGGCAGGGCTTGGGCTCGGCCATGATGCCGACGTCGCCGATCTCGTAGCGGATGAAGGGGAAGGCGTGGTTCGAGAGGTCGGTCAACAGGATGCGGCCGCGCTCGCCTGGTTTGCACGCGCGGTTGTGCTCGTCAACGACTTCGACGTAAAGCACATCGGCGTGCAGGTGGTAGCCATCGTGTTGTGAACATTCGGCGCCGATGTACATCTCACGGCTGCCGTAGTTGTCGTGGACCACGGTTGAGCCGAACACGCGGTTGATGCGCTCACGCTGGTCATCGCGCAGGGTTTCAGAACTGGTGATGATGGCCTTGAGGAAGCGCAGGTCGGCACCCGGGTGTTCGCGCTCGATGTATTCGGCGAACGCATTGGCGCCGCTGGCATAGCCCCAGATGGCGGTGGGCTTGTAGGCGCAGATCTCTTGGAAGTAGGTTTCTAGGATCTCGTCGGTCAGTGTGCCGACAGGAAAGTCGCGGTACCGCTGCAGGAAGTAAACGATGCGGTTTTGCAGCTTTTGAGACTCGGTTCGGTCATGGATCGAGCCCGACATTTGGGCCGTGCGCTCGCCCAGCGCTGTGCCCGCCCATTCAGCGCTTCGGTAGACGCTGCCGCGGTTCCAGTCCATGCCCCGCTTGTCCCAGAAGTAGATCGTGGGCTCGCCTGTCGATCCCCCTGTTCGGTTCTGCACGAAACGTGAGCGAGGCAAATTCGTGCACTGCAAGCCTTCGAAGTTGGCGCGGATGATGGGTTTGTCGAGCACAGGCAGTTGCTCGATGTCGCTCAACGCTTTCAGCGGCAAGGCGATGTGTGCCAGCGCTTTGGCGTAGTAGGGCGAATTGGCTTTGGCCTGTGCCAACAAGTCGTTCAAGCGATCGAGCTGCCATTGAGCGAGCTCATGCGGCGTCCAATGCTGTGAGCGGCGCAGGAAGTGCAGTCGCTCGATGGTGCGACGGCCGCGGAGCGTGTCCATGGCTCGGAAAAAAACGTCTTGGTAGAGGTTCATGCTGTCGCTTGGGGGGAATACGCTTGGAGGAGCAGGGGGTGGATGTGTTGCCAGCCATGGGCCTGCACCTGGGCGCGTGCGTTGCGAGTGATCCGCTCGCCCATGTCTGCGTTGGTCAACAGGCGGTGAATGAGTGCGCTGAGGGCCTCATGGTCATCGTTGGGCGCCAGCAAGCCACTTTGCCCGTGTTCGATCATGTAGGTGATGCCACCCACGGCGGTGCTGACCACGGGAAGCCCGCAAGCAAAGGCTTCGAGCAATGAAACGGGCTGGTTGTCGACCCGCGATGTGTTGAGCAAGATGTCGTGCGACTGCAGTTGGGCCAGCATGCGATCGTTGTTGACGTTGCCAATGAAGTCCACGCGCGCCGCGATGCCCAATTCTTTGGCCAGCAAGTGCATGGCATCTCGCTCGGGGCCATCGCCAGCCACGGTCAGCTGTGCTTCGGGGTGCTTTGCCTGCAACAAGGCGAAGGCCCGCAGCCCACAGGCCGGGTTGTAGACGGGGGTGAGGTGTCTGGCCATCAGGATGCGAGCTTGCAGGGGCGAGCGCTCGCGGTATGTGAAGCGCTCCAGGGGCATGATGTTGGGCAGAACGCTGGCCGTCAAGCCATGTTTGGCAAACACATCGACCAAAAACTGCGAGGGCACGAGCAAAGCTTGCGCGCACGCAAAGATCTGTTTGGCGCGCGGGCCAGAGCGGGTCAAGAAGTCGTCTGCCGAGCCCCCGTGGTAATGGATCACGATGCGCTTGCCCAGCAGCTTTCCCCACAGGGCCGGCGGCGCGGTGAACAGCCAAAAGCTCAGGTAAGAGTGGCTGAAGATGTGCACCACCTGCGACCGTGGCAGGCCCACGAGCACCGCACCCAGGAAGAGCGTGAAGTTCAGCAGCGCCCCGACGCCTTTGACGCGTCGCCAACGCGATTGCGGTGACATGCGGTTGGTGCGCAGGTGTTGCACCGCATGGCCTGCTTCGCGCAGGCCTTGGCCCAGTCGCTCAGCCTGGATGGCCATGCCGCCCGTTGGCGGGGGCAGCTCGCACACGACGCAAACGCTGTCGCGTGCGGCGCTGCCTTTCAGGGGGGGCTGGCTGAGGCTCATGCCTGAGGCGGGATCTCTGGGGTCACCAAGCCTGCGACTTCCAGGATCTGGCGTCCGTTGCGCTGCCAGGTGTGCTGGGCCAGCAGCTTGTCGTAGGCCCGGTTGGCGATGGTTTGGCGCAACTCGGCCGATTCGATCATGCGGCGCACGGCGGCGGTGCATTGGGCGCGGTCCAAACGGTCGAAGATCAGGGCCGTTTGGCCGTCGATGTGCACGTCCATGATGGGGCCCAGCCGGGGGGCGACGATGGGGATGCGCATGGCCATGAACTCGAACATGGCGACCGGTGAGCCAAAGTCGTTGGAGTGCGCGAACACGGCCAGGTCCATTTGCGCGATGTGATCGAACACCTCGGCGCGTGGCACGGCGCCGGTGAAGATGACCTTGTCAGCGATGCCCAGGCTTTTGGCCTTGTCTTTCAGCGAGGGCGCAATCGGCCCATCGCCTACCAGCAAGACACGGGCATGGGGGTGCTGGGGCAGCAACTCGGCCAGGACGTCGATGGTCATGTCCAGCCGGTCCCAGTGGTCGAACCAGCCCAGAAAGCCCATGGTGAAGTTGTCGGGCGCCAAGCCCAACTTGGCGCGCACCTCTGGGGATCGCGTCAGGTTGCTGCGCAGCTTGCGCACGTCGAAGGCATTGGGCGCGACGTGCACGGCGCTGTCTGGCACGCCCTGTTTGAGCACCATGGCTTTGAGGTGCGATGACACCGGCAAGATGGCTTTGCAGCGTGCAAACAGTGCGCGCTCGAAGAAGCCGCACAGGCGCGGATAAATTTGCGGGCGTGCACGGCTTTCGATGCCACTGACCTCGTTGGCTTCCAGCACGAAGGGGATGCCACGCTGCTTGGCGGCCACAGCCCCAGCCAGCAGGTAGAAGGCGTAGCGTTCGTAGACGAGGTCGTAGTGTTGTTCGCTCAGCGCTTTGCGCAGCCTGAAGTAGGCCGGGACGTTGTAGGCGATTTCAGCCAGCTCAAACAGGCCATCGGGCAGGTGGGTGCTGAGCCATTTCCACACCGATTGCATGCCGCCCGTTTGGACCTTGGCTTTGTCCACTGGTGCGCTGTTTTTGGGGTCAAGCGGGTCCACGCCGGGAGGCGAGACGATGGTGACCGTGTGCCCATCTTCCTGCAGTGCACGCACGATGCTGGTGATGTGGGTGCCTTCGGCGCCGCGACCTTGGGTGCGGTGGTGGTAGAGGATGTTCAGGCCCATGGTGTGACGGGTCCTTTCGGATGCGAGTAGAGGTGTTCGTAGGACTGCACCATGCGCTCAAGCGAGAACTTCGCTTGCTGGTGCGCCAGCGCTGCCAGGCTCATGCTGTGCCGTAAAGCCTCGTCGCCTGCCAAGCGCAGCATGGATTGGGCGAAGGCGGTCGCGTCATCATCGGGTGTGAGCAAACCGCTTTGCCCGTGCTCCACAGTTTCAGGCAAGCCACCCACATCGGTGGCGATCACGGGCAGGCCGGCACGCATGGCCTCCAGCACGGCAATCGACACGCCTTCGTAGTGAGACGAGAGCAAGAAGGCG
Organism: Burkholderiales bacterium; assembly: GCA_947377275.1. Taxonomy (GTDB): domain Bacteria; phylum Pseudomonadota; class Gammaproteobacteria; order Burkholderiales; family Burkholderiaceae_C; genus Aquabacterium. The sequence goes on along the minus strand of CANCFV010000012.1, from coordinate 34,264 downwards.
TCGGCCTGCGCGAGTTGGTCGGGGATGTCGCTTCTGAAGCCAGCGAACTCGATCGCCTCGCCCAGTTTCAGCTGTCGCGCCAGGCCTTCAAGGTCTTCTCGGCAAGGGCCATCGCCCACCAACTGCAACGTGGCGTTGGGATGTTGGCGCAGCACCGACGCAAAGGCCTTGAGCATCATCTGGTGGTTCTTGATGGCGTCGAGTCGCCCCACGCTGATGAAGCGCATGCCTTGGCCTGCAGGTTTGGGCATGCGTTGGCCAGCTGCCCGACCCGCAATGCCGTTGTGGATGGTCTGCAGGCGATCAAATGGGATCCCGACCGTGTCAGGGATGTAGCGCCGGATGGCGTCGGAGACGGCCACGATGTGCTGAAAACGTGTTGCCACCGCACGCTCGATCAGGTGCCTGGCTTGTCGTTTGACGCGAGGCAGGGCGCCGCTCGGTGTGCCTCCGCCGTAAGGGCCGTGCACGGTGTGTACCCGGGTGGGAATGCCGCCAATGACCGCCGCCAAGCCGCCTTCGATGAAGGTGGCCCAGTTGTGCGTGTGCACCACATCAAACTGACCGGCAATGTGGCGCCCCAGGCGCCAGGGCAGCAGCGCGTCGTCGCCATCGCCTTTGCCCATGGCCTGAACTTCGATGCCAGGCGCCAGTTCTTTGGCCAGCACCCCACTTTGGCGCAGGCAGCACACTTGCACGGTGTGGCGCCGTGCGCTGTCGTTGGCCAGGGCGACGAGCACCTTTTCGGCGCCGCCGAAGTCCAGGGTGTCGATGATGTGGAGGATGCGCATGCCGGTCATGCAGGCTGGGCTTGAGCCAGTTCGCGGATCTTGCTGTACATCTCCCACGCGGTGACGTAGTGCAGCGAGGTGCCCGGTTGGTCGCGGTACTGCGCTTCCAGTTGCTGCCACAAGGCGTCAAAGCCGCCTTGCTCAAAGAGCATGCGCATCGATTTTTCGGTGGCGCCGTGCGTGTGGACCTTGATGAAGACGTGCTCTGCAGCACCCTCGACCGAGATGCCACATTGGCCCCACAAGCCGACGCGGTGTGCGGTTGGGGGGGCGTCAAGCGACAGCTCTGAACTTTCGATGCGGGGAATCAGGCCGAACTTGCCCTCGCGCCAGTTCAGCGTCAGTGGGCCTTGGATCATCAGCAACTCGCCAGGCTGAGCCCATTGCCCCACCTTGACGGGGCGGCCATCGTCGTGCGACTTGCGGCAGCCCGCGTGTCCCTTGGCAAAGTAGATCGAGTTGATGCGGCGGGTTTGGGTGTCGCTGGGTGCCGATGGCATGGTCATGTCGGCCACGCAGCCGGTCTCGACCAGGATGTCGAGTTCGTTGTCAACGCCGCACCAGCGACCGTCAGGACGGGAGTTGTCCAGCGCCCAGTTGCCGTGGATGAAAAGCCACTGGATTTGGCCGGTGGCCGGATCTTTGCGCAGCAGCCCGTGCCGGTGGTGCAGGGTGTCGGCGAAGGCGTTGAGCGTCTGGCGCAGGTTGTCGGCGGTGTCGTTGTCATGGTGCAGGTGCACCTCGACGTCGCCATAGCCCGCCTTGCACAGGCCTGCGACGTCATCCAGCAGTGCTTCGTCGTACTCTTCCGCCGGGTAGAAAAAGCTGTGCACGGGCTTGCGGCCATTGCTGTCGCGGTGCCGGTCTGCCACAGCGGGGTAGTCGCGCAGCCATTGCGCCACGCGGCGGTGGGCCATGGCCTTGTCGGAGGTGCCTCCGTAGGGCTCATAGTGGTCGGCAAAGCAGAAGTACACGTGGCGATGTGCGCCTGCAGGCACTGCGGCCTTGGGGTGCAGCAGCGCGGCCAGGTGTGAGCCGATCCAGTACTGCATGTTGCGTGAGCGGATCACCTTGTGCACCGCCGCAGCGAAGGCGAGCACGGCCAGGGCCAACAAGAGGACGATGCTCATCGTGCGGCTTTCTTCCATTGTGTGCTGCGCGTGAGGTGGCGGTGCAGGCCGAACAAGGCGGCAGTGTTCATGGCGCAGAAGTAAAAAGGAACGTAGAGGTGCATGGGCAGTGGCCCTCGGTGACGGCGTTGCCAGCCCAGCAGGGCCAATGCGTAGAACATCACTTGCAGCGCGAGGAAGACCATGAACAGCGGGTCGCCAGCCAGGCTCAGAACGATCGACAAGGCCATCACGATGAGCAGCAACTCAGGGGCGGTCCACCGCAAAACTTTGTGGGACAGGAAGGTCCATGCAAATGCGTGTCGGGGAGGTATCAGGTAGCGCCACTCGCGCGCCAAGGTTTGGAAGCCGCCGCTGACCATGCGCACCTTCACGTTGAAGTCGTCTTCGATGCAGATGGAGGCTTGCTCGCTGGATTTGGCTTGCGGCTCGTACAGCACCCTGCGATTGGCGCGAATCAAGTCGAAGGTGATGGCCGCGTCGTCGTTGATCAGGGCCTCGTCCAGCGCGTGGTACAGCGACCTGCGCACAGCGAAAATCTCGCCGTCGGCTGTGGTGATGGAGCCCAGGTGGCTCTCGGCCATCTTGATGGCCGATTCGTAGCGCCAGTACATGCTGTCGCCGGCGGCGCTTTCGCGGTCGTGAGATTCGACGATGTGCTTGAGGCCACACACGCCTCCGACCTGCTCATCCGCGAAGTGCTTGACCAAATGCCGAAGGGCATCTGGGTTGAACATGTTGTTCGCGTCAGAAAAGACGATCACCTCAGACGTGGCGTCGGCGACGGCGCGGTTCAGCGCTGCGGTTTTGCCCCTGCGTGCGGGGTGGTGCAGCACCCGAACCCCTTGGTCGGCAAACCCTTGTGCCAAGCCCACAGTGCCGTCGTCGGACCCGTCGGCGGCCACCATCACACGCAATTTCTCGCGCGGGTAATCGAGCGAGAGTGTGTTGCGCAGTTTGGCTGCGATCACGCGTTCTTCGTTGTACGCGGCAATGACCACCGTGATGCTCGGGGTTTGTGCGTCGGGCAAGAAGGGGCGTTGAGGTGTTTGAGTCGATTTCGACCGAGCCAGCCAAATGACCAGCGCCGGATACAGCACATAGTGGTGCACGATCAAAAAAGCGCAAACAAAAAATATCAGTTTCAGCGCGTACATGGGGTGGCGTGGTTGGGGCTTGGGCAATCAGGCCGCGGCCTGCCGGCGAGCCCATGCAATGCGGCTCTGATTATGTGCGGCGCAAGGCATGTGGGTGCGGAGGTGACTCCCCAGTGTAAGGGTGCGCACTTGGGGGTTGTGCCCGTCGGCGTTTTGGGTTTGGCGGCGTGGCACATGCAAAATGCGAGGTTGGCAGGGCGTCTGGGGGACTTCGGAATCCTGGCGCCATGACTTGAGCGCATTCGCCGCGAAAATTCAAACTGAACCTTGTTTCTTCATTTTCTCTGGGTGCGCGCATGGGTATGCCAATGGTTTTTGTTGATTTGGAGACCACGGGCTCCAATGGGGTTGTTGACCGCATCACCGAAATTGGCATCGTCGAAGTCAATGAGGATGGTGAGGCGCGTCAATGGTCCAGCCTGATCAACCCGCAAACGCCCATCCCCAGTTTCATCCAGGGGCTCACGGGCATCACCGATGAGATGGTGGCTCAGGCGCCGGCGTTCGAGTTGGTGGCCGAAGAGGTGCTGTTGCGCCTGCATGGCCGTTTGTTTGTGGCCCACAACGCCCGCTTCGACTACGGTTTCTTGAAAAACGAGTTCAAGCGCCTCGGGTTGGACTTCAAGGCCAGCGTGCTGTGCACGGTCAAGCTGTCGCGGCGCCTGTTTCCACAGCACAGCAAGCACAACCTCGATGCGCTCGTGGCGCGCCATGGCTTGAGCACGCCCGCGCGCCATCGCGCACTCGCCGATGCCGATGTGCTGTGGCAGTTCTGGCAGGTGCTGAAACGAGAGCTGCCCGAGGCCGAGCTGTCGCAGGCCGTGGGCGAGCTGACGGGGCACAGCAGTTGGCCCGCCCACCTGGACGCCACCTTGCTGGACGACTTGCCAGAGCGCCATGGCGTCTACACCTTCCACGGCGAGGGCCAGCTGCCGCTCTACATCGGCAAGGCCAACAACCTGCGCCAGCGGGTGATGTCGCATTTCAGCGCCGATCACCGGTTGGCCAAAGAGATGAGCCTGTCGCAGCAGGTGCGCCGCATTGAATGGGTCGAAGCACCCGGCGAGATGGGCGCCTTGCTGTTGGAGGCGCAGCTGATCAAACATCACCAGCCCATCCACAACCGGCGCCTGCGCCGCAGTGGTGATTTGTGCACGTGGCGCCTGGTGCCCACGCAACGTGGCGACGAGACGGGCGTCAAGCCTGAACTGGCTTGGGCGCGTGACCTCGACTGGGGGCATCAAGATGCGGTGTATGGCCTGTTCAGCAGCCAGCGTGACGCGGTCAAGACCTTGCGCGAGATCGCCGAAGGTGCCCAGCTGTGTCTGGCGACCCTGGGCTTGGACAAGCTGCCCGCCGGCAGGCCGTGCTTTGGTCACCAACTGGGTCAGTGCAGTGGCGTGTGTGTGGGACAAGAGACCTTGACGGCGCACAGTCAGCGTCTGCAAACGGTGTTGGCCGATTGGCAAGTGCAGGTGTGGCCTTACGGTGGCCCGGTCAAGGTGGCAGAGGGCAAGGCCTGGCATGTGCTGGACGCCTGGTGTTACCTGGGCACGGCCTCCACGCCAGAGGCCATCGAAGCCTTGTTGCTGACGGGCAAGCCCGCCTTCGATAAGGACACTTACAAGATCTTGGTCAGCCGGCTGCCGTCGATGCAGGTCGAGCGTTTGCCGAGGCCTCAGCGACAGGCGGTCTGATCGCTGCTGATGAAGGCCGTCTGGTTGCCTTCACTGACCCAGGCGGCGGCGCAGCGGATGTTTTTGCCTTCGATCATGTTTTGCTCATGCTTGCGGCAGGTGTCCGTGCGCAGGCACTGGCGGTTGGACTGGGCGTCCCAAAACGCGTCGTAGCGCCAGCTCAGGCGGATGCCATCGACCACGCGCCGTGCGCCTTGGCTGGCGCAGCTGCCATCGGTGACCCAGGCCTCGGCCCGGTTGTCGCTGACGATGGCGTAGAAGGCGTTGCGGTAGAGGATGTGCAAGCAAAAGGGTGGGCTGACCGCGGCGCCAGCGACCACAGACAGCGGCAAGGTCTGGCTGTCGGCGGTGAGTTCTTCGCTGCTGGCCGGTGGGCGCAGGGCGCACGCCGTCAGCGCACTGAGGGTCACCCAGGCAGCCAGCAGTTGCCAGCCGTGGCGTGCGGAGATGGTGCGTGCAGGTGGGCGCGTCATGCGGGCATGCTGCCAGCCAGCGCGCCGTCACAGTCGCCCATGAAGCGCTTGTTTTACGGGGCAGTTCAGCCCTTGTCTTGCAGCAAAAACTGCGTGATGCGCTCTGCGGCTTGTGCGGGGGCTTCTTGCATGAAGCAATGGCCACCCGGCATCGGCGCAGCTTGCACCGCGTCGTTGATCGATTGCCAGCGCTTGACCGATTCGGACACGAAGGGGAAGGTGTGCTCGGCGTACAACACCTGTGTGGGCGTGCGCACGCGGCCCAGCACCGACCAGAGGCGGTCGGGGCCGCTGCTGAAGATTTCGGCCTCGCGGCTGGGGTTGCACTTGAGACGAACACCGCCCTCCGGGTCGTCACGCAGGGCGTGGTCCACAAAGGCTTGCAGCGCGTCATCGGTCCAGCCCTTGTAGGTGCCGCGACCACACAGTGCTGTTTTGGCCTCGTCTCGGCTGCCCCATTGGGCGCGGCGGGCGCTGGCCTGGCGCGCCAGCGGGGTGTGTTTGGCAATGCCTGTGAACTCGCCCAGCGCCAGGCCCATGAGGATGGCAGGGGTGAATATCACGGGGTCGAGCAGCACGGCACGCTCGAATCTCAGGCTGCGCTCGCCCAGGATCAGGGCAGTGAGCACGCCGCCGAAACTGTGCCCCACGGCGTAGTGCGGCACCTTGGCGAAGGCCTGTCCTTGGGCTTGCAGTGCTTGCGCGGCCATCTCGGCGTTGCGGTTCCAGCCCAGGAAGCTGCCGCCGTGGTCGCTGTCGCCATGGCCTTGGGCATCGAACAGCCACAGGTCAAAGTGCTGGGCCAGGCCCTTGAGCATGGGCTCGTACACGCGCCCACAAAAGCCATTGCCATGGATGAAGTGCAGCAGCGGTTTGCCGGTGGGCTCGCTGTGCCAGCCGCGCAAGTTGAATCCCGGGGGGGTGGGGTGGGTCCATTGGTTCAACTGCATGGTCGGGCGCTGCTCATGAATAAGGGCTTGCGCCATTGTGCCTAAGTTCGTTAGCATGCGCGCATGAAAGTTAAACAAGCGCTTGATTGTCATTTGACGCCAGCCGCGCATGACAGCACGCCCGTGCAAGAGCGGGGCGCCCGGGCGCGTGAGCGTTTGCTGCAAGAGGCCGTTCGCATCTTTGCGGACAAGGGTTTTGCCAAGGCGTCAACGCGCGAGATTTGCCAGGCCGCCGGGCAGAACGTGGCGTCCATCCACTACTACTTTGGCGACAAGGCGGGCTTGTACCGCGCGGCCTTGCTGCAGCCGATCGAGGCGGTGGGCGAGAGCAGCTTTGCCGAGTTCGATCAGCCGGGCTTGTCGCTGCGCGAGTCTTTGCACCGCTTGATGTCGGCGTTTTTGTGGCTGCCGGTGCAAGGGCAGGGCATGGACCCCTGCACCCGATTGCACTTTCGCGAAATGCTCGAGCCCAGTGGGGCTTTCCACGGCATCGTGGTGCAGCACATCTTGCCCATGCACGAGCGGGTGTTGAGCCTGCTGGCCCGCCATGTGGGCGCGCAGCAAACCGACCACGCCTTGCAGCAACTGGCCTTCGCTTTGGTGGCCATGGTGCAGGACTACAGCATCTCAGGGCCCTTCATGGCCATTTTGGCGCCGGGCCTGCTGGACGAGAGCCAGGCCGAGGTGGTGCTCAATCGCTTGGTGGGTTACGGCGAAGCCCTGGTCAAACACGAACGCCAGATGCGCAAGCGCGCGCTGGGTTCACCGTCTTCCAATTGATGATGACAAACGCTCACGGGAGCCATTCCATGTCCAACGCGGCGACGCAATCAGCTTTCTTTGAACCCTTGAATCGAGGTGGCGTTTCGCGCCATGCCTTGTCGGCGGGGGCTTTGTGGTGTGTCTTGTCGCTGGCGCCTGCTTGGGCATGGGCGGCAGAGCCTGCCAAAGCGGCATCGGCACCCCCCAAGGCAGCGCTCAGCGTGCAGGCAACATCGCCCTTGGCGGGGCAGTGGCCGATCAGCTTGACGGCCAATGGCGCGCTGGCCGCGTGGCAAGAGGCCGTGGTGGGCGCTGAGTTGTCGGGGCTGCGGCTGGCCACGGTGCAGGTGGCGGTGGGCGACGTGGTCAAGCGAGGCCAGGTGCTGGCCACCTTGAACGCCGAGTCGGTGCAGGCCGAACTGAACGCGGCCCAGGCCGGCTTACAAGAGGCGCAGGCTCTGTTGGCCGAGGCCAAGTCCAATGCTGACCGTGCGCGCGTGCTTCGCGCCGGTGAAGCCATCAGTGCCCAAGAAGCCCAGCGCGCATTGACCAGTGAACAAACGGCGCAAGCGCGCGTGGCCTCAGCGCAGGCACAACTGGCCACTCAGGCTTTGCGTTTGCGCCAGACACGCGTGTTGGCGGCCGATGACGGTGTGATCTCGGCCCGCGCCGCAACCTTGGGCGCCGTGGTGCAGCCTGGTCAAGAGCTGTTCCGCCTGATCCGTCAAAGTCGCCTCGAGTGGCGTGCCGAGTTGCCTTCCAGCGATTTGCAGCGCATCAAGCCTGGGCAGGTGGCTTGGGCCACGCCGCCCGGTGGCAAAGAGGTGCAAGGCCGCGTCCGCACAGTGGCCCCCACGGTGGATGGCAACACCCGCAGTGGCCTGGTCTATGTGGACTTGCCCCCATCGGCTTTGGCCCAGGGCGCGCGCGCCGGCATGTTTGCGCCTGGCCGCATCGAGCTGGGGACCGCACAAGGTTTGACCCTGCCGCAAAGCGCCGTCTTGCTGCGCGATGGCTTCGCCTACGCCTTCAAGCTGCAGCCTCAAGGCACGCTCCACGTGGTCCGTCAGGTCAAGCTCAGTGTGGGCCGCCGTGTGGGTGACCGCTTGGAGGTCACACAAGGTTTGAACGCGCAAGACCAGGTGGTGGCCGTGGGCGCCAGCTTCTTGTCTGACGGCGACACGGTGCGCCTTGTGAAGGGGCAGCCATGAACGTCTCGACCTGGTCCATCCGCAACCCCATTCCGGCGGTGATGTTGTTCGTGATGCTCACGCTGTGGGGCTTCATGGGCTTTGGCGGCATGAAGATCCAGAACTTCCCTGACATCGACCTGCCCACCGTCACGGTCAGTGCCGCCTTGCCCGGGGCGGCGCCTGCGCAGCTCGAAACCGAGGTGGCCCGCAAGCTCGAAAACTCGCTGGCCACGCTGCAGGGCATCAAGCACATCTACACCAAGGTGCAAGACGGCAACGTCTTGATCACGGTGGAGTTTCGCCTTGAAAAGCCCACCCAAGAGGCGGTGGACGACGTGCGCGACGCCATTGCCCGCGTGCGATCCGACCTGCCTGGTGACCTGCGTGATCCGGTGGTCTCGAAGGTCAACCTCTCTGGTGCGCCCATCCTGACCTACACGGTGGCCTCGCCCCGCATGGACGATGAGGCCTTGTCTTGGTATGTGGACCACACCGTGTCGAAGGCGCTGCTGGCCGTCAAGGGCGTGGGGGCCGTGTCGCGCGTGGGTGGCGTCAGCCGAGAAGTGCGCGTAGAGCTGGACCCGGCCCGGTTGCTGGCACTGAACGCCACCGCCGCCGACGTGTCGCGCCAGTTGCGCAGCGTGCAGCAAGATGCATCGGGCGGCCGCATGAGCCTGGGCGGTGCCGAGCAGTCGGTGCGCACCGTGGCCACCGTGCAAACGGCCGCCGAGCTGGGTGCCATGGACATCAGCCTGAGCGATGGCCGCCGTGTGCGCCTGGACCAGATCGCCACCGTGAGCGACACCGTGAGTGAACAGCGCCAGGGTGCCTTGCTCAATGGCCAGCGTGTGGTGGGCTTTGAGATCACGCGTGCGCTCAAAGCCGGCGAGGTGGACGTGGCCACTGGCGTGCGTGCGGCCTTGGCCGAACTCCAGCAGGCGCACCCCGATGTGGTCGTGACCGAGGCCTTCAACTTCGTGGACCCGGTGCAAGAGAACTACGAGGGGTCGATGTACCTGCTCTACGAGGGCGCCATCTTGGCGGTGATCGTGGTGTGGTTCTTCTTGCGCGACTGGCGCGCCACCTTGGTCGCCGCGGCCGCCTTGCCTTTGTCGGTGATCCCGGCTTTTGGCGCCATGCACTTGCTGGGCTTTTCGATCAACACGGTGACGCTGCTGTCGCTGTCACTCGTCGTGGGCATTTTGGTGGACGACGCCATCGTCGAGATCGAGAACATCATGCGCCACCTGGCCATGGGCAAGACGCCCATGCAGGCGGCCATGGAAGCGGCCGACGAGATCGGGCTGGCGGTGATTGCCACCACCTTCACCTTGATCGCGGTGTTCTTGCCGACGGCCTTCATGGCCGGCGTGCCGGGCAAGTTTTTCGTCCAGTTCGGCTGGACGGCGGCCATTGCCGTGTTCTTTTCACTGGTGGTGGCCCGCGTGCTCACGCCCATGATGGCGGCCTTCATCCTCAAGGCGCCCAAGGGGGAACACCCCGAACCCAGCTGGATGGCGTTTTACCTGGGTTGGGCACGCTGGTGTTTGCGACACCGCGTCTTGACCTTGCTGGCCGTGGCGGTGTTCACGGTGGGCTCATTTGGCTTGGCCGGGCTCTTGCCCACGGGCTTCATTCCACCTGACGACCTGTCGCAAACGCAGGTGAGCTTGTCTTTGCCACCGGGCAGCAACTATGCGCAAACCCACAAGGTGGCGGAGCAGGCGCGCGTGTTGGTGCAGCGCAACCCACACGTCAAACTCGTCTACACGGCCATTGGCGGCGGTGCGGCTGGCAGCGATCCCTTCTCGCCACAAGGTGCGGGCGAGGTGCGCAAGGCCGTGCTCACGCTGAACCTGACGCACCGCAAGAACCGCCCCGGCATCAGCAAGCAGGCCATCGAAGGCCAGTTGCGGGACGCTTTGCAGGTGCTGCCCGGTGCGCGCGTGAATGTGGGCTTTGGGGCGTCGTCTGACAAGTACGTGCTCGTCTTGGCCGGTGAAGATGGCCGTGTGCTGGCGGAGCATGCCGACGTGGTGGCGCGCGAGTTGCGCAGCATCCCGGGCATTGGCAGCGTGACCTCAACGGCCAGCCTGGTCCGCCCTGAACTCATCGTCAAACCCGATGCGGCGCGTGCAGCCGACCTGGGCGTGAGCACGCAGGCCTTGGCCGACACGCTGCGCATCGCCACCCTGGGCGACTATGACCAGAGCCTGCCCAAGCTCAACCTGTCGCAACGGCAGGTGCCCGTGGTGGTGCGCCTGCCCGATGGCGCGCGCACCGATCTTGACCTGTTGGCGCGCCTGCCCGTGCCCGGCAGCCGGGGCCCGGTGCCCTTGGGCAATGTGGCCACGCTCAGCATCGACTCGGGCCCTGCCCAGATCGACCGCTACGACCGGCAGCGCAACGTCAACATCGAGGTCGAGCTGAACCAGCAGCCGCTGGGTGCGGTTGAGCAAGCGGCCCTGGCCTTGCCCAGCTTGCAAAAGCTGCCGCCCGGCGTGAGCCGCAGCACCGTGGGCGATGCCGAGGCCATGGGCGAGCTGTTCGCCAGCTTTGGCTTGGCCATGCTGACCGGGGTGCTTTGCATCTACATCGTGCTGGTGCTGTTGTTCAAGGGCTTTGTGCAGCCGGTGACCATCTTGGCGGCCTTGTTGCTGTCCATCCCTGGCGCATTCGTGGCGCTGTTCATCACGCACACGGCCTTGTCCATGCCCTCGATGATTGGGCTGATCATGCTGATGGGCATTGCCACCAAGAACTCGATCTTGCTGGTGGACTACGTGCTGATTGCCCGCAACGCGCATGGCTTGTCACGATGGGAGGCTGTGATCGACGCTTGCCGCAAACGCGCCCGCCCCATCATCATGACCACCATCGCAATGGGCGCCGGCATGGTGCCCATTGCGCTGGGCCTGGGCGTGGACCCCAGCTTCAGAGCGCCCATGGCCATCGTGGTGATCGGTGGCTTGATCACCTCGACCTTCTTGAGCCTGCTGGTCATCCCGGTGGTGTTCACTTATGTGGAAGACCTGATGGTGTTGACGGCGAGGCTGCTCCAGCGCGGCAAGGCGCCTGAGCCGGCCGAGCCCGCCGATCCTGTCACGGCACCGTGATGCGCACCTCGCACCCATGAAAAAGGGGCTCCCGAAGGAGCCCCTTTTTTGCATCGCTCACAAAGCGCGTCTGATCAGACGCGTTCGATGATCATCGCAATGCCTTGGCCGCCGCCAATGCACATGGTGATCAGGGCATAGCGGCCGCCCGTGCGTTGCAGCTCATAGATGGCCTTGGTCACCAAGATGGCACCGGTGCCACCGACGGGGTGGCCCAGCGAGATGCCCGAACCATTGGGGTTGGTCTTCTCGTTGTCCAGGCCCAGCTCTTTCGACACGGCGCACGCTTGCGCAGCGAAGGCTTCGTTGGCTTCGATCAGGTCCATGTCGGCCACGGTCAAGCCGGCCTTGGCCAAGGCGGCCTTAGAGGCAGGCACGGGGCCAATGCCCATGTACTCAGGGTCGACACCGGCGTGGCCATAAGACACCAAGCGGGCCAGGGGTTTGAGGCCCAAGGCCTTGGCCTTTTCAGCCGAGGCCATGACCACGGCGCCCGCGCCGTCGTTCAGGGTCGAGGCGTTGCCAGCGGTGACGGTGCCTTCTTCCTTCTTGAACGCCGGCTTCATCTTGCCCAGGCTGTCCACGGTCGTGTCGGCCTTGACGCCTTCATCGGTGTCGAACAGCACCACGCCTTTGCGGGTCTTGATCTCGACGGGGACGATCTGGTCCTTGAAGAGGCCAGCGGCCTGGGCCTTGGCCGCGCGCTGTTGCGACTGCACGGCGTAAGCGTCTTGCTGGTCGCGGGTGATGTCGTAGCGTGCCGCCACGTTTTCGGCGGTGATGCCCATGTGGATGTGCATGCGGGGGTCGTGCAGGGCGCCCAGCATGAAGTCCAGCATCTTGACGTCGCCCATGCGCGCGCCCCAGCGGTTGCTGGTGACCAAGTAAGCGCCACGGCTCATGGATTCGGCGCCAGCGCCCACGGCCACATCGCAGTCACCCAGTTGGATGGACTGGGCGGCCGACACGATGGCTTGCAGGCCCGAACCGCACAGGCGGTTCACGTTGAAGGCGGGGGCCTCTTGGGGCACGCCAGCGTTCAGGGCGGCCACGCGGCTGATGTAAGCGTCTTGTGGCACGGTGGGGATCACGTGGCCAACGACCACATGACCGACGTCTTGAGGCTTGACGCCAGCGCGCTCCAGCGCGGTTTTGATGACCAGCGCGCCCAGTTCGGCGGGCGGCACGTCTTTGAGCGAGCCACCGAAAGAGCCGATGGCGGTGCGGGCTGCGCCCACGAAGACGACTTCACGTGTCATGTTGCTTTCCTTCAAGGGATGGGGGGATCAAAAACTGCTGGCCAGATGGGGTCTGGCTGAAGGCATTGTCAGATTATGGTCCCTTTGGGGCTCGGTTCGATGCGCCACATCATGGTGATGAGGGCGCATCTTGCGCCCATGTGAACGAGGGGGCATGCACCGGGAAACTCCTCCCGTTTCTGTCTGACCTCGACGCTGACAATCAGGTGGCCCTCAATCCCTTTGCACCTTGTCATGTCAGATGCCCTCCCCCTTGTGTTCGTCGCGCCGTTTGCATTTGCGTTCTGGGGGGTGATGGCTTGGGCCTACTTCATGGAGTGGCGGCAGATGCAGCGCAAGCGCGCGGTCTCGGGCTCGCACGGCGGCGCCGATCGCTACTCGGGGCTGGTGATCTCGATCGGGTCCTCGGTGATCCAAGTCGGCGCGTTCGTGCTGGCTTTTCAGCCGCAGTGGCGCTTTCGAGGCCACGTTTTGGTGCCTGCCTACTGGGCTGGCTTGGCCGTGATCGTGCTGGGCATGTTGCTGCGCATGCATTGCTGGCGCGTGCTGGGCGAGTTCTTCACCCACACCGTGACCATCGTCAAAGACCATCAACTGGTGGACAACGGCGCTTATCGCTGGGTGCGTCACCCGTCTTACCTGGGGGCGGTGCTGACCTTGTTGGGCTTGGGCCTGGCCTTGGGCAGCCAAGCGAGCATGGTGTTGATCGTGCTGGGCACGGCCGCCATTTACGTGTACCGCATCGAGGCAGAAGAGGCCGCGTTGGAGGCGGCACTGGGTGAGCCCTACACGCAGTTCAAGAAAACGCGCAAACGCCTGATCCCCTTTGTGTATTGACGATGGGGGCGAAGGCCATGGCCGCGTTCACATCTCAACGGGTGGTCGACAAGCGCCTGCACGCGGGCGTGGCCTGCGCGCCCCAGCCGCTCGCAGGTGTTGACATTTTTGCAGGCCATATAGGCATTCCTGTGGTGCTGGTGTATCGGCAAGGGCCCGATCTGACGCGACTTGAGCAGGCTTTGCAGGCCACGCTCAAGAACTATCCCATCGTGTGCGGGCGCATCAAAAAGGGCCCCGATGGTCACGCCTTCATCGATGCCAATGACGCAGGCATGGCCTACCGCGTGCACCGGTGTTCTGGTGCCGTGCCCGCCTATGGCCATCAGCAGCCGGTGGGGGCGTCCATCAAACGGTTTTTCAAGGCTTTCATGCCCTGGCAGGTGGTCGATAAAGACCTGCCCTTGCTGCAAGTCGATGTGCATGTGTTCGACGATGGTGGCATGGTGCTTTGTTGCTACGGCCCCCATTCGGTGTTCGATGGCTCGGCCTATTGGCAGTTCATGGTGGACTGGTCCAAAGCCTGCCGTGGGCTGGAGGTCAAGCCGGTGAGCTTTGACCGGGGCTTGGTGATCGCCGCGGGACAAGGCGATGCCCCACCTGACCAGACGGGCCTGATCTACGATCCCAGCATGGGCGAGCGCATCGCGATGTTCGCGCAACTGGGCTGGCGCGCGTTGTGGTTGAAGAAGGGCGTGTTCAGGGTGAACGCCGCCACCATCGAGCGTTGGAAAGACGAGGCGCGCCGCGAGTTGCCGGCCGACGCTGTGGGCGTGAGTTCAGTGGAGTTGGTGACGGCGCATTGCCTCAAGACCATCTCGCCCTTGTTGCCGGCGCAGCACGAGCGGGCCGTGGGCATCGTGCTGGACCTGCGCCACAAACGCCGCCTCAAGATCCCTCGTGACCACTTTGGCAACGCCTTGGGCTATGGTGAGGCGCGCTACAGCACGCACGACCTGGCCACCCAAGGCTTGTCGGTGCTGGCGCAACAGTGCCGCCCGGCGCCAGATCAGATCAGCACCGAGGTCCTGTTCAACTTCTTGGGCCTGATGGAGGCGTATCGCCAGAAGAAGGCCGTGTGGAAGCTGTTCTGGCGCTCGGCGGGTGAAACCCTGCGCGCTGGTTTGATTTTGAACAACTGCATCCACTTCCCGATGTATGGCATCGACTTCGGGACGGGCACACCGGCCTGGTACGACGTCTGCGCTGTGGCCTTCCGCATGTTGATGGTCGTTCAGACGCCCGCCAAAGACGGTGGGGTCGACTTGCATTTCACTGCGCATCCGCGCGAGTTGGCGGCGCTCAAGGCCAGCTTGGTTGGCCTCTCCTGAGTCCTCAAGGAACCTGAGCCGCCTGGGCTTGTGCGAGGCCCTCATCGCGGTCTGCCGGGCGCAGCAGGCCTTGCGCCACCAGTGCGTCTGACGCTGCGCGATAGCGCTCGACGTAAGCGGCATGGTCAGGGTGGTGCGCCTTCAACTGCTTGGCGTTGAAAGGCCTGCGGTCGCCCCCGGCCACACACAGGTAGATGTGCTTGACCGACAGTGCGCTGTTGGTCATGTTGGTGTACATGCCGTATTGCGCCGTGGGGGCATCCAACTCGGGCAAGCGCAGGCCGCCCAGCGCATTGCCGTCGTCGTCGTTCTTGACAAAGCCCAGGCCATTGCGCGCCAGCCTGGGGGCTTTTGGCGCCGGTGTGCCATGGGTCATCCACAGGCGCATGGCGTTCAGCGCGGCATGATCGAAGCGCTCTGTCGGCAGGTTGTTGATGGGCTTGATGCAGCTTTGTTGCCCCTCCAGGAAGGAGGCCGGTGCAATCGCCTTGAGACCCTCTTGGATCACGTCGTGCATGTGGGCCCCGCCGGTGATCTCCCAATAGCGGTGCAGGTCGGTGTCAGGCGTTTTGGACAGGCTCCAGCTCACCATGACTTCCATTTCGGTTTGGACCTGCAGCACGGGTGCGCTCGGGTCAGCTCGCAACTTGGGGTTCAGGTATACGCCCTTGTCGGTGTCCGTCCAGATGGCCATGGGGGCCCCACCATGCAGCAAGAAGCCGTCGTAGACCTTGTTCAAAGGCGCGATGGCGTTGATGTAGGTGTTGAGCCAAACCGCCGATTGGGAATAGCCCATGGCGACGAGCTTGTGAGCGCGCGTGCTGCCCAGCACCCGAAGCGGCTCGGCTTGGATGGCCAGACCGGCCTGAGTGAAGATGTCCCAGGGCAGGTCGTTGCTGTCGATGTGGGCCCCAGCGTAACGTGCGGGGTCGGCCTGCTTGATGCCGTTCAGCCCCTCGGGTTGCGCGCTCACACCCACCCAGGCATAGCCTTCGCGCATCAACTCCTGGCTCAGCAGCAGCCAGCCACCGTCCAGGTCGAAGCCGGGGGTGGTGTTCAACCACTCCACCACCACGATGCCATTGAAGCGTTGCGGGTCGATGGGGCGGCGCACAAGCAGGCGGGTACCGAAGGGCTCTGTGTGATTGGCCGCTTGGACAGCCCAATGCCCATCGTCACCCCAGTCCCCTTTGGGCGCAAAGCGGCGTGCGCGTCCCTTGAAGAAGAACTCTTTTTCGTCGTAGCCCGTGGCGGGCGTCAGCGCGACAGACCGGCTGGTGGCAGGCCCGCTGTCGGTGGGCGCTTCGCTGAGGCCTTGTGGCCATTCCACCGTGTGGCTGGGCAGGACAATGCTCTGAACGCATGCCACGCTGACGACGCTGGCCACCGCAAGGGCAGTCAGCCTGATCACGCTCCATTTCCAGCCACGAAACCGCTTGGCCATGGTGTGGAACCTCAGGCTTGTCGAAGGCAATCGATGATG
Source organism: Burkholderiales bacterium (assembly GCA_947377275.1). Classification (GTDB taxonomy): domain Bacteria; phylum Pseudomonadota; class Gammaproteobacteria; order Burkholderiales; family Burkholderiaceae_C; genus Aquabacterium. Next base: position 18,085 of record CANCFV010000012.1, on the reverse strand, counting down.
TTGAGTTTGGCTGCTCGCCAGGCCGGGATGAAGCCGCCCAGCACGCCCATCAACAGCGAGAAGGCCATGGTCTGCGCAGCCACGTCCCATGTGAACCGGAAACGGAAAGCCAGTTCAGAAAAAGTGGTGAAGTTGACGGTCGAGATGTCGACCGTTTGCATCAAGGATGCGCCGCCCAGACCCACCAAGCCGCCCACCAGCGACAGGCCCAGCGACTCGCCCAGGAAGGCGATCAGCACGGCCTCACGGCGAAAGCCCAAGGCGCGCAAGGTGCCGATTTCGCCGATGCGCGAGGCCACCGCAGCGAACATCGTGATCATGGCGCCAACCACCGCGCCGATCGAGAAGATCACCGAGAGCGATAAGCCCAGCAAACGGATGAACTTGGACAGCGTTTCAGACTGCTCGGCGTAGAACTGCTGCTCGCGCTTGATGTCCATCTGGAGGCGGGGGTCGCCCTCCATGCTGTCTCGGGCCACTTTGAACGAGTCGAGGCTGGCGAGGCGGAACAGCACGCTGGAGTACACCCCGCGGTGGAAGCCCTGCATGATCTGGTCCACATCGCCCCAGATCTCGGAGTCAAAGCCGCTGCGTCCGGCGTCAAACAGGCCCACCACGAGCCAGTCGCGTCCGGCAAAGTGCAAGGTCTGGCCGACGCTGACGTTGTCGAAGCCCCGGGCAATGGCCTGGCCGGCCACGATCTCGGAGGTGCCGGGGCGGAACATGCGGCCTTCGATCAGTTTGATCTGCGGGCGCAGGTCTAAGCCGACGCTCGAAGTGCCGCGCACCGTCACGTTGCTCATGTCTTCAGAGCCCCGCTTGGGCAGGTTGTTGAGCACCACCACCTCTTTGCACACGAGCTTGCGGCCCAGGCTGTCGGTGGCCGCACCGGGCACGTTGTCGATGGTGCTGGCCTGCTCGCGCGTGATGGCCGAGTTGATCTCGGCACCGGCGCCTTTGCGCAGCACCATGACGTTGTCGATCTGGCCGGTGGCCACCAACGTTTCGTTGATGCCCTCGCTCATCATCAGCACGGTGGCGAACACGAACACCACCAGGGCCATGCCGCCGGCGGTCAAGAAGGTGGTGACCCGGCGCACCCACAGGTTGCGCAGGACGTAAGACAGGGGAATCGCTCGCATGTGTAGAACCTCAAGCGACGTGGCGCAGGCCTTGAACGATGTCGATGCGCGACATCTTCCAGGCGGGCCAAGCCGCGGCGATCAAGCCCACGCCCAGCGCTGCCAGCGCCTGGAACACCATCGTGCCTTGCGACACTTCGAACACCTTGAACAGCGTGCCGGTTTGCGACACGAAGCCCATGGCCAGAGGGAAGGTCATGGCAATGCCCACCCCGCCGCCAATCGCCGCGATCATCAGGCTTTCGCCAAACAGCAGCTTGACCACAAAGCCGGGCGAGAAACCCAGGGCCTTGAGCGTGGCGTACTCGGCCAGGCGCTCACGTGCGGTCATGGTCATGGTGTTGGCCATCACGGCCATGATGATCAGGATCACGACGAAGCTCACGGCCCGGATCGCCAGCAAGATGGCCTGGCTCATCGAGACGATGCCCAGCTGGAAGGCCTTTTCGGTTTCGGTGCGCGTTTCGGCCGACGAGTTGTGGAAGATTTTGTCGATCTCTTGTGAGATCGCCGCCGCACGTGTCGGGTCCTTGATGTTGACCACGTAGATGCCGACCTGGTTGGCAGCACCTGAATTGAGCTGTTTGCGCACGCTCTCCGACAACAACGTCCAATGCATCAACATCAGCGACTCATCGGTGCGGGCGTCGTCACCGTGGTAAATGCCACGGATGTTGAAGTTCCACTTGCCCGGGTAGAGCGTGCCGCTGAGCGGGATCACATCGCCCACCTTCCAGCCATAGCGCTGCGCCAACTGACGACCAATGACGGCGCCCTGGCGGTCGGCCAGGAAGGCGGCCTTTTCATCGTCGCTGATGCGGTACTCGGGGTAGATCTTGAAGTAGCTCGGGCCATCAACGGCAAAGCGGGCAAAGAAGTTCTTGCGGTCGATGTAGATGCCGCCAAACCAGTTGGCCCAGGTCACTTCGCTGACACCTTCGACCTTGCGGATGCGGTCCGCGTAGTAAAGGGGCAGCGGGTAGCCCACCGAGATGGCGCTGCGCGTGATCAGGCGGGTGCTGGACGTGGCGTCGACACCGGCGTACCAGGCATCGACGATGGTGCGCAGCAGGCCATAGGCACTAATGGCCACGATCAAGCCGACCATGGTCAGCAGGGTGCGGAGCTTGTGCCTGAAAGCGTTTTTCAGCAGGAGCTTGAAGATGAACATGTACTGCGTGCTCGTCTGCTTCAGTGCGCGTCGGCGGGGTCGTCCACCAGCACACCTTTTTCAAGGTGGATCATGCGGCTGGCGCGCATGGCCGCCTTGGGATCGTGCGTCACCATCACGATGGTCTTGCCCAGGTCACGGTGCAGCTCGTCCATCAGCAGCAGCACTTCTTCGCCGGTGGCGCGGTCCAGGTCACCCGTGGGCTCGTCGGCCACGATCAGCGCGGGGTCGGTCACCAGGGCACGGGCAATGGCCACGCGCTGCTGTTGTCCACCCGACAGCTCATTGGGGTAGTGGTCCATGCGGTCGGCCAGGCGGACCATCTCCAGCGTCGCCTCGACGTGCGCCTTGCGCTCCTTGCGCGTGAGGTTGGTCAACAGCAGGGGCAGCTCAACGTTCTCAAACGCCGTGAGCACGGGCATGAGGTTGTAGAACTGGAAGATGAAGCCCACGTTGGCGGCGCGCCAGTCGGCCAGGGCGCCTTCGTCCAGGGTGGCGATGTCAACGCCACCAATGGCGATGGTGCCCGAGCTGGGCTGGTCGATGCCGGCGATCAGGTTGAGCAGCGTGCTCTTGCCGGAACCGCTGGGCCCCATCAAAGAGACGAACTCGGCCTTGCGCACTTCCAGGTTGATGTCTCGCAAGACCTGGATGAGCTGGTCGCCCCGCGTGTAGGTTTTGGTCAGGTGATCGATGCGGATCAGCAGATCGCTGTCGGCGTGTTCGGCGTGTGCGCTCATGGTGTGGGGCCGATCACGAAGCGCTGATGCTGACTTTGGCGCCGTTCTTGACGTGGCCAGCCGGATCTGTCACGAGCTTGTCGCCCGACTTGATGTCGCCGCTGACTTCGCGCAGGTCACCCAGCTTGCGGCCGGCCTTGATCACGACCTCTTCGACAATGTCTTTGCCATCCACCGACTTGATGCGGTAGACCACGCTCTTGCCGTCTAGCGTGACAACGGCGTTGTTGGCCACGGCCAGCACGGGTTGTTGGTCAGCGGCGGTGATGCCTTGCGACAAGAAGCTGACCTTGGCGCTCATCTCGGGCAGGATGCGGGTGTCGAGTTCGTCGAACTTGATCTTGGTCATGACCGTGGCCTTGGCGCGGTCGACCGTGGGCACGATGCCCGCCACATGGCCGCGGAAGCGCACCGCGGGCAGGGCGTCCAGCGTGATCTCGACCGGCTGGCCGGTCTTGGTCTTGGACAGGTTGCCCTCGGACACGTCGGCTTCGACTTCGAGCGTGCTCATGTCGGCCATGGTGACCACGGCGCCTTGCGCGCCGGCGGCACTCGACATGGGGGTGATCATGTCGCCCACGTTGGCGTTCTTGACCAGCACGACGCCGTCAAAGGGCGCGCGGATTTCGGTGTAGTCGAGGTTGACCTTCTGCACCTTCAACTGGGCTTGGGTTTGGGCCAAGGCGGCTTCAGCGGCAGACACCTGCGCGAAGGCCGCTTTGTTCTTGCTCACGGTGGTCTCAACCAACTGTGGCGAGACAAAGCCTTGGGCCTCGAGTCCGCGTGTGCGTGCGGTTTCGGCGCGGGCGTTGATCAACTGCACCTGGGCTTGTTTGACGTTGGCTTCGGCCTGGTGGATGGCGGCTTCGGCACCCAGCATGGCGGCACGGATGTCGCTGGCATCCAGGCGGGCCAGCAGGTCGCCGGTCTTGACCTTCGAGCCTTCACGCACGTTCAGCTCGACCAGTCGGCCAGCGGCTTTGGACGCCACGGCAGCGCGGCGTTGCGCCACCACATAACCAGAGGCGGTGAGCTGCACGTATTGCTGCGATGGGGTGCTGAAGACGACCGAGGTGGTTTTGACTTCGGTGGTTCGAGGCGCCAGGAAGTACGCGCCAGCAGCGGCGGCCACGCCAGCGGCTAACAGCCAAGGCATGAGACTCGACTTCTTCTTGACCGGGGCGGCAGCACCTCGGTCGATTTTCAGTTTGGACAAAGCCGAGGGAGCGGGTACATCTGACATGGCGTTTCGAGGCGAAAGAAAGAAGGATTGTGCATGCTTCTGGGGTGTCTAACGATTGGCGTTAGACCGTCCCTCAGATAGGGGCTCGGGCAGGGTTTACAGGGTGGACACAGGGATTTTTTGCGACATGGCTTGTGTTTTGCAACTCCAGATCCAACAAACGTGCGACCTCCACCGTGCCGCATTCGGCATTGATCTCTTGGCGCAAGGATTTCGCACGGGCGTGCAACGCCGTGTCCTTGACCAGTCGGTGCAGAGCGAGTTCGAAGGTCTTGTCTTTGGCCTGGCCCGGCTTGACGCTCAGGGCCGCGCCCAGCTGGGTCAGGCGCGCGGCGTTGTCGGGCTGGTCCATGCCGAAGGGCACGATCAGTTGTGGGATGCCGGCATTCATGACCTGAGACGAGATCCCGCAGCCGCCGGGGTTCACCACCGCTTTGCAACGAGGAAACAAGGCGCCGACAGAGGCCCAGCCGGCCACCACCTGTCCGGCGGGCAAAGGTGTGGGCAACGCGCCTTCGCCGGCCAAGAAGATGGCCCTCACGCCCAGGCGTTCGCACATGCGTGACCACACAGGGTAAAAGCGCTTGGCCTGGAACCACAGCGACGAGCCCAGGCTGAACACCACCGGGGGCTCGCCAGCCTGCAAGAAGGCCTCAAGCTCATCTGACAAGGGCGCCGTGTTGCCATCGAAATAATTGAAACCCGCAAAGCTCACCTGGCCCGGCAGGTCGGTGGGCAAGGGTTTGCGCATCATCAATTCTGGGAACAGCGCGATGCTGCCCCGGGGTGAGATGCAGCCTTCGAACATCGGGTTGCTTTGCTTGTTAAAGATGCCGTACTCGCGGGCTTTGTCATCCAGCGGTTTGATCATGGCTCGGCTGCTGTCGCGCAGCCACTTGAAAGCCCTTGCATAGTTGCGCTCGCCGATCCATTTGGGCAGGGGGCGCAGCGACAAGTGGTTGGACACCACCGGAGGGTCTTGCGCCGATTGCACGCTCAAGGTCAGCGCTTGCACGATCAGTGACTTCCATGGCATGCCCACGCGGTGTGCCACCAGGTGTGCCCAAGGGGTCGTCGGTGGGGCGACCAGCAGGTCGGCGCCTTCGCATGCCTGGGCCAGCTCGTCGCAGATCTGGTCCATGTAGGGGTAGACCAGTTTTTCCATCACGAACTTGCCACCGGTCAGCGGGTGAAACGCTTTTTGCAGACGTTCGGTTTGGAGCAGCCCCAGGTCTTTGTCGTGCTGGCTGTGGTGCGGGGCCACGGGGTGAAATTCAACGCCGTGCTGCGCGGCCAGCGGCGCAAAGAAGCTGGAGGTGGCCAACACAGGTCGGTGCCCCAGCGCCTGAAGCTGTTTGGCGATGCCGATGAAGGGCACGATGTCGCCGTGGGTACCGAAGGTGGTCAGCACAATGTGTTTGGGCACAAATGGGGTCGTCATGGGGCGGGCACGGTGCACGGGCCTTTGTGGGGCCGCGATGGGGTGCGGTGTGCGGCTGAGGTGCGGGTGATGGCTAACGGCTGAACGAAGCTGAAGGCTACGGCATGCCCTTGGTGCGAGTGCTAAGGGATTGCGTGGCCTACCCCTTCAAGCAGGTGGTCCGCTGGCTACACTGAGCGCATGGACCTGACGCCTGTTTTGCCCTCGACACCGTTCGTGAACCTGGATGCCACTTGTGCGTTGGCCGTGCTGGACGCTTCGGGTCAGTTGAGTGTGCAGCGCCCCGGGCAGGCCATGGTTCACAAACAGTTCTGCCCATCGCCGGACGACGTGCCTGTGGCGTTGCTGGCTGCGTGGCGGGCTTTGAACGGCGACCGCTTGGTCGATGCCAGCGGCGATGCACCACGGCATGTGGCCTTGGCGGTGCCTGGCAGCATCCATGGCGATCTTGTGCACCTGACGGTGCCGGGTTCTGCGGTGGCGCAGAGCGGCTCGGTGCAGGCGTGGCGTGAAGCTTTGTCGGCGCAGACCCTGCTGGTGGTCAATGATTTCACCGCGCTCGCCATGGCCGTGCCTCAGTTGGGCGCTCAAGCCTTGTCAGCGGTGGGTGTCGGGCAGGCCGTGCCTGGCGCGGTGCAAGCTGTGATCGGCCCCAGCCTGAGCGAGGGTGCGGGCCTGGGTGTGTCGGGCGTGATCCCGTCTGCTGACCGCCGCATTACCCTGGGCAGTGAAGGCGGTCACACGACCTTTGCACCTGCCGATGCCGACGAGTTGCGATTGCTGCAGGCTGCTTGGCAGCGTTGGTCTCACGTCTCGGCCGAACGCATGGTGTCGGCGGCCGGCCTGAGCTTTGTTTGGTCTGCGCTTGATCACCAAGGTCAGTGCCTGGCCATGGACGAGGCCGCGTCCTCTGATGACGTGGCCTTACCGGCCTTGCAGGTGGTGTCGCAAGCCCACGCAGGCGATGCACGCAGCTTGCGCGCCGTGCAAATGTGGTGCCGCATGCTGGGCACGCTGGCTGCCGATGTGGCCTTGACCTTGGGCGCGTCTGGTGGGGTGTACCTGTGCGGCGAGTTGTTGCGTCAGGTCGGGCCCCTGCTGGCGTCGTCTGGCTTTCGGGAGCGCTTTGAGGCCAAGGGGCGCCTGGCGCCTTACCTGGCCAAGGTGCCCACCTGGTTGGTGACCGAAGCCCCGCCGCTGTGGCAGGGCCTGGCCATGTTGCTGGCCGAGCAGGTGCGGGTGCTGCCCGCTGGGCCCTCAGGCAAGGCCGCCTCAAGGCTTGATGCAGCTGATGCAGCTGATGCAACAGCGCAGGGCCCCGCGCCCAGTGCTTTGCTGGCGCGCATCCAGGCCCACCGTGTCGAGCTCAGTCCTGCCGAGCAAAGGGTGGCCGACCATGTGCTGGCGCACCCCCGCAGCGTGGTCAATGAGCCCGTGTCTGACATTGCACGCATGGCGTCGGTGAGCCAGCCCACGGTGATCCGTTTTTGCCGCAGCCTGGGCTTTGATGGCTTGTCTGATTTCAAGCTCAAGTTGGCTTCTCACCTCAGCGGTGCGGTGCCCTTGGCCCACAGCCAGGTGCGGGTGGGTGACAGCGCGCCCGATTTGTCAGCCAAGGTGCTGGACAACACCGTGGCGGCCATCGTGGCCTTGCGCGACGGCCTCAATGGGCAGGCTGTCGCGCGGGCGATCGATCTTCTGCGACAGGCGCGTCGGGTGGAGTTCCACGGCGTGGGCAACTCGCACATCGTGGCCGTTGACGCGCAGTACAAGTTCTTGCGCTTTGGCATCTCGGCCACCGCGCACGCCGACAGCGCTCTGCAGTCGATGGCGGCCGATCTGTTGATGCCGGGCGATGTGGTGGTGGCGGTGTCGCGCTCAGGGGCGGTGCCCGAGCTGTTGACTGCGGTCAGCCGTGCGCTGGCAGCCGGCGCTTCGGTGGTGGCCATCACTGCCAGCGACTCGCCCCTGGCTCGCAAGGCCACGGTGACGCTGGCGGTGGACCACGTCGAGGGCCGCACCGTGCAGTTGTCCATGGTCTCGCGGATCTTGCACTTGTTGATGATCGACGTGCTGGCCGTGGGCCTGGCCATGCAGCGCCCCGATGCTGTCCGCACACCTTTCGGTTTGCGCGACGACGCGGCGGGCTTGCAACCCTGGGTCGATTGGATCTCGCACGCGCGCTGAGCCGCTCGGCAGCTCAACGACGCATTGGCTCAGCGGATCAGGCTGGGCTTGCCAGGTAAGTGGGCGGCTTCGTATGCCAGTTGCTGGATGCGGGCCCAGTCGCCGGCCTTGACGGCATCAACGGGCGCCAGCCAAGAGCCACCCACGCAGGCCACGTTGGGCAGCGCCAAGAAGCTCGGTGCGGTCTCCAGCGTGATGCCGCCTGTCGGGCAGAACAGCGCTTCGGCGAAGGGCCCACCCAAGGCCTTGAGCATGGGCACGCCGCCAGCCTGTTGGGCAGGGAAGAACTTGAAACAGGCAAAACCCGCGTCCATCGCCGACATCAATTCGGAGGCGGTGGCCACGCCGGGCAACAGCGGTGCCAGGTTGCTGGCTTGTGCGGCCTCTGCCAGGGCCGGTGTCAGACCAGGTGACACCACAAACTGCACGCCTGCGGCGGTGGCCGCTTCCCACTGTTGGGGCGTGGTCACCGTGCCTGCGGCCAGCACTGCTTCGGGCACTTCCTTGGCAATGGCGGCGATCACGTCCATGGCATTGGACGTGCGCAGGGTCACTTCCAGCACCTTGAGGCCACCGGCCAACAGGGCGCGGGCCAGGGGCACAGCATCTTCGGTGCGATCAATGACCAGCACGGGGATGACGGGGCTCAGGCTCATGGCCTGCTTCAGGGCGGGGTTACGGTTGCTCATGGGGCTCGTTTCTTGAGGTTTGAGGGGCAGGGCTCGTGACCCTGGTTCAGGCACTCGGCATGGTCATGCCAAACGTCATGGCGCCTTGCTCGGCACCGCTCACGGCGTGGCGCATCGCGCCAAATAGTTCACGGCCCGTGCCATGCGCGTTGGCGCTGAGGTCGGCCTGGGCCACTTCGCGGGTCAACCATTCGGCATCGGGCACCAGGGCATCGAGCGTACCGGCTTCGGCGTCCAGCCGGATCACATCGCCTGCGCGCACTTTGGCCAAGGGCCCACCTGCGCTGACCTCCGGTGTGACGTGGATGGCGCCAGGCACTTTGCCCGAGGCACCCGACATGCGGCCATCGGTCACCAGTGCGACCTTGAAGCCTTTGTCCTGCAGATTGGCCAGCGTGGGTGTGAGCGAGTGCAGCTCGGGCATGCCATTGGCGCGTGGGCCTTGGAAGCGCACCACAGCCACGAAGTCTTTTTCCAGTTCACCGCGCTTGTAGGCGGCGATCAGCTCGCTCTGGTCGTTGAAGATCACGGCGGGCGCTTGCACCACGCGGTTCTCGGGTTTGACGGCCGACACCTTGATCACCGAGCGCCCCAGGTTGCCCTTGAGCACGCGCAATCCGCCATCGGCAGAGAAGGGGTGTGCCGCAGTGGTCAGCACGGTGCCGTCGCCGCTCAGTGCGGGGGCGTCGATCCAGCGGAGTTGGCCACCTTCCAATGTGGGCAGTTGCGTGTATGCATGCAGGCCCTGCAAGCCATTGAGGCCGTTGGCCACGGTCTGCACATCGCCATGCAGCAAGCCGGCGCCGAGCAATTCGCGGATCAAGAAAGCCATGCCACCAGCCGCATGGAACTGGTTCACATCGGCCTTGCCGTTGGGGTAGACGCGGGCCAGCAGTGGCGTCACGGCCGAGAGGTCGTGAAAGTCATCCCAGTTGATGACGATGCCGGCCGCGCGTGCCATGGCCACCAAATGCAGCGTGTGGTTGGTTGAGCCGCCCGTGGCCAACAGACCCACCAGGCCGTTGACGATCACGCGCTCGTCGACCATGCGGCCCACCGGCGTGTACTGCGTGCCCTTGCGGGTGAGGTGGGCCACACGGCGTGCGGCCTCACGGGTCAAAGCTTCACGCAGCGGGGTGCCTGGAGACACGAAAGCCGAGCCCGGCAGGTGCAAGCCCATGATCTCCATGAGCATCTGGTTGCTGTTGGCCGTGCCGTAGAAGGTGCAGGTGCCTGCGCTGTGATACGCCTTTTCTTCGGCTTCCAGCAAGGCGTCTTTGCCGATCTCGCCCGCGGCGTAACGCTGGCGCACCTTGGCCTTGTCGTCGTTGCTCAAGCCCGTGCCCATGGGGCCTGCGGGCACGAACACAGTGGGCAGGTGCCCGAAGGTCAAGGCGCCAATCAACAAGCCGGGCACGATCTTGTCGCACACGCCCAGGCACAGCGTGGCGTCGAACATGTTGTGCGACAAAGCGATGGCTGTGGACATGGCGATCACATCGCGCGAGAACAGCGACAGCTCCATGCCCGCTTGGCCCTGCGTCACGCCATCGCACATGGCGGGCACACCGCCTGCGAACTGCGCCGTGGCACCCACCTCGCGTGCCGCCTGCTTGAGCCATTCTGGGTAAGCCGCCAGCGGTTGGTGGGCCGACAACATGTCGTTGTAGCTGGACACGATCGCGATGTTGGGTGCGCGTTGTTCGCGCAGCCAGATCTTGTCAGTGGGGGGTGAAGCGGCATAGGCGTGGGCGAGGTTGGTGCAGCCCAGTTGTGCGCGTTCGACCTGTGCGTCGCGGGCAGCGTTGTCCACGCCTTGAAGGTAGGCCGCACGCGTGGCCGCGCTGCGCTCACGGATGCGCTGGGTCACAGCCAGCAGTTGCGGGTGCAGGGGCGCGGAGGGCAGGGCCATGGTGTCGAGCTCGAAAAACGTGTATTGAGGTGTCAATGTAGCGAAGTTTCATGCGTTTGTCTTGCCTTAGGCATTGGGAAAAGCTGCATGTAGACGCTTCTTAATTATTAAAGTAGTATTACTACAAATACAACCACGCGATGAGGAAGCATGGGTACAAGACTGCAAGCCGCGCCCGAGCTGGACTTGGTGATCTTTGGCGGCACTGGCGATCTCGCCTTGCGAAAATTGTTGCCTGCGCTGCTGCGCCTGCACCAAGACGAGTTGCTGCCAGCGCGCTTGCGCGTCATCGGGGTGGCCCGCGAAGACCTGGACACCGATGCCTACCGAGCCTTGTCGGCCGAGCGCATGTCGCAGTACCTGGGCGCGGCCTTTCCGGCCGAGGCCTGGGCCTCTTTGGCGCCCAAGATCGACTACGTGCGCGTGGATGCACTCGATGCCAGCAGCTACGCCCACCTGGCCGAAGTGCTGAATGCCGAGCCGGCCCGCGAACGCGTCTTCTACCTGTCGACCGCACCGCGCCTGTTCGCCGCCATTTGCGACCAATTGGCCGCCCGGGGTTTGGTCAGTGAGCGCAGCCGCGTGGTGCTTGAAAAGCCCCTCGGGCACGACCTGGCCTCGTCACGCGCCATCAACGACGCCGTGGGCGGTCACTTTGGCGAGCAGCAGATCTACCGCATCGACCACTACCTCGGCAAAGAGCCCGTGCAGAACCTGATGGCGCTGCGCTTTGGCAACGCCTTGTTTGAGCCCCTGTGGCGCCGCGAGTCGGTGCGCGATGTGCAGATCACCGTGTCTGAAGAGTTGGGCGTGGAGTCGCGTGGCGATTTTTACGACCAGGTCGGTGCCATGCGCGACATGGTGCAAAACCACCTGCTGCAGCTGCTGTGCATCGTGGCCATGGAGCCGCCCGCGTCCATCACCCCTGACGCCGTGCGCGATGAAAAACTCAAGATCCTGCGCGCCTTGCGGCCCATCAGCGGCGTTGACGTCAACCAGAAAACCGTGCGGGGTCAGTACCGCGCTGGCGCTGCGGGCGGCCAGCCCGTGTGCGGCTACCTTGAAGAAGACCACATCAACCCCGACAGCCACACCGAAACCTTCGTGGCCCTGCGTGCCGAGATCGACACCTGGCGCTGGGCGGGCGTGCCCTTCTTTTTGCGCACCGGCAAACGCATGGCGCAGCGCGTGGCCGAGATTGTGGTCAATTTCCGCAGCGTGCCGCACTCGATCTTTGGGCAGTCGGCCGAGAGCCTCAACCCCAACCGCATGGTGATCCGCATGCAGCCTGACGAAAAGGTCGAGCTGCACCTGCTGGCCAAGCAGCCTGGCGACGTGATGAACCTGCAGCCGGTGCACCTGAACCTCGATTTCGCGGAGACCTTCCGCTCGCGCCGGCTCGATGCCTATGAGCGCTTGCTCATGGACGTGATGCGTGGCAACCTCACCCTGTTCGTTCGCCGCGACGAGCAAGAGGCCGCCTGGCGTTGGGTCGAACCCATCATGGACGCCTGGCGCACCAGCGGCGAGCGCCCCAAGCCTTACACCGCCGGCACTTGGGGCCCAGCGGCCTCCAGCGCCTTGCTGGGGCGCGATGGCCTGGCCTGGCACGAAGAAATATGACTTTGCAATCTCACACCGCACCCGATGCGGCCCAACTGGCCCTGGCCTTGTGCGAATTCGTGACCGCGCGTTTGCGTGCGGCCCTGGCCGAGCGTGGTCAAGCACTGCTGGTGGTCTCGGGCGGCAACACGCCCTTGCCGTTCTTCAAGGCCTTGTCTCAGGTGGACTTGGACTGGTCCCAGGTCAGCATCACCCTGGCCGACGACCGCTGGCTGCCGCCCGACCATGCCGACAGCAACGAGCGCACCGTGCGTGCCAGCCTGTTGCAAGGCCCGGCTGCGCAAGCCAAGTTCGTGTCCTTGGTGACCGATGCGGCCACGCCCTCCGAAGGCCAGCCCGCCATTGAGGCCCGCCTGAAGACGCTGCCTTGGCCGGCTGACGTCACCATTTTCGGCATGGGTGGCGATGGGCACACGGCCTCGCTGTTCCCGTTCACGCCGGAGCTGACCACCGCCCTGGACGACGCCCACGCACCCTTGTGCATGGCCGTGTCGGCCCCCTTGCTGCCCAATGTGCCGGTGCCGCGCCTGACCTTGAGCCGCCGTGCGCTGCTCGACACGCGCGTGGCCGTGGTGCACATCACGGGCGCCTCGAAGTGGGCCTTGCTGCAACAAGCCTGCGAGCTTGGCCCGGTGGCCGAGTGGCCCATCCGCTTGGTGGTGCGCCAGCAGGCCGTGCCAGTGCACGCCTTCCATGCCGATTGAACACGGCTGATCCTGACAGAGCGAGACCCCTCATGAGCGACTTCCCCAAGCTGCTGGGCGATGTGGGCGGCACCAACGCCCGCCTGGCCCTGCAAAGCGCCGCTGGCGCGCCCATCGAGCACATCGTCAACCTCTCGTGCGGTGACTTTGCTGGCCCGCTCGAAGCCATCCTGCACTACCTCGAACAGGTCTTACCTTTGGCGGGGTGCGGCGTGCCGCGCACCGGCGTGATCGGCATCGCCAACCCCATCTTGGGCGACGAGGTCAAGATGACCAATGCCCACTGGGCGTTCTCCATCAGGCGCTTGCGCGACGCCCTCGGCTTGGCCAGCCTGCGCTTCATCAACGACTTCACGGCATTGGCTTTGTCTTTGCCAGCACTGCCAGCCCATGAGCTCAAGCAAGTCGGTGGCACCGAGCCCATGCCTGGCAAAGCGCTGGCGCTGGTGGGTGCGGGCACAGGCCTGGGCGTGTCGGCCTTGATCCCCGCAAACGGTGAGCTGTGGGTGCCGATTGAAGGCGAGGGCGGCCACGTCACTTTGCCGGCCTTTGATGCCGAAGAGACCCGCGTGATTGAGGTGCTGCGCACGCTGTTTCCGCACGTGTCTGCCGAGCGAGCCTTGTCAGGGCCTGGCTTGGTGGCCCTGTACCACGCGCACGCCCAACTGCAAGGTGCCGTGCCCGAACCCTTGTCGCCCGCCGATGTCAGCCAGCGAGGTGTGGAGGGCAGTTGCGCCTTGTGCGTGGCCGCGCTTCATTCGTTTTGCGCCATGCTGGGCACCGTGGCGGCCGACCTGGCCGTGACTTTCGGGGCGCAGGGCGGTGTCTACGTGGGTGGTGGCATCGTGCCCCGCCTCGGCGCCTTCTTCGAGCGCTCTGCGTTTCGGGCCCGCTTCGAATCCAAAGGTCGCTTTGGCCCTTACCTGCAGCGCATCCCGGTCTATGTGATCCACTCGCCCTTCCCGGCGCTCATTGGCGCCAGCCGGGCTTAGCTGGTCACTTGCTGGTCTGCAAGTCGCCCGCCATCTTGACTGGGCTGCTGGGGAAGGAGTGACGCAAGATGCGCCACAACACCTGGCTGAACTGGCCCACCATCGAGCCGGTGTTGTAATACTGGCCATAGCGAGCGCAGATCTCGCGCACCTGCACAGCCATCTCGGCGTAGCGGTTGGCGGGCACATCGGGGAAGAGGTGGTGCTCGATCTGGTGGCTCAGGTTGCCCGTCATCACGTTGAGCAAAAAACCACCCGACAGGTTGGACGAGCCACGCACTTGGCGCAAATACCAGTGCGCACGTGTTTCGTTCTTGAGCACGCTCTTGTGGAAGGTCTCGACGTCGGTCGTGAAGTGACCGCAGAAGATCACGGTGTAGGTCCACATGCTGCGGATCACGTTGGCGACCATGTTGCCCGTCAGCACCGTCAAGAAGCCAGGTCCAGCCAGCAAAGGGAAGACCACGTAGTCCTTGATGAGCTGGCGGCGCATTTTTTTGAGCACTGGCGCGCACTGCTTACCCAACTCAGCCTTGCTCATGCGGCCAGTGAAGTAACGGCCGATGCGCAGGGCCTGGATGGCCACGCCCCATTCGAACAGGATGGCGAAGATCAGCGCGTACAGCGGCTGGCCCAGTCGGCCAGGCGACCACTTCTGCTCGGGGAATAAGCGCAGCACGCCGTAGCCAATGTCGTCGTCCATGCCGTGCACATTGGTGTACGTGTGGTGACGGAAATTGTGCGTTTTGCGCCAGTTCTCGCTGGTGCCGACGATGTCCCACTCAAAGGTCTTGCCATTGAGGTGTGGGTCGCCCATCCAGTCGTACTGACCGTGGATCACGTTGTGGCCCAACTCCATGTTGTCCAAGATTTTGGACATGCCCAGGATCACGGCGCCCGCTGCCCACGCCATCCACATCCAGGTCGAAGGCAGGAAGGCGCCAGCCATCAGCAGGGCGCGGCCGGCCAGCTCGGTGAAACGCACGGCTTTGACGATGTTGCGGATGTAGCGCGCATCGCGCTCACCCAGGTCCGCCACGGTGCGTGCGCGCAGCGCGTCAATTTCAGCGCCGAAGCGCTTGAGTTCGTCGCCACTGAGGTGGCGGTGCAGTGAAGTGGTGTTCATGAGGACTGACTCTTCAAAGGTCCAGCGAAATGTCGGTGCAGGCGCGGCTCACGCAAAGCCGCACGGTGGTGTCTGGCTCGGTGTCCTGCTCTTGGGTGTTCACGTCTTGGGTGGTGCCACTGTGCTTGGTGCAGACACAGGTGTGGCAGATGCCCATGCGGCAACCCGATTCTGGGTTCAGGCCTTGCGCTTCTAGGGCGTCGAGCAGGCGCATGCCTGAGGACACCGCGAGTTCACGGCCGCTGCGTTGCAGCAGCACGCGCACGGTGCTGGTGGTGTCCAGCCCCTGTGTGTTGGGTGAGACAGGCGTGAAGCCCTCGGCCATGAAGCTGCGCACCTGGCCTTGCGTCAGGCTGCGGGCCGCGTCCACGAAGCCGCCAGGGCCGCACGCATACACCTGCTGCTGGGCCAGATCAGGCACCAGCTGTTGCAACTGCTCGGCGCTGATCAGGCCTTCGTGCTCGTCGGCCAGGCGCTGTGCTTCGTGGGTCAGCACCAGGTGCAGCGTGAAGCGTGCGTGCTTGGAGGCCAGTTCGCGCAACTCGCGTGCAAAGCACAGCTCGGCGCGGGTTTTGGCCCAGTAGATCAAGGTCAGGTCAAGCGGCATGGCTTGCTGTGCCAAGGCGCGGGTCAAGCCCATCAAAGGCGTGATGCCGCTGCCGGCGGCCAAGAAGAGCCAAGCGCCTTCTGGCTGGGCGGGCAAGGTCATCTCACCAAAGGCGGGGCCGACTTCCAGCACATCGCCCACGCGGGTGTGTTGGCAAAGGTGGGTGCTCAAGCGGCCGGCTTCCACGCGCTTGACCGTGATGGACAAGGTCTTGTCGCGCAGGGGCAGGCCCGTCAGGCTGTAGCTGCGCGTGGTTCGGCGGCCATTGACCTCGGCGCTCACGTTCACGTGCTGGCCGGGCTTGAAGCTGCCCACGTTGCCATTGGGCTTGAGGATCAGGGTGACCGTGTCTTGCGCTTCGACGCGGCGCTCGACCACACGTGCCAGGGGCCGGTTCCATGACCATGCGGGATTGACCATGCCGGCCCAGAAGTCGAACACGCCGGCGTCGATCAGTGGCGACAGCAGCTGCCGAATGGCGCTGCTGCGGGCGGCGTCGGGACGCGAAGTGGGGGCAGGAACAGTGGCGGACACGGACGGGCTCCAAAGCAAACTGAGCAAAGTATACGCACAGAGAGACATTTGTCTATACACTTGTGCATTAATTGGGCACGTTATAATCGAACACCTTTTGACAGGCATCAATGAGCAGCAACCTGCCCCCTGTTTCAGGGGCCTTGCCCGGCCGCAAGCCCGTGATTTCGCGTGACGACCTCATCGCCGCAGCGATCAAGCTCGCGGGTCCGAGCCGAAGCGTGTCGACGCTCAGCTTGCGCGAGGTCACGCGCGAGGCAGGCATTGCCCCCAACAGCTTTTACCGTCAGTTCCGCGACATGGACGAGCTGGCCGTGGCCATCATCGAGCGTGCAGGCCAATCGCTGCGCGAGATCATTGGCGAGGCCCGCAAACGTGCCACGCAAGACCGCAGTGTCGTTCGCAGCTCCATTGAGGCTTTCATGGAGCAGCTGCGCTCAGACGACCGCTTGCTGCACATCTTGTTGCGTGAGGGCACGGTGGGGTCTGACGCCTTCAAGCAGGCCGTGGACCGGCAACTCCAGTTCTTCGAAGACGAGCTGCAGCATGACCTGGTGCGCTTGGCCCAAGCCAATGGCACGGGCTTGTTCCAGCCTGCGTTGACGGCCAAGGCCATCACCCGGCTCGTGTTCGCCATGGGCGCCACAGCCATGGACTTGCCTGACGACAAGTTCGCATCCTTCACCGAAGAGCTGGCGCTGATGGTGCGCATGATCGTCACCGGCACGCAGACCTTGGCCGCGTTGCCTCAGGTCGTTCGCTGAGGCGATTTGAAGTGAGCGGGGGCGATGCGGCTCAGCCCCGCCTTGGCCGCATCAAACCAGCGGGATGCGCTCAAAACCGGTGGCCTGCCAGCGCAGCACCTCGGCGCGTGGCTGGCCATGGTCCAGATCCCAATCGCTCAGCACGTGGCGTGTGCCACCGGGCAGGCCAAAGGGCTGGCTTTTTGGGTGGTGCGTGTGGCCATGTACCAGCGTGTCTGCACCGACGGCTTGCATCCACGCGCCAGCGGTCGCTTCGTCCACATCGGCATAGCCTTCGATTTTGGCTTGACCTTGCTGGTGG
The DNA here is from genome assembly GCA_947377275.1 of Burkholderiales bacterium. Lineage (GTDB taxonomy): Bacteria > Pseudomonadota > Gammaproteobacteria > Burkholderiales > Burkholderiaceae_C > Aquabacterium. The sequence goes on along the minus strand of CANCFV010000012.1, from coordinate 909 downwards.
GCTTGGCTTGCCTCGCGCATTTGGCGGGCTTGCGCCAAACGTGCCGGCAACGGCGCACTCAAGAAGGCTTGCTGCCAGGTGCTTTGACGCACCTGTGCCCTGAACTTCAAGTAGGGGGCGTCGGCCAGGCACAGCTCATCGCCATGGACGGTCAGCACGGTTTTGCCGAAGGCGTGGATCGCGGTGGGGTCCACCATGTTGTGCGCGTGGCACGCTTGCAAGGCATCAGGGCCCAGCAAAAAATCGCGGTTGCCGACCATGATGGCCAGATGCAGTCGCTGACCCGCTTGTGACAGCATCTGCGTGCAGGCGGCCTCGTAGGCTTGCGAACGCATGTCGTCGCCCACCCAGGCCTCAAACAGATCGCCCAAAATGAAGACTGCGTCTGCGGGCGTGCTACGCAGGTAAGCGCCCAAGGCCTCGGTGGTCCTGGGCAGGCCTTCGTGCAAGTGAATGTCAGAGATGAAATCAATGCACCGCCACGAGGGCGGTGCATGCACATGGGCCGTGTGGAGGGGGAAGGGTGTCTCCCCCATCACATCAAACTTCAACGGCTTTGGTGATCACGACGTCTTCGAGTGGCACGTCGTCATGGAAGCCCTTGCGGCCGGTCTTGACCTTCTCGATTTGGTCGACCACTTCGGTGCCTGCAACCACTTTGCCGAACACCGCATAGCCCCAGCCTTGTGGCGACTCGGACTTGAAGTTCAAGAAGTCGTTGTCGGTGCCATTGATGAAGAACTGGGAGCTGGCCGAATGGGGCGCGCTGGTGCGGGCCATGGCCAGGGTGTACTTGTCGTTCTTGAGGCCGTTGTTGGCTTCGTTCTGGATCTCGCCGCGCGTGGCCTTTTGCTTCATGCCCGCTTCAAAGCCGCCGCCTTGGACCATGAAGCCCTTGATCACGCGGTG
>CANCFV010000011.1 GCA_947377275.1 Burkholderiales bacterium | reverse complement strand
TTGGCGCCGTCATCGAACAAGCCGGCATTGAAAAAATAGGGCGACAGGCGCCCGGCCTTGGTCTTGAATTCTCCGAACCGCAGCACCTTGGATTGCACCGCGAAGGCCACAAAGTCTTGGGCGAGTGCGTTGTTCGAAGGGGTGGTGCTCATGATGGGTGGTGTCTCGTGTTTCGTCTGGTGTCTCTCAACCTCAACGGCATCCGCTCTGCGTCTACCAAAGGGCTGGCGCCCTGGGCTGAATCCATGGCTGCCGATTGTATGGGCGTGCAGGAGCTCAAAGCCCAAGCCGCTGACCTCACCCCTAACCTGTCAACGATGGCCGGGATGTCGGGGCATTTCCACCATGCCGAGAAAAAAGGCTACTCGGGCGTGGGGCTGTACACGCGCCACGAGCCTTCGGATGTGATCGTGGGCCTGGGCGAGCGTGACACGACCCGCGAGTTCGACGCCGAGGGGCGTTACGTCGAGCTGCGCTTTGACAAACCTGGGCGCAAGCTGTCGATCATCAGCTGCTACTTCCCCAGCGGCTCCAGCAGCGAAGAGCGGCAAGAGGCCAAGTTTCGCTTCCTAGAGGTGATCCACCCTCACCTAGCGGCCATGCGCGGCGAGCGCGAGTACATCCTGATCGGCGACGTGAACATCGCCCACCACGAGAAGGACCTCAAGAACTGGAAGGGCAACCTCAAGAACTCAGGCTTTTTGCCTGAAGAGCGCGCCTGGATGACGAAGTTGCTGGACCCATCGGGCGGCACCCAACTGGTCGATGTGTACCGCACCTTGCACCCCGAGGCCACCGACACCAGCTACACCTGGTGGAGCAACCGGGGACAGGCTCGGGCCAAGAACGTGGGATGGCGCATTGACTACCATTTGGCGACGCCAGGCCTGGCGGCCACGGCCCGCGCTGCACACATCTACAAAGAGACATGGTTCAGCGACCACGCGCCGCTCACCGTTGACTACGAGATGCGGATCTGACCGCATGGACCTCACATGAGCTTGAAAATCCGAACGACTTCCGACATGCGGGCCGCCTGTTGCTTGAGGCTTTCAGCCGCGGCGGCACTCTCCTCAACCAGGGCCGCATTTTGCTGAGTGGACTGATCAAGCTGGCTCACCGCATCACTGACCTGCCCAATCCCGCTGGTCTGCTCGATGGTGGAGGCGCTGATCTCACCGATCAAGTCAGAGACACGCCGAACTTGGACCACGATGTCGTCCATGGTCACACCAGCATCCTCGACCAGCCGTGAACCGGCTTCAACCTTTTCCACACTGGCCCCAATGAGCGACTTGATTTCCTTGGCGGCCTCGGCGCTTCGCTGCGCCAGGCTCCGGACCTCGCTGGCCACCACGGCAAAGCCGCGGCCCTGCTCACCCGCGCGGGCGGCCTCGACCGCCGCGTTCAAGGCGAGGATGTTGGTCTGGAAAGCGATGCCATCGATGACCCCGATGATGTCGACAATCTTCTTGGAACTCGCGGTGATGTCGTCCATGGTGGAGACCACTTGATGGACCACCTCGCCGCCCTTTTCAGCGGCTGCACTGGCCGATGCTGCCAGCTGGGTGGCTTGGCGCGCGGTGTCGGCGTTGGTCTTTACGCTGGCATTCATCTGCACCATCGACGCCGAAGTCTGCTGCAGGTTGGCTGCCTGCTGTTCGGTGCGATGCGACAAATCCGAGTTGCCCATGGCAATTTCTGATGACCCCGTGGCGATCGAGTCGGAGGCCTGCCGCACCTGACCCACCACTTGAGCCAGACTGGCCTGCATCACCCCCAAAGAGGCCAGCACGCTGTCGACCGGTGCCTGCGCGGCGCCGGGCACGGGATGAAGGTCACCGGCCGAGACGCGTTTGGCGGCATTGCCCAGGGCTTCTGGCTCGGCGCCCAGCTGCCTGACGATGCTCCGAGAAATGGACCATGCCAAACCCAAGCCACAAGCCAGCGCGATGACCAACGCGGCCAGCATCACGGCCAGAAAGCCATCGGCCTGATCCAGGGCCACCTTGTTTTGCGCCTGAATGCGCGACTCTTCAAAGTCGATCAGCTTGTTGATGGCGCCCAGCCACTGCACGTACTGCGGTTTGGCCTGAGACCACAACAGGCTTTGCGCGCCGGCATCGCCCTTCTCCACCATCTCGGTGATCGACTTCGTTGTCGCCACGGCTTGCGCCTCGATGTCCTTGATGGCGCCATAGAGGCGCTTGAGCTCGGCTGAGTCGTCGGCCGTTCCGATCAGCTTCTCCAAAGGGCCGGCTGATTGGGCATAGAACGCCGCCAAGCGCTCGATGGCCGCCAGCTCGTTTTGCCGGTCGGCAGGTGAGGCGCTCAGAACGACATCGCGGATGGCAATCGAGCGGTCATGCGCCGAACCTCGGAAGTTGATGGCAAAACGTTGAATCGAGGCGTGTTCCTCGCTGTTGGCATGCAGGGCCGCGTTGATCGCATTGACCTTGACGATGGCCACCCCGGTGACCGCCACGAGAATCGTCAACACCAGGCCAAAACCGACGTACAGGCGCTTGCCCACCGTCATTTGATTGAACGTCATGCTATTTCCCGAATAGGAGGCTGAATGTTGGGCACGCCGGCTGATCGATGTTCATCAACCATGAAGGCGCCACACATTTTCGGCAGGACGCACCGCGACTTGAGGGCACATTCCGTTCCGGACCCGTGTGTCGAGCGCCCTGCGCACGAGTCAATGGGCCTGGGACAACTTGAACACCGCCACGGCCTGCACCAGTTGCTGTGCCTGGCACTTCAGGCTTTCCGCGGCGGCGGCACTTTCCTCCACCAACGCGGCATTTTGCTGGGTGGCCTGGTCCATCTGGGTGACGGCCTGCCCGACCTGCTGAACGCCTGAGCTCTGCTCCACGCTGGCGGAGCTGATCTCACCGACGATGTCGCTGACGCGCTTGATCGAGCCGACGATCTCGTCCATGGTCTTGCCGGCCTGATCGACCAGTGACGTGCCTTGCTCCACCTGCTCGACGCTGCGGCCGATCAGTGACTTGATCTCTTTGGCCGCTTCGGCACTGCGCTGGGCCAGGCTGCGCACCTCTGACGCCACGACCGCGAAGCCTCGACCTTGTTCGCCAGCGCGGGCGGCTTCAACCGCCGCGTTCAGTGCCAGGATGTTGGTCTGGAAGGCGATGCCGTCGATGACGCTGATGATGTCGCCGATCTTGCGACTGCTGTCGTTGATGCCTTGCATGGTGGTGACCACCTGACCGACGACCTCGCCGCCCCGCGCCGCCACTTCCGATGCGCTTTGTGCCAACTGGTTGGCCTGCTTGGCGCTGTCGGTGTTGTGTCGCACCGTGGTGCCCAGCTGTTCCATCGTGGCCGCGGTCTGCTGCAGTGCGCTGGCCTGCTGCTCGGTGCGGCCGGACAGGTCCTGGTTGCCCTGCGCGATCTGCGAGCTTGCCGTGGCCACGCTCTCTGAGTTGCCACGCACTTCGGTCACGACCTTGACGAGGCTGTCGCGCATGCGGGCCAAGCCGGCCATCAAACTGTCTGTGTCGCCCGGGCGCCGCGCGATCTGCACGGTGAGGTCACCCCGCGCCACCGCGTTCACCGCATTCGCCGCTTCGCTGGGCTCGGCGCCGAGCTGGCTGAAGATGCTGCGCGTCAGCGCCCACCCCAGTACACCGGTCAGGGACAGCAGGCCAAGGCCACCCAACACCAGCGTGTAAGTTGTGGCAGCCATCGTCGACTCGAGCGCCGCAGAGCGAACGACCAGCAAAGAGGACTCTTCCTTCCCGAAGTCGGCGATGCCGGCCCGGAAGGCATCCATCGCCACCTTGTCCTTGCCGGCGCTGAACTCACGCAGCAAGTCATCTTGCGTGCCCTTGCCTGCCGTGGTGTCGCGGCGCAGGGTGACCAAGGCGTTGGCCACGGCCATGAATTGGTTGTGGTTGTCCATCAGCTTGTCCAGGCGGGTCTGCTGTGCGGGGTTGTCTGAGGTCAGCGACTTGGCCTCCTTGAAAGCAACGCCGAAGGCCTCCTGTCCGGCCTTGAAGGGCTCGAGAAAATTCTCGTGCCCCCCTGCGACAAAACCGCGCATGCCGGTTTCGATGTTGACCATGTTCAGCAGCATGGTGTCGGCTTTGTCCAGCACCTCGTAGGTGTGCGTGTTCCAGTTCACCGTCTCGCGCAACTTGCCGGTGTTGACCAGGGCGACGCTGATGAGCGCCCCCGCCAGCAGCAGGATGGCGGCAAATGTGAGCGTCAAGCGCTTCTTCAGGGACCAGTGATTGAACATCGGGCATCTCCGCTGGGGTTGGCAGACTCTGGGCTGCTTTACAAGGCGCGCGCTCTGAGCCGCCTCAACATGCTGACTCATTCGTCTTTTGCTTTATCGACCAACGAAACGAGAAATTGAGCACGTTATGAAGGCCCTTTGCAGAAATCGACGGAAAGCGGGTCCCCTGTGAGTGCCTGGATAACCCGGTCACGGCACGCGCGGCTCACATTTACAAAGGCAATTGGTTCAGCGAACATGCGCCCTTTGAATCACCCGAGGCGCCGCACATGACCAAGCTGCTGGACCCAAACCGAAGCGTCCTCGTTCTGATCGATTACCAGACGCGCTTGATGCCGGCGATCCATGATGGCGATCGGGTGCTGAATGCCGCCTTGTTCATCGCTCAGGTGGCGCGCGAGTTGGGTGTGCCCGTCTTGGGCACGACGCAACAACCGCGCCTGCTGGGCCCCAATGACGAACGCGTGAGCAGCTTGTGTGAGCACGTGCTGGACAAGACGCATTTCAGCGCGGTGGCCGATGGCCTGCTCGAAGCCATCGCGCAGCACGCCCCCGGGGCAGACCAGATCGTGCTGGCGGGCTGCGAGGCCCATGTCTGCCTGATGCAAACGGCGCTGGAGGTGAGGCAGGCCGGCTACGCAAGCCATGTGGTTGCGCAAGCTTGTGGCAGCCGGCGCGCCGAGGACAAGGCCGTGGCCATGCGTCGATTGGAGCTGGCCGGCGTGACACCGTTGTGCGCCGAAATGCTGGCCTTCGAGTGGATGCGCGCATGCACGCACCCCTCGTTCAAAACCGTGCTGGCCAACATCAAATCGCAGCCATTGGACTGACGGCCATTCAGGCCTTGAGCACCATGCGCTGATCACCCAATTGCGAGAAAATGTCACCCCATGACGAGCCCAATCGCCCCAGATCCAGACCCGATGCCGCAACCGCCCGAGCCACCGGACATCAATGCGTGCTGCGGCAGTGGCTGCGACCCATGCATCTTCGATCAACACGACATGGACATGGACGCCTACCGGCAAGCCCTGCGCGCCTGGCAGGCGCGGCAAAGCACCGAGGGAGGCCACAACCACACAGCGCCGAGTGGCATCTCGGTGTCCGGGTAGAAGGTGCCCCGCAGTCAGAGGCGCCGGAGCACGTGCATCTCGTGGTTGATGCTGTACAAGCTGAGGCCATGACGCGCAGCCAGCGCCTTCAAACTGGCCGCCGTGTGCAAGCTGATGTGCCCATTGCGAGGGGCGATGTACCAATTGCCCAAGGCCATGTCCGCGTCGAGCAGCTCGGTGCTCAAGAGCACGGAGCCTTGTGGGCTCAGGTGCCCCAGCAAGGTCGCCATCCAGGCGTCTAAGTCGTCATGGGGCACGTGCTCGATCACCTCAAAACAGGTGATGAGGTCGTAGCGGTTCAACAGCTCAGTCGTGTCTTCACCATGAAAGGCATCGACCGTGTGGCACCGGTGCCCCATGGCCTGCAGGGCGCGCGCAAAGGCGCCGTCGCCGCCGCCGAAGTCCAGCACCACCGTGTCGGCCAAGGCGCGGTTCCACAAGGCTGCCACCATCTGTGCGTTGCGCGCCGGCCGTATCTCCACAAACACCGGATCGGCCAACACGTAGTCTGCGTTGTAGATGTAGACCTTGAAGTCGTTTGCAGACCAGCCATCGAGCGAAGCCGTGAAGGTGAACTCACAAGTGCCGCAGCGGTGGTAACGCACCGGCGCATTGGCTGCAGCGAACTGAGGGCGGCCCTCAAAGTGGTCGTTGCAGCTGTAGGCAAAGTCCTTGTCGCCCAGGGGCTGAGGCGCCGCCGCCAGGCAAGCGCTGCAACGCAAGGGCGCCTCGTGAGACAAAGCAGGCAAAGCGGTCAAAGCGGGCATGGGCGCTCACAAAGCAAAGGGCTCCAGTGTAGGCATGCGCCGCCTCGAATCCACCGCTCGGCTTACGCGCTCAAAACGTTTCCCAACTGTCGGCGCTATCGACTTCCTCGGCCGCCTGTCGGGCCTTGGGTGCTGGCGGGGCTAGCGCGGCAGGCGCTCGCACGGGCGGCTGCGCGAGCTGCACGCGGCGCTCAACCGACAGTGGCCGGACAGCGACCTTGCTTTGCGTTGGCCGCGACAAGGGCTGGATCGGCGCGGGGGCTGAGACGAGGTGACCGCCCTGCGACAACTTGAACACCGCGACCGCCTGAACCAACAACTGCGCCTGACCCTTGAGTGACTCGGCAGCGGCAGCGCTTTCTTCGACCAAGGCCGCGTTTTGCTGTGTGGCTTGGTCCATCAGACCGACCGCATCACCCACTTGTTGAATGCCTGAGCTTTGCTCGACGCTGGAGGCGGTGATCTCACCCACGATGTCGCTGACGCGCTGGATCGACGTGACGATCTCGCTCATGGTCTTGCCCGCCTGATCCACCAAGCTGGTGCCCGATTCGACCTGCTCAACGCTGCGGCCAATCAATGCCTTGATCTCCTTGGCAGCGTCGGCACTGCGTTGCGCCAGGGTGCGCACCTCACTGGCAACCACCGCGAAGCCGCGGCCTTGCTCACCGGCGCGAGCGGCCTCCACCGCTGCGTTGAGGGCCAAGATGTTGGTCTGGAAGGCAATGCCATCGATCACGCCGATGATCTCGCTGACCTTGCGGCTGCTCTCGTTGATGTCCTGCATGGTGGTGACCACTTTGCTCACCACGTCGCCGCCCTGCAAGGCCACGGCAGAGGCGCTTTGGGCCATCTGGTTGGCCTGTTTGGCGCTGTCTGAATTGCTGCGCACCGTCGATCCCAGCTGCTCCATGGTCGCAGCGGTCTCTTCCAGTGCGCTGGCTTGCTCTTCGGTGCGTTGGCTCAAGTCCGAATTGCCTTGTGCAATTTGGGCGCTGGCCGTGGCCACGCTTTCGGAGTTCGACCTCACGTTGGACACCACCTTGACCAGACTGGCCTGCATGCGCGCCACGTTGGCCATCACGCTGGTGGTGTCGTGTGGATCAACGCGGACCGCTTGGCTGAGATCGCCATCGGCGACCAAGGCCACGGCCAGGCTGAGCTCCGATGGCTCTGCCCCCAAAGCCGTTCGCAGGTGGCGGCTCAGCAGCCAGCCCACAACCGAGCCAATGGCGCCCATCAACACGGCCAAAGCGCCCATCAACACAACGCTGAAAGCCGCTTTGCGCTCGGCGCTTTGGGCCAACTGATTGGCCTGCTCTTGTTGAATGTCAGTCGAGTCGTCAACGGCCTTGAACAAGGTATTTTGAAGCGGCAGCGCCTCGTCAAACAAGACCGCGCTGGCTTGCGCGTTCTTGTTTTTCAGGGCGTGTGCAATTGCACGGTCCAAGACTTGGTTGTAGGGCTTTCGCGTGTCGGTGATGACCTGAAGCAGCTCACGCGCTTTGGGCAGCACAACGCTTTGATCCAGCTTGCCCAGCAGCGCACTGTTCTGCGCACGCAGTTTGGTGATGTCAGCGACTTCCTGGGCGTATCTGGCTTGGTCATCATCGATGATGATGATGTTGCGGACACCACGTGCAATGGTTTGGAAGTTGCTCTTGACCTGATTGAACTGAGCGACCTTGACCATCCGGTTCGTTGCCAGCTCGTTCACGTCATCGCTCAAGCCTTGCATGGTCAAGGCCGCATAGGCCACCACGCCAACGGCCAGCAGCACGGTCGTGCCAAAGCCCAAGGCCAAACGCGTTGAGACCTTCATGTGAGAAAAAGCGGAACCCATCAAGTGCTCTCCTTAGAACCAAGCCGCCGTGCCGGTGGTGGCGCGAGACGAGCGTCACTCCGCTTTTCGCCTGCATTCGGCAGAACCTGAACCACGTCACAAGAAGATTCACCGCATCAGCGGGAACCTTGCACACGTTGTTGATTCGGCGCCCTGATGCGCAGGCTTGTCAGCCAAAAAAAGTCTGCGGCGGCAGGCTTTTTCAGGGCTTGGCGCCGTGGCCCTGCAACCTACATTCCCAGCAGCGGCGTCGCCTTTGAGCGCGCCATGTGAACCATTGCACGGAGACCTCATGATGCGCAGCTTCCCCCTAGCCCCCCTGTCCTGCCTGATCCTGTTGAGCGCGAGTGGCGTTGCCTGCGCGGGCGAGTCTTATGTGGCCGTGGGCTTACCTGGGGTGATCGTGGGTTATGCGCAGACCGTCAATGCCCAGCTGGGCCTGCGCGCCGATGTGGGCACGAGCGGCACCTTCGACAAAAATGGCCAAGAATCAGGGGTCAACTACAAGGGCAAGGGCAAATACGCGCGCCTGGCTCTGTTGGCCGACTACCACCCCTTCGAAGGCCCCTTTCACCTGACGTTTGGCGTGACTTTCAATGACGCCGAGCTGAAGCTCAAGTCGCAGTTCGATGGCACCACGACGCTGAACATCAACGGTCAAACCATCACGCCAGATTCCAGCGATTACATCCACGCCAAGGTCGCCTTCCCCAAGGTCATGCCTTATGTGGGCTTGGGCTGGGGGCACCAAGAGCGCCCTGCCGGCCTCGGCTTCGTGGCAGACGTTGGTGTCTCGATTGGCCGCTCCAAGCTGACCACCGACACAAACATCGTGGGCAAGACCTACGGCGGCTACCTGGTCACGCAAAATGACTTCGACGTGAAAACCCAGGACCTGCGCGACAACGTGGGCAAATACAAGCTCTTGCCGCACTTGGCGCTGGGCTTGAGCTACCGCTACTGAATCCAGCGACACCGAATCTGGCCCCGTCAGCCGCAAGTGGTCGCCACTGCGGGCTCTCTGCACGGCCTGGGCCTTTGCCCCGATGCCGACGCTGTCATGTGACCGCGTCGGCATTTGTGTTTTTGAAGCCGCGCTCGCCCCTTCACACCAGCCAGGTCTGAATCGCCCATCCCGCCAGGGCGCTGACCGCGATCACGTGCGTGACCTTGCGTTGGTAGCGAAACAAGGCCACCCCGGCCAGCAGCGCCAGCGCCGCAGCCGACAGGTCAATCGGGCCAGCGCTGCCTTGCGGCCACAGCACGTGAAAGCCAAAGAACAGCGCGAGGTTGACGATCACGCCCACCACGGCCGCGGTGATGGCCGTCAAGGGCGCGGTGAAGCCCAGCTTGTTGTGCGTGGTTTCGATGAACGGCCCGCCCATCAAGATGAACACGAACGAGGGCAAGAAGGTGAACCAGGTGACAACGCTGGCGGCCAAGGCCCCGGCCAGAAACAGGTGATCGGGGCCGAGCAAGGCCTTGGTGTGCCCGCCCACAAAGCCCACGAAGGCGACAACCATGATCAGCGGCCCCGGCGTGGTCTCACCCAAGGCCAGCCCGTCGATCATCTGCGTGGGCGTGAGCCAATGGAAGTGCTCGACCGCGCCCTGGTACACGTAGGGCAAGACCGCGTAGGCGCCGCCAAAGGTGAGCAAAGCGGCTTTGGTGAAAAACCAGCCCATCTGCGTCAAGGCGCCGGCCCAACCCAAGCTGAGGGTGAGCCAGGCCATGGGGGCCGCCCACAGCAACAACCCCACCACGGCCACGCGCAGCAGGCGCGCCCAGGTGAACACGGCGTGGGCTGGCGTGGGGGTGTCGTCGTCGATCAAAGCCGGTACTTTTGACGCCTTGCCCGCACCGTGCCCACCACCAGCGGCGAACACGCCAGGCGCCAGCCGAGCCCCCACTGCGCCCAGCAGCCCTGCCACTGCGACGATCAGCGGGAACGGCGTTTGCCACACGAAAATGGCCACAAACGAAGCCGCTGCCAACACCCACAAGGCCCGGTGCTTGAGCGCACGCGAGCCGATGCGGTGCGCCGCCTGCAACACGATGGTCGTGACCGCGGGCTTGATGCCGTAAAACAAGCCCGCCACCCAAGCCACATGGCCATACGCCACATACACCCACGACAAGGCGATGAGGATGAGCAGCGAGGGCAGCACGAACAGCCCGCCAGCCACGATGCCGCCCCAGGTGCGGTGCATCAGCCAGCCGATGTAGGTGGCCAGTTGCTGGGCCTCAGGCCCCGGCAAGACCATGCAGTAGTTGAGCGCATGCAGAAAGCGCTTGTCACTGATCCAGCGACGACGCTCGACCAGCTCGGCGTGCATCAGGGCGATCTGGCCGGCAGGCCCACCGAAGCTGATGAAGCCCAGCTTGAGCCAAAACACAAAGGCCTGCCAGAAACTGACAGGCGCCGGTGGTGTGTGCAGGTCTGTGGAGGTCATGCTGGACAAGGCTGCATCGTTGAACGGTGCCGCCATTGTCCAACAGCCTGATCACACGCCGCGCTCTTTCAGCCAGTCGTGCGCCAGCTTGGCAGCATAGGTGGCTGCGGTCTTGTCGTAAGTCGGACGGTAGTCGGCGTTGAAGCCGTGGTTCACGTTCGGGAAGACCACGATCTCGGAGCCACTGCTGCCCGCGCGCAAAGCCGCGATCATCTTGTCGACCACGTCTTGCGGCACAAAGGCATCGATGCCCGAGTACAAGCCCAACACAGGCACCTTGATGTCGCCTGCCACGTCGATCGGGTCTTGCGGCTTGATGTCGGACTTCAAACCACTGAGCAAGCTGTAGTACGCAACAGCCGCCTTGAGCTTGGGGTTGTGCTTGGCGTACAGCCAGGCCACGCGGCCGCCGTAGCAAAAGCCCACCAGGCCAAGTCGATCGGTGTTGGCGTGTCCACTGGCCTTGGCGAAGGCCACGGCCGCGTCCAGGTCGGCGTTGACTTGCGCGTCGGGCACCTTCGAGACCACATCTTTCAAGATGGCGCCGATGTCAGTCATCTTGGAGACATCGCCTTGGCGCGCGAACAGCTCTGGCGCGATGGCGTAGTAGCCCAGCTTGGCGTAGCGACGGCACACGTCTTTGATGTGCTCGTGCACACCGAAAATTTCTTGGGCGATCAGCACGACGGGGTGTTTGCCGGCCTTGGCCGGGCGGGCCACGTAGGCGGGGATCTTGCCGTCGGCCACGGTGATGCTCACTTCACCGGCCACCAGGCCCTTGGCGTCGGTGGTGATGGCTTGGGCCAGCACGGGTTCAGAAGCGAGCGCAAAACCGGTGGCCAACGAGGTCATGACAAACAGGCGACGTGAAACGCCCTCTGGCACGGCTTGAGGGGCCGCGTTCTGGAAATCGATGTGCGTGAGTCCGTAGTCCATCAGCTTCATGAGGCTTCCTTTTGAGAGAGGGGGCAAGGGGCAAAAATCAGCCTCGAAGTGTAGGCAGGCTTGGTGACTGCACCCGGTCGCCGACGCGATGCCCTGACACGCTGTCGGGACTCTGCAGCGACAATGTCACCATGCCTGACCAGACCACACCGACACCGCAACCCAAGAACCCCCTGCATGGCCTGACCCTGCAGACGCTGATCGAAGACCTGGTCAGCTACTACGGGTGGGAAGAGATGGCAGCGCGCATCCCGGTGCGTTGCTTCACGCACGAGCCCAGCATCAAGTCGAGCTTGGCCTTTTTGCGCAAAACGCCATGGGCACGCGAGCAGGTCGAAGCGCTGTACCTGTTCACGCTGCGCGCGACGCGCGGCGGCGGCGAGGGTTGAACCAGGTCAACCAGGCCCAGGCCGTGTGGGCACTGGCAAGCAGCAAGAGCCCCAGCAAAACATCATCAGCGCCACCGCCACCGCCACCGCCACCGCCTCCCGCCGATGACTTGGCGACAAATGGCCCTTCGGTGATGCTGACGGTCTGCTCAACCGGGATGGTCAGGTCCACTTGATTGACCTGGTTCACCTGATTGAGGCTGTCGGTGACCGACAAGCGCACCTTAAAGAGGCCCTTCCCCGTGGGGATCAAGGTCGGGCTCTGAGCGGTCCCGCCCAAGGTCGCGCTCACGATGCCCCCCGTCTCGATCACCGTCCATTGCGTGTCAATGATGCTGGCACCGGCTCTCGGACGCGAGCCAAGCGAAGACAAGGTTAAGACCTGTCCTACCACCGGCGCGGCAGGGCCGACAGAGATCACAGCAACCGGTGTCGTCGCCGCGGGGGCGGCCGCCACCACCGCACCGCCCGCATCCAGCATCCCCGCACCACAGGTGGGCTGGGTGCACTGGCAAGTGCCTTGCGGGCTGCTGCTGGCCAGGTTGCACTGAGCGGCGCCTGTTTGCACAAAGGGTCGCGCCGAGCTGCTCAAAAAGCCTTTGATGTCACTGACGTTCAGCGCTGGGTTGACAGACCACATCAAGGCGGCCGTTCCGGACACCAGGGGCGCTGCAAAGCTGGTGCCCACCGACGCAAGGTAGGCATCGGTGTAGGTGCTGCCATTGGCCTGGGGCACCGTCATGCCCGTGTTGAAGGTGGTCAAAAGCGGGTAGTCACACGGCCCAGATGGGGCGCTGCAATCCCCCCCTGGGGCGGCGATGAACACATCGGAGCCACTGCCCGCAGAAGCCGTCTGCGACTTGTTCCCATCGTGGTTCAACGAGGTGACGGCGACCACCCCCGGACAGTTTCCAGGCGCCTGAACGGCCCTGCCCTCTGAATTACCCGCAGCGGCCACCACCAGCACATTCATGGCGACGAGGTCACCAATGACGCTGCTGTAAGCAGCGGAGCAAGCCCCTCCAGAGCCCAAGCTGAGGTTGATTACCTTGGCAGGAAAGGGGTTACGCGGAGCCCCATCCACAGCCAAACCAGCCGCCCAGCGCATGCCATCGAGGATGTCGGAGTCATAGCCGCCACACTTGCCCAAGACCCGCACGGGCAGAATTTGGACCTCTTGTCCGAGCCCTGCCATGCCCAGGTTGTTGTGGGTGGAGGCCCCGATCAAGCCGGCCACTTGGGTGCCGTGCCAGGTGCTGCGCGCATGCGCTGCCAATGGACATGAATCGAAAAAACCTGGCCGGATCTGGTTGGCCTGATCGACGTCGGCCTGGGTGATGAAATCGCCCAAATCAGATGGGTTGTTCGTGCGCCCCACCTGGTTTCCAGCGATCAGCGGCACACTGATCATGTTGTACCCAGGCAGCAGCTTGCCCTGCAGATCAGCATGGTCGTAGCGGATGCCCGTGTCGAGCACCGCCACCACCACGGCGCGGCTGCCACCCGTGATCGCCCAGGCACCCGGCGCATTGATCGACGCCGGCGTGACGGGCGTGTTATTGCCCGGTGTTTGCAAGTACCACTGACCTGCCTGAGGCGCACGCAAGGTGCCACCGTTGGGGGGCGACTGCGGCCCGAAAAACGCATCGTTGGGTGCGGTCACACCACCGGCAGAGACATACCGCCGCTCATCGACCACCGCGAACTCGACGTCGCTTTGGGCTGACAAACGCCTGGCCAACTCAAGCGAGCTGAGGCCCGCGGCCCGGGCCAGGTGCATGCGAGGTGTCAGCGCGCGTGAGCCATCGAGGCTCACCCCCAAACGCTGGCCCAGGGTCTTGATGCGTCGGCGGGACACCTCGGCCTCGGTCGCAGCGTTTTGCCCGACTGCGCTGCTTTGCGCGGTCAGCAAAACCGAAGGACGCAACTTGACGATGACACGTGCGGGGTCGGCTGGCGACGCCATGGCCACTGGCGCGGCGCCGACCATGGCCCACGCGATGGCACGCGCGCAGGTGCTGCTCTTCCAACGATGCAAATACGCCCCCAAACCGACCTCCAGCCGCGTCTTCAAAATGCCGAGCGCGCGAACGATGCGGCGCTTGTGAATGCACGACAGTATGGCCGAGCCGTGCGGCTCACTTTGTGTCGTGTTTTTGACAGACGCGGGCGCCTGCGAACCACCATGATCCCCACCACAAGAGGAGACCGCCGTGAAGACACTCACCCAACACCTGGCCCAATACGCCGCCTACCACCGCGACGAGCGCAACATCGCCACGCACTTCGTCGGCATCCCCCTGATCGTGCTGGCCACCACCGCCCTGCTCTCGCGGCCGGTCTGGCAGGTGGGCGATCTGGCCGTGTCGCCGGCTTGGTTGGCGGCCTTGGCTGTCAGCCTGTTTTACGTGGCACTCAACCGCCCCTTGGGACTGCTGATGAGCGCCCTGATGGCAGGGGCCGTTTGGTTCGGTGCGTGGGCCGCGTCTCAAAGCACCGTGGTGTGGCTGGTGGTGGGCGTCGGCGGCTTTGCGCTCGGCTGGGTCATCCAGTTCGTGGGACACGTTTTTGAAGGGCGCAAACCGGCCTTTGTGGACGACCTGATTGGCTTGGTGGTGGGGCCGCTGTTCGTGGTGGCCGAGGCACTGTTCATGCTGGGCCTGTTGCCGGCCTTGAAGGCCGAGATCGAGTGCCGGTCGGGGCCCACGCGGCGCGCTTGATGCCCACCCCCTGAAAACCCGGATCCACCGCCTATATCATTCCCACACAACAACGGCGCAATCAACGTCAGGGAGTGGTCAGATGGTGCGGGAATGGATGTGGGCCGTATTGGCCATGGCCTTGATCACAGGGCAGGCGCGCGGCGCCGAAGCGGGCGCCAGCGCTGCGCCGCCGTCTCCCTTCAAAGAAATCCAGGTCGCTCAAGAGGCCTTCGACCAGGGCTTGCCTCCACCCAGCTGGGTCACCCCCATTGCTGTACCACCCACCGAGCAACGCACGCCTATCGCCATCCGGTTGTACGACACGCAGCTCAATGCCACAGGGGCACAGACCGCCTATGTGCGACGTGTAATGCAGGTCAATGACAGCTCGGCGCTCAGCAGCATCGGCCAGTTCTCCATCGGCTTTGTGCCGCAATACCAAAAGCTGCACCTGCATGCCGTTCGCATCTTGCGTGGCGACACGGTTCTGGACCAGACACGCACAGTTCGCATGCGCTTCTTGCAGCGCGAGGACAGCTTGGAACGTGGCATGTACAGCGGCACCGTCAATGCCTCCGGCCTGGTCGACGACCTGCGCGTGGGCGACAGCCTGGAGCTGGCCTATTCCACCGAGGGACATAACCCCGTCTTTGGCGACACGTACACCGACGAGGCCACTTGGGACACCCTCGCGCCCATGTCCTTGCGCCACCTGGTTTTGATCCATACCGCAGACCGCGCCATCCAATGGAGATTGCTGGGTGAGTCAGACCCGGCCAAGCAACCGCAGCCGCGCATCAGCCAAGACAAGGGCCTGCGCACACTGGTGTTCGAGCGCCGCAATGCCGAAGGCGTCGATGCCGAGCCACAGCTGCCCAGCAACGTCGCCCCTTACAGATACATCCAATTCACTGAGCACAAAGACTGGCGCAGTGTGGCCAAATGGGCCGACGCTTTGTTCCCGCCCGTGCAGCCCTTGCCGCCAGAGATCACAAGCCTGATCAGCCAGCTGCGCAAGCTGCCCGACGCCCAGGCGCAGGCCGTGGCCGCGCTGCAATGGGTGCAAAAAGAGATCCGGTATTTTTCGGTGTCGATGGGCGAGAGCTCGCACCGCCCACATGCGCCGGCCGAGGTCCTCAAGCAGCGCATGGGCGACTGCAAAGACAAAACCTACTTGTTGCTGACGGTCCTGCGCGCCTTGGGCATGGATGCGCAGCCCGTGCTCTTGTCAACCCAATTGCCACGCTGGCCCTCACAAAGTCTGCCTACGACGAAAGCCTTCGACCATGTGATCCTGGCCTTGCACCTCAATGGCCAGACCCATTACCTGGATGCAACCCGGTCAGCACAAGTGGGGCCGCTGGCACGCATGGGCCTGGTCATTGAGGGCGCTGACGCCTTGGTGGTCTCGCCACAGACCCAAGCCTTGAGTCAACTGCATTGGCCGCAAGCTGACGAGCTCAACACGATCGACCTCAGCGAGGCCTTCACGGTGGACGAGATGCCCGGCAAGGGGCACCTCGTGGCCACCTATGCCTGGCACGGCGGCAATGCCGAAAGCATGCGCCAGTTGATGCAACAACTCACACCGGCACAATGGCGTCGGTTTGCGCTGTCGACCTACGAGCGTCGCTACCCTGGCATCGACCTGGAGCGCGACCCCGAGCTCAAAGACGATGTGCTGCGCAACGAAGTCACCATGGTCACGCGCTACAGCATCCCGTCGCTGAGCACCGAATCAGACAGTGGCTGGATCGTGCGGTATGCCCCGGCCAATATCGCTGGCTTTTTGTCGCTGCCACCCAATGTACGCCGTCAGCATCCTGCACTGGTGGCCGCCTATCCCTTTCGCGCCACCTATCAAGTCACGGTCGACTGGCCGAGCAAGGTGGCTTCGCTCATGGACCCGCTTGCCCGCAGCGTCCACAACGAGGTCTTTGACCTCGACGTCAACGGCGCTTTCCGAGGCACCCATGCCAGCGTGAACGTGGTGCTGAAAACGCGCTCACAAGAAGTGAGCGCCCAGGCACTGCCGGGCTTGGTGCAAGACGTGACCAAGGCAGGTGATGCTTTGGGCACTTATGTGTTCGTGTCGCGCTCGGCCATCAAGAGCAGCATCGCCGCCAACGCCTCGATCAAAGAGACGCTGCAAGCACGCGGCCAAGCAAACGTGACCACGCTGAGCAAAACGATTCAGGGCAACACCCTCAAAGGCGATGACCTGGCCGAGGCCTATTGCAACCGCGCCGAGACACAGGCAGAGATGGGACGCTACGCCGAGGGCATCAAGGATGCCGACGAAGCCACCAAATTGGCCCCATCGCTGGCCCGCGCTTGGGAGTGCAAAGGCAATGCCTATGGCGACGCGGGTGACTTTGATCGCAGCAACACTTACCTGACCAAAGCCTTGACCCTGGGCGCCAGCCCCAGCACGGTGGGGCAGCGCCGTGGCTTGGCACGTTTTTACCTGGGGCGCTACGCGGATGCTGCCAAGGACTTTTCGATGGCTGCGCAAAGCGTTCAGCAAGCGGAGTCGCCGGAGGCGATTTACCCGTCGCTGTGGTGGGGTTGGGCCTTGCAGCGCACCGGACAGCCGCTGCCCCCCGCCTTGTCGCAATGGGCCCGAAAGGACCCGCGTGGCGCGTGGCCACGTCCTGCGCTGGCACTGATGGCCGGCGTGATCAGCCCACAAGACATGATGGACGAGGTGCTCAAGGGCCAAGGCGACGAGCGCGAGATGAACCTGTCAGAAGCCTGGTTCTACGTGGGACAACACCACCTGATGGCGGGCCGCAAATCGCAAGCCCGAGAAGCCTTTGAAAAATGCCAGAGCCAAGGCATCACCATGTACCTGGAGCACATGGCCGCGGGCTGGGAGTTGCAGCGCCTGGCCGCGCCCTGAACCCGCGCTCTAACCCACCCAGTCATCAAAATGCCCTGCGCGATAACCGCATCACGCCGGGTGCCACCTCCGGCGTGCGCATGGTATGGGCGCACAGGCCAGCGCCTTGCAAGAACTTGCCACCCGTCAAAGGCATGTAGGTATTGCGCTCGAACTGCCCCGATGCCCAGCCAGTGCTGAGCACCGGCAGGTTAGGGATCTGGCCATGTCACCTGCAAGGTTGGCCGCGCTGACAGCCCCCGCTTGTTTTGCCGCGCACTCGAGTGCACCTTGGTGGACCGCTGCTTGGGCCCTTGCTCGTGGAGGAGCAAGCCCTGTTCCTGCTGCGCCCGTTGACAGCGACAAGGCGCAGGGGCACATTGGCGCTTCAGGCATCGCATTGGCCGATGCAGCAAATCAGGCCCGTCTAGCATCCGTGCAACGTCATGTCCGCCTAGCGTGTTCGCCCATGAGCTTGCCCACCGCACGCCCCCTCAAAACCGCCTCGCCCATGCGAACCTGGCTGCTGCGCGTGGCCGCCGTGATGCCACGCCACGCGTGATCGGCGCATGGGCACTGGCGGTGGGCGGCACCACCGTGGGTGCCCTGCTGATGGACTGGGGCGCCCAAAATTGGCATGCCCCGCTTTGCCATGCTGTCAGGAGGCGCCCTGCACCTGTTCGGCGGGGGGACGACGCAGCTGTTTGCTGGGCTGCTGACGCTGGTGCAAGGCAAGACGCGCCCAGGGTAAAAGAGTGCCGCCTGTTCGTGCTGCCTTGCCTGGCCGCCACACCCAGCCACCACAGGGCCTTGCCGCTGCTGGGCAGCCTGCAGTTTGCCCGTCAGTTCGTGCAGACGGGTCGTGTGCACCGCTTGGCCATCTATGGCCAATGGATGCTGCTGATCGCGGCCTTTGTGTACTCGGCTCACAGCAAAGACACGCACACCGACCATGGCGAGTTCCGACCGAACGCTCAAGAGCTTGACCTCCCCCATCCAGTACCTGGAGATCGGGGGGGCCTTGGCACGCGAGCTGAACTACGACGTCGAGACGCTCTACAAGCACTGCGGCATCGACTCGCCGCGGCCCTTCATGCCCTGGCAGACGATCAACGGCAAGCAGATGCAGTTGGCGCTGGAGCACTTCATGGCGCTGTGCCCGCCAGGGCCGCCACCGCTGGTCACCTTCATGGCGCATGTCCCGCTGACCACCCACGGCCCCGTGGGCATGCTGGCCTACGCCATGTGAAGGCAAGACGTGGACGACGAGGTGCACATGATCATCGAGCCCAAGCATGACTTCGGCTCGGTGCACGACCTGTTCACGGAAACGGTGGTGACCGCACTGCTCAAGGTCATCCCCTTCCGGACTCGGCCTGTGAGCGCCTGCACCGTTCACCTCCCCCACAGCCCAATGGGCGGCCCGGCCGACTACGAGGCGGCGTTCGGCAAAAGCAACTGCTGGACGCCACCTCCATGGCCGAGACGCTGGCCATCTCGGCTCGCACACTCAGCCGGCGCCTGAAGGACGAAGGCACGACCTTCCCGCAATTGCGCGCCGAGGTCGGCATCGAGTACGCCGAAATGCTACTGCTGGAAACCGACAAGACCATCTCCCAGATCGCGCATGCGGCCGGCATTGCCGACGCCGCCACATGAACCGCTAAGTCCAACTCCGCTGCACTGCCTACCTGCTGATTGCGATTGCCGCGCTGACCGGGGTGCGCGCGCAGCTCTAGCCTTACCTGGCCTTGGCCTTGATCGGTGGCAATCTCCAGTTCTGGCAAGAGACGCAGGCCAATGCCGCCACGCTGCCGCTGTTCAAGCGGCCCCGCGAGCTGGCGCTGCCCCGAACAGGTGAGGGTGCTTCGGCAAAGGCCACATCTTGTGACGGGCACCTTGAGCCTGTGGATGGTGATCGCTGTGCCAGGGGCATACGCCCTGTATGCCATGCCGTGACCCTGGCTGCGCGTGCGTCCATGCACTGCAGCCCGACGGCCACGCCAGGCCGCAGCTTGCATCAGAACGTGTGCTGAATGCCGAACTGGAGCGCTCGCGTGCTGTGACCTGGGGTCACGCTCAGCGGCGTGTAGCCGATGCCCAAGGCACCATCGTTCTTGTTGCTGATCTGGCTGGCCGCCGTGTACAAGGTCGTGCGCTTGGACAGGCTGTGGTAGTAGCCCAGCGCCAGTTGGTTGGCATCTTGGTTCGCTGTGCTGCGGTCGTCACGCGATGTGTACGACACGGCCACCTTGCCGGCAGCACTGACGGGCACATGCACGCCCAGTGAGTAAATGCGCGCATCGGCATTGACGGCTTCGAGGGGCTCGGCATGCTGGACCGTCTGCAAGCCAAAGAACAGCTTGAAGGCGGTGAAGTCATAGGTGCCGCCCAAAGCCAGGTAGCTGGCCTGGGGGCCATTGGCCACCACGCCACGCTTGTCAAACGAGCCCACCAGTTGCAGAGGGCCAGCGTTGTAGCTCAAGCTCAGGGCGCTGTATTTGCCCTGGCCAGAGCCGGCCTTTTCAGACGGCGCATACAAGGCGCGAGCAGACAAGCCGTTCCAATCGGGCGTCTCGTAAACGACTGCGTTGTCTTGCCAGAAATTGCCGTATTGGCTGAGGTTCCAGAAGTTGCCGGCCGTACCCAGGCCAAAGGCGTCAAAGGCGTAGGTGGTCAAGAACAAGGGCGTGTATTGGTGGCCAAACCGCAGGGCACCAAACGACTTGCCCGTCAGGCCCACGTGGGCTTGCCGGCTCCAGAAGTTGGCTCCGGTCGAGCCGGTGTCGGCAGCAAAGCCAGACTCCAGCGTGAACTCGGCACCCAGCCCGCCACCCAGGTCTTCGCGCCCGGTGAAGCCAAGGCGGGTCTGGGCAATGCCGCCGCTTTCAACGCGCGTGACGGTGCCTTTGCCAGCGTTGCCAAACTCTGTGAAGAGGTCAACGATGCCGTAGATCGTGACGCTGGAGGCCTGCGCCTCAGCCTGCGCCAGCGATGGGGCGGCCAAAGCGGCCGTCGCCAATGCCGCCGCTGCGGCCACTGAGGTGAGTTTGCTCATGTCTGATCCTGTTGGTGATTTGTATGGATTGAAAAGGAAGCTCGCAGACATGCAGCGGCCTGACCTGATGTCTCAGGCCACCACATGCAGCGGGTCAAAGAGGGGGCGAAGGCCGCGTCAAGGCACCGGGCCTTCGCTGTGGCTCACAGCCAGGGGTGACGGGCTGGGTTCACGCCATTGAGGTAGAAGTTGCCCACGATGTGGTACTTCCAGCGTGCGGGGTCATGCAGCGTGTGCGTGCGGCCGTTGCGCCAGTGGCGGTCGAAGTTGAACTCTTCCAGGGTCGAGCGCGTGCCGCCCAACTCAAAGAGCTTGCTGGTCACGTGAATCACCGTCTCGTGCGAGAAGGCCTTGGACTCGGCCACCGCGATCGAAGCCTCGGCCACCTTTTGCTCGGTGGGGTCTGCCGTGGCTTCGTCCAGCACGCGGCCAGCACGCTCCAGCAAAGCCTCGTTGGCGTGCTGACGGATCACCAAATCGCCCACGGCATGCAGGGTCAGCGGGTCTTCGTAGCCATGCTCGACATGGGCGTCGATCCAGGGTCGTGCCTGTTTGCGCACGAAGTTGAGCGTGTCTTGCAGGGCCGCACGGGCAATGCCCACGTCGACGGCCGCCTGGATGATCTGCGCCACCGGGCCCATGGGCGTGGGGCGCTCGAATGCCAGTTGGTGGTCCAGCACATGGGTCTCGGGCACGAACACGTTCTCGATGACCGAGGTGCCGCTGGCGGTGGTCCGTTGGCCAAAGCTCGACCAGTCGTTGATCACAGTCAGTCCAGGCGCGTTGCGCTCAACAAAGACGATCACGGTTCGGTCTTGCGGGTTCTTGGCGACAACGGGCACCCAGTGCGCCAGGTAGGCTCCCGACGAGTAGAACTTGCGGCCATTGAGCGACCAGCCTTCGCCTTCAGCTCGGCCTTGTCGCTCGATGCGCGTGCGTACATCGTTGACGTCTTTGGTGCCGATCTCAGAGAAGGCATTGCCAAAGCGCGTGCCCTTGAGCACGAGGTCGAAGAAGGTGCGCTTTTGCCAATCGGTGCCATCCAGACGCAGGGCCTCAACCATGTACAAGTGGTTCTGAGGCACCTGCCCCAAGCTGGGGTCGGCCTCGGAGATGATGGACACGACCTTGGCCAAGGTCACGTTGGAGACAAAGGCACCGCCGTATTCTTTAGGCACGGTGATGCCCCACAAGCCGCTTTGCGAGAACAGCTCCAACTCGTCCACCGGCAGGCGGCGCTGGCGATCACGCTCAGAAGCGCCCACCGCGAAGTGGGCCGCGAGCTTTTTGGCGACCTCGATCGCCTCCTCATCGCTGCGGATGATGTGTGCTGGCTTGAGTGGGCCAACAGCAGGTGCTGCCACGGGGGCATTCAATACAGAAGACATGAGAAGTTCCTTTTTGGGTTCACGCCCTGCGGCGCAGTCTGTCGTCAATGAAACTGATGCGGTGGTCACCACCGGCACCGAGGTAAAAATCATGGATGTCGGTCTTGGCACTGAGTGCCTGGGCCGAGCCGCTGATGGCCACGCGCCCTGTCTCCAGCACATAGGCGTGGTGGGCATGGCTCAAGGCCATGCGGGCGTTCTGCTCAGCCAGCACAAAGCTCACGCCCTGCTGGTTGAGCGCACGGATGGCCTCGAAGATCTCCTGCACCACCAAGGGCGCCAGGCCCATCGAAGGCTCATCGAGCAACACCAACCGAGGTTGAGCCATCAGCGCGCGGCCAATGGCCACCATCTGCTGCTCGCCCCCAGAGGTGTAGCCCGCCAGGCTGGCGCGACGTGTTTTCAAGCGAGGAAACAGCGCATACACATCCGCCAGACGCTCGCCGAGCACCTTGCCGGAGGGCGACTTCACATGCCCGCCCAGCAAGAGGTTCTCTTCGACGCTGAGGTGCGCAAAGCAGCGCCGCCCTTCGAGCACCTGCACCACACCGCGGCGCACCAGCTCGTCGGGGGCGGTGTCCAGCACCGACTGACCGTCGATGCGGACATCGCCTGCCACCACCTCGCCACGCTCGGCCTGCAGCAACCTGGAGATGGCTTTGAGCGTGGTGGTCTTGCCCGCGCCATTGGCACCCAGCAAGGCCACGATGCTGCCCGCCTGCACCTCGATCGACACGCCGCGCACCGCCAGGATGGCGTTGCCATACAGCACCTCCAGCCGATCAACCTGCAACAAAGGGGGTGTCTGGGTGGACATGGTCATGGCCCTGCCTGCACTCAGTGTGTGGACGCCAAGGCGACCGCCTCTTTGCTGCAATCGCGCACGGTCAAGCCTTTTTCCTTGGCGTACTTGATCGACGAGGCTTCGATGATCGGGCGCAGCAAGGCGCGATCGGCCTGCACCCAGTCGCTGATCACCTTCCAGTTGCTGCCCGTCCATTGCTGGAAGCGCACGGCACCGCCGCCTTCATGATCAGCGCAGCTCAGCTTGAGCGGTTGCACCAGGCCCAGGGCGCCCAGCTGCTTGAGGCGGGCCTCGTCCAGGTGGATGTTTTCAAAGCCCCAACGCACCTCTTCGCCCGTCAAAGGACGCTTGCCATACCTGGCTTGGGCCACGCGCAAGGCCTCGACGTTCAAGATGCCATTGACCACGCCCAGGTTGTAGTAGACGTTGCCAAATCGCTTGGGGTCGGCCAGGTTGCCCTTGCCCGCGTCCACCACAACTTTCTTGATGTCTTGCAACACCGGGAACTGCGTGCCCGAAGGGTGTGTGGTGATCGAGATGTAGCCCTTGGCGGCGTCACCGGCCGGCGCGGCGTCGTCTTCAGAGTTGCTCCAGATGTTGCCGATCACGTGGTCGGCCGGGAAACCCACCTTCTGCGCGTTCTTGAGCGCCACCGGGTTCATCACGCCCCAGCCACGCAAGATCACGTAGTCGGGCTTGATGCGCCGGATGGTGAGCCACTGCGATTGCTGCTCATTACCCGGGTGAGGCACCTCAATGTGGGTCAAGGCAAAGCCGTACTTCTTGGACAAGATGTCGAGCACCGGGATGGTCTCTTTGCCATAGGGCGAGCCGTGGTACAGCGTCACGATCTTCTTGCCCTTGAGCTTGTCCAGACCGCCCACTTGCTGGCCGATGTAGTTGACGATGGCCGAGACCTCGCTATACGGGTTGAGCTGCAGCGGAAAGACGTAAGGGAACACGCGGCCATCGGTCGAATCGGTGCGGCCATGGTTGATGGTGATCAGCGGCAGCTTGTCGGCGGTCGAGCGCTCCAGCGTGGCGTAGGCAATGCCCACGCTCAAAGGGTTGGTCGCCGCAGAGGGTGCGCCGTTGAGGCCCTTCTTGAGGCGCTCATAGCACTCCACGCCGCGCTCGACGACGTACTCGGTCTCGCACTCGCTCCAGGTGAGCTTGACACCATTGACGCCGCCGTCGCGCTGGTTGATCAGGTTGAGATAGTCAATGAAGCCACCGAAAAACCCCGTGCCGCCAGCCGCATAGGGGCCAACACGATAGCTTTGCAGCGGGAAGTACTGCTCTTTGCCAGACTGGGCATGAGCCTGAGTGGTCAAGGCCAGCTGAGAGCCCACGCTCAAGGCGATCAGACCGGCGGCAGCCAAGCCCTGCGTCAAGCGTTTGCGGATGGTTTGTAGGTAAGTCATGAGAATCTCCTGGGTAAAAAAAAGGGTGCGCAAAGCCCGGGCAGGCACCCAAACGTGCTGCCAGCGGTGAAGTGAAAAAGCGAAGGGTTCGGAGCCCCTGAGCGCGCGGTCAGGGCAACGAGGGGGCGGGCGCTCAGTCCCGCAGCGGCCAGGATCGACAGCGCTCATGCAGCGAGCGCAGCAGCCGGGCCAGGCCCTCGGGCTCTTTGATCAGGAAGAAAATGATCAAAGAACCGAAGATGATTTTTTGCAGGTTCTCGAGGTTGCCCTCGTCAACGATGCCGGCCAAGGCACCTCCCGCAACTTGGCTGAGCAACACCGGGAACAACACGATGAACGCCGCCCCCAGGAAGTTGCCCGCGATGCTGCCCAGGCCCCCGATGATGGCGATGAACAGGATCTGGAACGAACGGTTCAGGTCAAAGCCATGTGGCTCGACCGTGCCCAGATAGGCAAAGGCCCACAAGGCGCCGGCCACGCCCAGGTAAAAGGAGCTGATGGCAAAGGCCTGCAGCTTGGTGTGCAAGATCGAGATGCCCATGGCTTCTGCTGCGGTGTCCATGTCGCGCACGGCCACCCACTGACGGCCCGTTTGGCTTTTGACCAGGTTGTGCGCCAGCCAGGTCAGCACCACCACGATGGACAAAGTCAGCACGTAACGCCCTGCTGGTGAGTCGAAGCTGACACCGGCGATGTTCAGCTTGGGCGCCGAGATCACACCCGATGCGCTGTCATTGGAGAACCAGCTGACCTTGACGAACAGCCACTGCACAAAGAACTGCGCCGTCAGTGTCGAAGCGATCAAATAAAAGCCCTTGATGCGCAGGCTTGGCAGGCCAAACACCACGCCCGCCGAGGCACTGATGACACCACCCAGCGTGATGCTGACCAACAATGGCAGCTCAGGCACACGCAGCGCAAAGTTGTAGGAGGCAAAGGCACCTATGGCCATGAACGCCGCAGAGCCGACCGACAACTGCCCTGTGTAGCCAGTCAGGATGTTGAGTCCCAGCGCAGCCAGCGAGAACACCAGCAAGGGCACCAAGATGGCCGAGAGCCAGTAGTCATTGCCCACCCAAGGCACGACGCCAAAGGCCAGCAACAACAGGGCGATCAAGCCCCATCGGGGCCACGGCACGGCGGTTGTTGCCGGGTCTGGCTGGCTGAGCTGCGCCAGTGAGGTGGCGCGGGCCACGGAGGATGTGTGCGTCATCGTCATGTGTGATCACACCCGTTGAACGGTGCGCTCTCCGAAAAGGCCGTAGGGACGGACAAACAGGAACAAAACGGCCAGGGCATAAGGGAACCAGTTCTCGATGCCGCCGCCCACCATGGGCCCGATGTAAACCTCGGCAAGCTTCTCGCTGGCCCCCACGAGCAGGCCGCCCACCACAGCACCCGAGATGGAGGTGAAGCCGCCGATGATCAGCACCGGCAAGGCCTTGAGCACCACCAAGGACAAAGAGAACTGCACCCCTGAGCGCGCCCCCCACAACAGGCCGGCGATCAGCGCCACCAGCCCCGCCACTGCCCAGACCACGGCCAGCACCTTGCGCAGGTTCACGCCCACGGCCAGCGCAGCCAGCGGGTCATCGGCCACGGCGCGCAAGCGCAGTCCCATGCGGGTGCGATTGAACAAGATAGAGAGGCTGGCGACCAGCCCCCCCGCAGATGTCGCCGCAAACAGGTCGAATTGCGATATGAAGACCCCGCCTACGTCGAAGGGCACGTCGTCAATGCCAAGCTCCAAGGCGTGTACCTGTGTGCCCCAGGCCAGCTGTGCGATGCCTTCGATCACATAGCTCAAACCCAGCGTCGCCATGAACAGCACGATGGGCTGGCGGTTGACCAGCGGCCTGAGTACCCAGCGCTCAATGAGCCAGGCCATGACCAACATCAGCAGCAAGGTCAAGGGCAAGGCCACCCATGAAGGCGCGCCACGCTCGGTCAGGCTGACAAAGGTCAGGGCGGCAAAGAGCACCATCGCGCCTTGCGCAAAGCTGAACACCCCTGATGCCTTGTAGACCAGCACAAACCCAAAGGCGACCAGCGAGTACATGACGCCCGCAAGCATGCCGCCAATCAGGACTTCCAGAAAAAAGGCCATCAGCTGTCCCCTCTTGGTTCAATGGGCCACGCCCAGATAGGCGTCGATGACGGCCTGGCTGGTGCGCACGGTGTCGGGCGGGCCATCGGCGATCTTCTTGCCGTAGTCCAGCACCACCACGCGGTCCGAGATGTCCATCACCACGCCCATGTCGTGCTCGATCAACACGATGGTCGTGCCATGGGTGCGGTTGACTTCAACGATGGCGCGAGCCATGGCCTGCTTCTCCTGTGCGTTCATGCCCGCCATCGGCTCGTCGAGTAGCAAGATGCGGGGCTCTGCAGCCAGGGCACGGGCAAACTCGACGCGTTTTTGTTGACCATAGGACAGGCTGCCCACCGGGCTGTGCCGGATCGACTGCAGTTGCAAGAAAGCGATGACCTGCTCGGCCACCTCCACTTGCGCCGCTTCGTGTCTGCGGGCCGAGGGCAAGCGCAAGGCCTGGCCCAACGCGTGGCTGCCGCCCACCAAGCTGCGGCCGGTAAGTACGTTTTCCAGCACACTCAAGCCCTTGAACAAGGCCAGGTTCTGGAAGGTTCTGGCGATGCCGTTTTGTGCAGCCTGCCGTGGATGCCATTGGCGCAAGGGGCTCCCGTGCAAGCTCAACGTGCCCTGCTGGGCCTCGTACACCCCACTGATGACATTGAGCAAGGAGCTCTTGCCTGCGCCGTTGGGCCCGATGATGGAGAGGATCTCGCCCGCATGCACATCGAAGCTGATGTCGGTGACGGCCTTGACCCCGCCAAACGCCAGGCTGATGTTTTGCACACCCAACAAGGCTGAGCCAGCGTGTGCAACCGACGGGGTGTTCCTGCTCATGATGCGGCTCTGCTCAAGCCTGAGAGTTCAACGCCTGAATCGAACTCAGGTGCATCAGGCACAGGCCCAGGCGCCACGCCTCCGACAGATGCTGCGTCAACAGGCCTTGACAGTGCGATGCCGTGCTCAAACGCTGACCATGTCTGAACAGGCAGGCCCAAACGTGCGGCCCAGGCCTCATCGCCGCTGGTCGCCCCCCCATCGACCACCAACACGCGCGCCCGACTCAGGCCCAAATGGCGAAGCACACGCGCGGCCAGCCACGATCGCACGCCCCATGGCTGCGCCGCACGCCCTTGTGATGCGGCCAACACCCTGGTGATGCTGCCAAGCTGAGCGCCGCCCCTTGCAGCCAGCGCCCACGCCATCAAGCGTGAACGCACACCTTGCACGGCAGGCCAGCGGTCTGACGCATGTCTCGCCAAGGCTGCCAAGCCCTCAGGCGTGTCAATCACGCCGTCAGGCTGCATGGCCTGACGATCGAGATGGACGTTGCCGCCTGGCTCGGGCAACGCAAGCACCCAAGCTTGGCTCAGCCACAGGCGCAGCAGCGCCTGCAGCGTGGCCCCATGAGACAAGCCCGCCACGAACCACGTGGGCACGCTGGGGCCCTTGCGCGGCCGGCTCAACGCCGAGGCGGCAGGCCATGCCGGCACCACCGCATCAGGCAAAGCAGCCAGCAACTGATCAAAAGCATGCAAGCGGCCCTCGTTGCCTGACTGGGCACCCTGCCCCTGCCGGAGCACGACCAGGCCATCGCGCCAGGCCGCGTCCGGCAAACCTGACAAATCGACCGCACCATCAACCAGCCAGGCGTCTGCTCGCACTGGTACGTCGCCTGCGTGGCCTGACGGCACCCATTCAGCCGTGCCTCCCAGCACCTCAGCTGCCAGCACCGTGGCCAAGGCAAGCTCGCTGAGTGGTCCGATCAGCGCAATGTGGCTGCCTGCGCCCACGCCCAGGCTGCGCCACACGTGGGTGGCAAGCTCCACGGTGAGTTTGAACTGGGCCCAGCTCTGGCTGCGCCACGCGCCTTGGCGCTGAAAGCGCAGCGCCCGTTGGTGTGGCGACACGCGGGCGCGCTGCCCCAGGGCATCAAGCAGACCGTGTGTGTGTGCAGCAGTGGGTGCGGCGGTGGTCATGGCAATGGTGGTCTGTGTTATGCCGTAATCAAGCGGCTTGGCGTGCCTGCGCCGCTTCCAGCTCGCGCACCAAAGGCAGCACCTTGCGGCCGAAGTACTCCACCTCTTCAATGAAGTGCAAGAAGCCCGTCAACACCAAATCGACACCCACGGCTTTGAGCGCCACGATGCGCTCAGCCACTTGCTGAGGCGTGCCGATCAGGTTGGTTCGGAAGCCGTCGTTGTACTGAACCAAGTCCTCAAAGGTGGACGTGGCCCAGTTGCCTTGCCCCTCGGGCGACGCCTTGCCCGCTTGCTTGGCGGCGTCGCCAAAAGCATGAACCGCCTCCACGTGGGCGTGCTTGATGATGTCGGCCAGTACCTGCTTGGCTTCTTCTTCGGTGTCGCGTGCGATCACGAAGGCATTGACGCCAATGCGCACCTGATGCCCGGTTTCAGCCGCCTTGGTGCGGATGTCATCAACCTGCTCCTTGAGCTTGTCAGGCGTGTTGCCATTGGTGAAGTACCAATCAGAGACCCGTGAGGCCATGTCACGCGCTGCGCGCGAGCTGCCACCCTGGAAGATCTCTGGGTGCGGCTTTTGCAGCGGCTTGGGGCTGAGCGTGTAGTCGTTGAAGCGGTAGAAGTCACCCTTGAAGGTGAAGTTGTCAGTGGTCCAGATGCCCTTGAGCGCACGGATGAACTCTTCCGATCGGCGATAGCGCTCGTCGTGCTCAAGCCAGTGTTCGCCAATGGCGGTGAACTCGCCTTTGAACCACCCGCTCACCACATTGATGGCGATGCGCCCATTGCTGATGTGATCGATGGTCGCCAACTGCTTGGCCACCACGGCGGGATGCCACGGCCCAGGCAGGATGGCGGCCAGCACCTTGAGCTTGGTGGTGGCATGCAACAAGGCTTGGCTGAACGACACCGACTCGTGCTGGTTGTCGGCGCCATAGCCCGCGGTGAAGCGGATCTGGCTCAAGGCGTATTCGAAGCCTGCGGTCTCGGCAGCCTGCGCGAGGCGCACGTTGTAGTCCAGGCCCCAGTGCGTGCGTTGCTCGATCTTGCTGACAACCAGGCCTCCGCTCACATT
This sequence comes from Burkholderiales bacterium, assembly GCA_947377275.1. Classification (GTDB taxonomy): domain Bacteria; phylum Pseudomonadota; class Gammaproteobacteria; order Burkholderiales; family Burkholderiaceae_C; genus Aquabacterium. Next base: position 26,966 of record CANCFV010000011.1, on the reverse strand, counting down.
GGGTACCCAGTAGGCGAACTTGACGGCATCGTTTTGTGTTTGGCTCATGATGACTCTCCAGGGGTGTTCAAGCCGCCAAGGCTTGGGGGTTGCGCGAAGGGTGGTGAATGCGGGCTTCGAGCCATGGCAAGGCACGCTCAACAGCCAGGTCAATGCGGGCAACCAGGTCAAGGTCACTCACCTGGTAGTTGCTGAACTCTGGGTCAGTGGCGAACACGCCAATGGGCAAGGTCAGCGACTGGAAGAAGCTGAACAGCGGCCGCAAAGCGCCCTCGATAACCAGGGCATGGCGCTGGCTGCCGCCTGTGGCCAGCAAGAGCACAGGCACATCCACCAAGGCGGTGTGGTCGATGAAGTCAAAGAAGTGCTTGAACAAGCCAGTGAAGGAAGCACGGTAGACGGGCGTGGCCGCGATGACCAGGTCGGCCGATTCAACGGCCTTCAGCTGCTGCTCGATGGCCGCAGGCAGATCCGTGCGACGCGTGGCAGGGCCCAGGCGGCCCACGATGTCACCCAGCTCGATCACCTCCAGCTCGATGGCAATGGACTCGCCCAACTTGGCGGCCACGGACTGGGTCAACGACAGGGTGCGAGAGGGCCGTTGAAGGCTGCCCACGACGGCCACGACTTTCAGTTTCTTGCTCATGCTTTCATCCTCACAAGCGCAGACACGGCGCTCTTCATGTGTCTATGCATTGCACTTGCTGTGCCAAGGCATTGACGCAGGGTCGGCGTCTCGGCTGTGTGCGCCAAGCAGCAGCACCTGCTGCATTTCAGCCAATCCATGGCCTCGTCAAGCTCTGTTCTGCTGCCCCCGCAACAACATGCCTGCGCGCACATGCATTGCACGCATCTGCATATCTGATGGGGTGACCGCCAAGCAACATGCAATCGACAGCGATGTGCAAAGTTCAGCAGCCCGGCACGCAGAGTTGCCTGACCGTCAGAAAGCAAAAAGGCCCTGCATGCAGGGCCTTTGGGTGTGCGCATTCAAAGCGCAATCTCTTCTTCACTCATGAATAGAAGCTGGGCACAGGGTGCTTGTCGTTGAGCGCCCAGTCGCCCAGCTCGCGCAGCTTGTAGTCCACCGGGTCATGCAGCGTGTGTGTGCGCAAGTTGCGCCAGAAGCGGTCCAAGCGCAAAGCCGCTGTGGTCGCGCGGGCACCAGCGACTTCGAACATGCGCGATGTCAGGTCCAGGCCGGCGCGGGTCGCGGCCACCTTGGCTGTCGCCACCGCCACGGCCACCTCGCCACGCTGGGCCTCGGTCAAGTCCAGGCCCGCGAACCAAGCGGCGTCCAACAATTGCGCCGCGTGATCTGCGAGCAAACGCGCGCCTTCCAGTGAGGCCCAGAACTCGCCGTAGTGGGCCAGCACATACAAGTCTTCCTTGGCGCTGGCAGCGGGCGATCCAATCCACGGCCTGCTGCTGCTGAGCGTGTAAGCCTTGGCTGTGCTCAAGGCCCCCTGCGCAATGCCCAGGTAAATGTTGGTGAGCGAGAGCTGCGCAATCAATGAGCGCAAACAAGCAAAGGGTGAACTGAAGGGGCCGGGGTCCAGCAGCAGCTCGCCGGATTGCACCTCAACCGCATCAAAAGACACACTGCCGCTGTCGGTCTGGCGCTGTCCCATGTTGTCCCAATCGCCATGCACCGTGATGCCGGCGCGCGAGCTGGGTATCGCGGCAATCAAGAGTCGCCCCTGATCAGCCTCTAGCGCCGAGGCGATCAACATGTCTGAATCGGTGGCCCCTGAACAAAAGCTTTTTTGACCTTCGAAGGTGTAGCCGCTGGCACTCGCCGTGCCCACTGTGCGGCGGTCCAGCGGATTGAGGGCATTGCCCCAGAACCAGCGCTGGCTCACGGTTTGGCGAGCCAGTGACTCCCACTGCGCATCGCTGCCGAAGAGGTGAATGGTGGCCAGCATGAGGTGCTGAAAGCCAAACACATGAGCGACCGAGCTGTCGACCTGTGCCAGCCGCCGCACGATGGCATAGGTCTGCGACCAACTCGCGCCGTGTCCACCCCAGGCCTCTGGCACACGCAAGGCAAGCAAGCCGCTTTGCCTCAGCAAAGCACGCTCGTGCAGGGGTGAGCCGCCCGTGCGGTCACGCTCGACGGCCGTCGCAGCAAGTTGCTCGACCAGGCTCTCGACCTGTCGGTGAACCTCTTGCGAGAGATTGGCAAGAGATGGGCTTTCTGGCAAGGGCAGTGTGGTCATCATGTGGCTCAGTGATCGGTGCCAGATGGCCCGCAGGTTCTGTGCCCAGACGACTGCGCAGGCGGACGTGCACCTGCTCTGTTGGCAAACACGCGTGAACCTGCTGATGCGCGAGCAGCTTTGCTGATGAGGTGACCACCCACCAACATGCCGCCGGCAAAGCCGTGCTGGGTTCGGTGCTCGACCTGCACGCAATTCAGCAGGCCGCTGCGCGCAATGCAGCAAACATCTGCTGGAGGCGGCAAAGGTTGTGCGATTTTCAAGCAACTGAGCGTGGCCCGGTTCCTGCGTTGAAACAGGCACTGCTGCTCAGACAGCAACCTTCAAAACACCACCCAAAAGGAACCCCCTTGACCGCGCCATTGCCCATGGACCTGGCTCGCGAACTGGCCACGCAATTTGCCCTCACTGCTGCCGAGCGAGACCACCTGGGCGGCACACCCAAGGCCGAGCGCGATCAACTGCGCCAAAGCGGCTTGCTCAAGATGAGCATCCCCAAAGCCTATGGTGGCAGCGGTGCCAACTGGTCCGAGACCATGGCCGTGGTGCGCGAGTTCGCCAAGGTGGACAGCTCCATCGCTCACGTCTTTGGCTTTCAGCACCTCATGCTGGCGACCATCCGCTTGTTCGGGTCCCCCAAACAATGGGAACCCTGGTACGAGAACACCGCGCGCCGCAACTGGTTCTGGGGCAATGCGGTCAACCCGCTCGACCGCCGAACCATTTGCAAGCAGTTCGATGGTTGGTGCGAGTTCTCTGGCAAGAAGAGCTTTTGCTCAGGCGCCATCGACTCCGAGATGCTGATTGCATCGGCCTACCCCGAGAGCCGGCAAGGCCTGATCATCGCGGCCTTGCCGACTGCACGCAGCGGCATCACGGTCTTTCAAGACTGGGACAACATCGGGCAGCGACAGACCGACAGCGGCAGCGTCAACTTCGAGCGCGTCCGGGTTGACGAGGCCGAGATCCTGTCTGATCCGGGGCCGCTGAGCACACCGGCGTCTTGTCTGCGGCCCTTGATCGCGCAACTGATCCTCACCAACATCTACGTGGGGATCAGCATGGGTGCGCTGGACGAGGCCACGCGCTACACCCTGCACGAAGCCAGACCTTGGTACGCCGCGCACGTGGACCGGGCCAGCGACGACCCCTATGTGCTGGCCCACTACGGCGACTTCTGCGTGGGACTGGAAAGCATGCGCGTGCTGGCAGACCGGGCCGCACAGTTGCTGGATGAGGCCTGGCAAGCCGGCGACAAGCTGACCCATGCGCAGCGCGGCGACGTCGCTGTGGCTGTGGCCATCGCCAAAGTGGCGGCCAGCACCACGGGGCTGGACCTGTGCAGCCGCATGTTCGAAGTGACGGGCGCGCGCTCGACCCACGCGGGCCTGCGGCTTGATCGGCACTGGCGCAACCTGCGCACCCACACCCTGCACGACCCTTTGGACTACAAGGTGCGCGAGCTGGGCGAATGGACGCTCAAGGGCATGCACCCCAAACCGAGCTTTTACTCATGAGTGTGCTGACCTTACCCAACCCGCAAGCCCTGGCCACATCGATCCGCGCGACCGCGCAGGTCTTTGAAGACCCGTCCTCAGCGGCTTTGCTGGCACAGGTCGCCGTGGTGGCACCCACCGATGCCAATGTGCTGGTGATCGGCGAGACCGGCACGGGCAAAGAGCTGATCGCGCGTCACATCCATGCGCTGAGCAAACGCCGCAACGCGCCCTTCGTGGCCGTGAACTGCGGCGCCTTTTCAGAAACCCTGATCGAGAGCGAGTTGTTCGGGCATGAAAAGGGGGCGTTCACCGGCGCATTCGCACCCAAAGCCGGGTGGTTCGAAGAAGCCGACGGTGGCACGCTGTTTCTGGATGAAATCGGCGACCTGCCGCTGGCCCTGCAAGTCAAGCTGCTGCGGGTGCTTCAAGAGCGCGAAGTGATCCGGCTGGGCTCGCGTCGCTCCATTCCGATCGATGTCCGCATCGTGGCGGCCACCAACGTGCGACTTGAAAGTGCCGTGGCTGCGGGCCACTTCCGTGAAGACCTGTTCTATCGCCTTAGGGTGGTGCACCTGGCGCTGCCTGCGTTGCGCGACAGGCCGGGCGACATCTTGCCTCTGGCAAGGCACTTCATCACCACCTACCAGCGTCGCCTGGGCTATGACGAGACCACGCTGAGCCCATTGGCACAGCGCAAGCTGCTGAGCCACACCTGGCCAGGCAACATCCGCGAACTCGAAAACGCCATCCACCACGCCCTGATCATTTGCCGCCACAACGTCATCGAGGTGGAAGACCTGCAACTGTCGTCCCTGCAAACAGGTCGGCACGAAGCCAGTCTGAGTTCGGGCATACAGAGCGCATCGTCGTCTGACATCCTGACCACGGCCCTGACCGGCCTCTTCGAAGAGAACATGGACGCGCTGTACGAACACATCGAAGAGCTGGTGGTTCGGTCGGCCTTCAACTACTGCCATCGCAACCAGGTACAGACGGCCAAACTGCTGGGCCTGAGCCGCAACATCGTGCGTGCCAGGCTGGCCAAAATCGGCGAGATTCGCTGAGCCTGTCATCGGCGCTGCGCCCTGCTGGCTTTGATGCAGTGCGGCGATGCCATGTTGACTTGCCTGCAGCGTGGTGTGCAGTTTGGCGCAATCTGGAATGCCTTTGGCACGCATTCCCTGGAGAACCCGCTTGGTACGAAAGCTGCGAAGTGAAGGAGACATCCACACACTTTGCACGGGCAACACACCATGTCACACGATGGCGATCCAACCGAACAAGCCCCACGGTACAGAACCACTGGCGCGCCCTGCGAGCCGCTTGGCCCTGGCCACCGCCCGCGCTCAAGCCGCGCCACGGCGGCGCTGCGCGCCAGCGCCGTGGCTGCGGCCATCTTGGGTGTGACGGCAGCAGTGCAGGTCTGCCGCGCCGATGCCTTGTGGGAAGCGCAAGCCTGGGCCGACGCCTTCTTGCCGCTACAAGGGGCCCAAACGCCGGTGCGTGAGGTGATTGACGCCTTGCCCTTCCTGTGAGCAGCGACAAGGCCCCTGGCCTTGTCAAACCCGCGGCTGGTGCGCCCCCGAGCCCAGCACCGTGTCAGCCCGCCTGGAGCGGAACACGGGGTACAAGAACTGAACCCACCACGCCTCCGGGCCATGCGCACGGTCATCGCTCAAGCCATAGGCCGGTGGGTATTGGCGGGTGATGTGGGCCGTGCCAAACAGCACGTCCCAGAAAAACAGCAAGTTGCCGTAATTGCCGGTGTAATGACCCACACCGTCGTCTTGGGTCAAGGCGTGATGCGCAAAGTGCGTGGCCGGGGTCGAGATGGTCCGCTCGACCACCCAGGCCAAGGGCCGCAAGGCCGGCGACCGATACAGCCATTGATCCCAACGCACCGCTGAATGGGCAGCAATCACCACCGTCAGTTTGACCATGGCGTAGCCCACGTAGACCCAGCCAAAGCCGAGGTACAACAAAGCACCTGACAGCCACAAGCCCGGCATCAGCGCGTAATAAAAGGCGTTGTTGCGGTAGACCACGCGCACGCTCATGTAAGCCGCCGAATGGTGGGCGCGGTGCAAAGGCCACATCACCGAGGTGTGACTCAAGCGGTGCCACAGGTACTGGGTCAGGTCATCGGCCAGCAACAGCACCGGCAGCATCTGCCACCAGGCCCAATCGGCCCACATGCCGCGCTGCTCGGGCAACAGCCAAGCACACAAGGCACCCGATGCGGCCAGCACACTGCCCGAGATGAACGGGAACAGCAAGGTCACAGCCAGGTCCAGGCGGTTGTCTTGACGGGTGGCGTCGCGGCTGAAAAACCGCCCCTGGATGGCCTCAGTGATGCCAAAGAGGGCGAACACCGAAAGGGCACCGATGAGCTGGATGGAAGGTGTTTGCATGGGGCTCTGCCTGAACTGCGTACGACCCGCTAGTTTTGAGGCTGGCGCCCGACCATGGGAAGGAAGGAAATCGCGTGTGCTTATGAGCCTGTGGAGATCGCGTGATGGCCATGTTCGGCGACTCCATCACCGATGGCTTCATGGCCGCACTGGGTGTGCCGCTGCTGTCATCGACCAAACGCATTGGCCAAGACGTGCCTTACCCCGACCACCTGCAGTGCCGCGCGCGACTTGACCGCGACGTGCAGAGCCTGAACGGCGTCACCGATGCGCTCATCCTGATAGGCATCAACGACTTGGGCTTCTCGATCACGCCCCCCCTCGCGCCTGTTGCCCGCCTTTGACCGCAGCGACCATCGGCACCCCAGCGCCGCAGGTTATGCGGCCATGGCCGACTGCGTTGACCTGGGCATCTTCCGCTGAGGACATGGCCTCGCGCTTATCAAAAATCAGATGCCCTTGCGCTGAAAGGTCATTGCACCGTGCCCATAAGATGAGGGCCATCCCTTCCCATCTCATTCGCTGAGGACCCGACCATGTCTGACCTGATCAAGCTGCTGAACTGGCGCTATGCCACCAAAAAATTCGACCCCAAGCAGGCTGTGCCTGAAGACAAGGTCAACCACATCCTGGAGACCATTCGCCTGACCGCCAGCTCCAGCGGCCTGCAGCCCTACCATGTGCTGGTGGTGACCAACCCCGCGCTGCGCGAGCAGATCAAGCCCAATGCATGGGGCCAAGGCCAGGTCACCGACGCTTCGCACCTGTTGGTGTTCGCTGCTTGGGACAACTACACGCCCGAACGCATCAACGCCGCCTTTGACCTGACCAACGACGTGCGCGGCTTCAAGAACGAAGGCTGGGAAGCCTACCGTCAGCAATTGCTGGCCGCCTACCCGCCCCGCGACGCCGAAGTCAACCACCAGCACGCGGCCCGCCAGGCTTACATCGCGCTGGGCACGGCTTTGCTGGCCGCCGCCGAAGTGGGCGTGGACGCAACCCCCATGGAAGGCTTCTTGCCTGAAAAGGTCGACGAGATCCTGGGTTTGCGCGAGCAAGGCTTGCGCTCGGTGATCCTGCTGCCGCTGGGCTACCGTGAAGCCTCGGGCGACTGGCTGGTCAACCTCAAGAAGGTGCGTCGTCCGCTGGACCAATTGGTGACCAAGGTGGCTTGAGCCCCCAGGCCAAGCACAACCAGGGCATCGTCGGGTACCCGTTTCACTTGGCCTTGTTTTCAGTGGTCTTGACTTCGGCAGGGTTGTTCCACGTCTGGCGGGGAATGACCGAACGGGTGCCACTGAGCTGCAGCTTGGCGGCCGACACCACGTTTTGCACCGCAGACGTCAGCAGCTTGTGCGTGGTCGGGCTTTCTGGCTGCAGGCGGGCATGGCGTTCGGCCCGGTCGTGTTGCGGCAAGATGATCGGGAAGGCCGCGCCGCGCAGGCGGCCACCCTCCTGCGAATCATGGCGGTAGTGAACCGGCATGCGCTTGGCCGAGGGCTGGTAGGTGACATCGTCACCCGTCCAACGCAACGCCAGCGCACGGCGGCGACGCGTGCGCGAGGTGTTGCCGTACGAGCCATGCAAGGTCAGTGGGTGGAACATCAGGATGTCGCCCGGCTCCATGTCCCAGTGCAGCAGCTCGTACTTGTCGAGGTTGGCATTGATGTCGGGGATGTCGTCCATCTTCTCGTCGATGATCGCCGCGACATAGTCGGGTGACAGCGCCTTGAAGCGCTGCGGCCACTTGTGTGAGCCCTTCACATAGAGCAAGCCGCTGTTGTCCTTGTCGACCTTGTCCACCGGGATCCAGAACGACGTGACCTGCTCGCCCCGGATGGGCCAAAAGCTCAAGTCCTGATGCCAGGGCGTTGGGGCGTCTGTACCGGGCTCCTTGACGAACATCTGGTCGTAGAAGAAGCGAACCTCTTTGGACTGCATCAGATCTTGCGCCCAGCGTGCGAACGGGCCGTAGTAGATCAAGTCACGCAAGACATCCACGCGCTTCCACAGGAAGATGTCCATCTTGTAGCCCTCGACCTTTCTCGACATGAACTTGCCGATGAGGGACTGATCGCAGATCGCGCTTTCAAGGCCTTCCTCGATCATGGCCACCCAGTTGGGGTCCAGGGCCTGGCGAAGCATGATCACGCCGTCTTCGTCGTAACGCTGAATTTCCTCGGCGGTCAGCTTGCGCATGGGATGGGCAGGAAAGCTCATGGGCACCTCGTCGATAACTGATGATTTCATCAATTATGATTTTCTTATCAATAATCAGCAATGGTGCTAACCCTGGCCCGGCTCAAAATCCTGAGTTCCTGGTCATCGATGCTAGGCTCAACCCTGTCGATGCCCGCTCAAGTCCACATGTCGCCCATTGAAAAAGCCCCGGCTGCCCAGCGCGCTCTTGCCAAGGAATGTGGGCCAGCTGAGTCGTCGCCCGATGTCAAAACACCCCGTGGTGCCAGACGCAAACGTGACACCCGCGCCCGCCTGCTGGGGGCTGCGCTGCATTTGATTGCGCACCGCGGCATGGCTGGTGTGGCGATCAACGAGATCACGCAGAAGGCCGATGTTGGGTTTGGTTCGTTCTACAACCACTTTGAATCGAAGGACGCCATCCATGCGGCCCTCGTCGAAGAGGTGATCGGCCACTTTGCCGTGGCGCTGGACAAACTGGGCGACCAGTTGAGCGACCCTGCCGAAAAGATCTCGGCGTCGGCGCGCTACACGATGCTGCGCGGGCACGCCGACCCCACCTGGGGGCGCTTTGTTTTTCAAACCGGCTTCAACCGTGACAGCATGCGCCATGGCCTGGGCAAGTACCTGCTGCAAGACATTGGCAGCGGCGTGTCAGCGGGGCGGTTCACCGTCGCCGACTTGCCTTCGGTGTACATCGCGGTCGGCAGCACCATCCTGGGTGGCTTGGCGGCCCTGTCAGACCAGGCCGAGCGCAGCCATGAACCCGAAGTCTTTGGCGATGCCCAGGCCTTGGCAAAGCGAATCGCGGCCATCTTGCTGGCCATACTTGGTTTGCCCAAGGATGAAGCGCAAGACGTGGCCAACCGACCACTTCCCCAGATTGAGCTACCGGCCAACCCGTTTGCCCATCCTTGAGCGTTCATGTCGGGGACCGCTTGGGTGAGTTGCTTGGGTTTCTCTGCATCGCGACCGCGGGTCACGACTCGCAAAGCTTTGGCATGCAGCGCCGCCACGAAGGCGCGCGCGATCTCTGACGAGCCGCCGGTGATGACCACAGGCCGGCTCGGAGGTTCTTGGCGTTCGTCATGTGCCCACCTTGATTGCTGACCATGCTCGGACCAGACTCACCCTCATGAGCCCGTACTGAACAATGGCATGCGGCTCATACGGCCTGCAGGGTACGTCGCAGACGTACAGCGACATTGCACGAATGAACTTCTTGTTAAAGGGAGTCGAAGGGGGACTTCCGCAATGGCGTCAACTGGGCTCGCTACCTTGGCATCAGCGTGAGATGGCTCAGGGACAATGAGCCCAGCCTGGAAAATCTGAAGTTTGCGATGGCAATGCTTAGCCAGGTCCGTTACGGCGTTTAGTGGAGGCAGTGTCATCGCTCCGACTTCTTGCCTCGGCTGCTCGCGCAGTCGCAGCGCGCGGAGGCGCTTGGTATCCCGATCCGGCGGCGCGCCGACGCGCCGAAGACCTACGCGCTCCCGGCGATCAAGCGCAAGGCAGTGCTACGCTCCCAAAAGTCGTTTCGCATCAAGGCGTTTTGAGACTATGTTTCGCCCTGACAGAGTGTCAGCAACTCCAGTTTTGAAACTATGTTTTGAATTTTGAGACTCTGTTCTCCGATTCCTCCCATAAACCATGTTCCAACGCATCACCATCCCCGTCACCGCCTTTGACCAGAACTGTTCATTGGTGTGGTGTTCAGACACCCATGAAGCCGCCCTGATCGACCCGGGGGGCGACATGGCCAAGCTGCTCGCCGCCGTCAAAGACCGGGGCCTGACGCTCAAAGCCATCTGGCTGACGCACGCGCACATCGACCACGCCGGCGCCACGGGCACCATCGCGCGCACCGAAAGACTGCCCATCGTGGGCCCGCACCCCGGCGACCAGTTCTGGATCGATGCCCTGCCGCAGCAAAGCCAGATGTTCGGCTTCCCGCAGGCCGAGGCTTTTGCGCCCACGCAGTGGCTCAAAGATGGCGACACCGTGACCTTGGGTCAGCACACGCTGCAGGTGCTGCACTGCCCTGGCCACACGCCCGGCCACGTCGTGTTTTTCGAACCCGGCACGCGCCATGCCTTCGTGGGCGACGTGCTGTTTGCCGGCAGCATCGGCCGCACCGACTTCCCGCAGGGCAACCACGCCGACCTCATCAACGCCATCAAAGGCAAGCTATTGCCCTTGGGTGACGACATCACCTTCACGCCTGGCCACGGGCCTGAGAGCACCTTCGGCGAAGAGCGGCGCTTCAACCCCTATTTGCGTTAAAGCCTGACGCGCATCACCCTCCGCCTCAGCGCTTGATGGCCGGGTCCCAGTGCTCGGCGATCAGGCCGTTTTCAATGCGGAACTGGTCGAACCAGGTGGTGGTGTAATTTTGCCCAGGCCGCAGGGGGTCGGGGTACTCGCGCACGAAGCTGAGGATGACGGTGTCGCCCTCGGCCACGATGGACACCAGCGGCGCGCGCACCCGTGACTCGATGGCGCGCGGCTCGCGCAGCTTGCTGAAGTAGGCAATGAAGGCATCGCGCCCGGTGCCCACCGTGGGGTTGTGCTGGATGTAGCCCAGCGTGAGGTACTTGTCGGCCAGGTCTACCCTGCCGGCCTCGAACACCTCGCGCCAGAAGTCATACACCAGCCGTTTGTTCGCGGCCAGCTTAGGGTCGCTGCTGGCCAGCAAACGCGCGTGGTCTGCGCTGGGCTGCACGGCGACCTGGGCGTGCGCCGCCAGCCCCATCAAGGCTCCCAAACCCATGGCGCCCACAGCGCGCGGTGAAAACGTCAGCGGAAGTGACCAGGCCATGAACGGCGCTCCGGATGTGTGCAACAGCCCTGCATCATGCGCAGAGCCAGCGGCAAAGCCTTGCGCCCATTTCGCAGAGCCTCATGCGCAAAACGCCGACGTGTTGGGCAATGCACAGGCATGTTGGCTTTGATGCTGCCGCGGGGTGCAGAGAAAGCCGCATCGGCGTGAGTCCACGCACCGCTTCTACAAGGACCAGGGCATGCCAGCCGCGGAGAAGGTGGCCTGCCCATCTATGCGGGCAAAGATCTCGTCGGATCGGTGGGCATCTCGGGCGCCCCCGGCGGCGAGAAAGACGCGGCCTGCGCCCAAGCGGGCATCGACCGCATCGCCCGCACGCTGGGCAACTGAGTCGGCACGGCAGGCCGCTCGACCTCATAGCGACACGGCTGGCCACCCAGCGCCTCGATCACCACGCCCTCCGAGCGCGTGGCCACGAAACAGGTCCCGGCTTGCAGGATGTGGTCGCGTGCATCGCCCTGACAGGTCAACCACAGGCGCCCTTGGCGCACCACCACCACGTCACCACGGCGCAAGTGCAGTCGGGCAACCTGACGGGCAGACAAGGCGGAAGCGGTGCTGAACATGGGGAGCTCCTTCGTGAGGCCATCGACAGCTTTCACGATAGGCGCGCGGCCCCTGAAGCAACAGACACAGCCAGGTGCCAACTGCACCGTGGCAGCGGGCCGCCCAAACCCACTGTGCTGGCCAGGGTTTGGCGCATCTGTACTGGTCAATCCAGCATCAGACCATACAGAATGGGCCGATGCAGACCCAGGCCGACACCCTCTACCTCCAGATCGCCAACGACATGGCCGGACTCATCCGCGCCGGCACGCTGAGCCGGGGCGAGCGCATCCCCTCGGTGCGAACGCTGGCGCAGCAGCACGGCGTCTCACAATCGACCGTGGTGCAGGCCTACCGCACGCTCGAAGACGCACGCCTGATCGAAGCTCGCCCACGCTCAGGCTACTTCGTGACGGCTCGCCCGCCCCGCTTGCCCGAGCCAGACACCTCCAAGCCCCCCGTAGACGCCCAGAGTGTGGGCATGAGCGCCATGGCCGCACAGATGCTGGCCCTGGCACACGACCCGGCCTACACCTCGTTCGGCGCGGCCTGCCCCGCTCCCGACCTGTTCGACCAAGAACGCGTACGCCGCGCCATGACACGGGCCACGCAACGCCACCGCCAGTCGCTGTGCCAATACCCATCGGGCCATAGCGACGAAACCCTGCGGCGGGCCATCGCGCGCCACGCCATGCGCATGGGCTGCAGCTTTGACGCCGAAGGCATCACGGTCACCAACAGCTGCCTGGAGTCGATCACGCTGTGCCTGCGCGCCGTGACGCAACCGGGCGATGTGGTGGCCTTAGAGTCGCCCACGTACTACGGCTTCCTGCAAATCCTCGAACACCTGGGGCTGCGCGCGCTGGAGATCCCCACCCACCCGCGCACCGGCCTGTCGCTCGACGCCCTGCAGTTCGCGCTCGACACCCAGCCCATCAAGGCCGTGCTGTGCGTGCCCACGCTGTCGAACCCGATCGGATCGAGCATGCCGCCCAGCGAGCGCAAACGGCTGGCGCAACTGCTGGGCAGCCGCAGCGTGCCCTTGATCGAAGACGTGCTCTACAACGACCTGTGCGAAGAAGACGACAAGCGCCGTGCCGTCAAGGCCTACGACACGCACGGCGTGGTCATGGTGTGTGGCTCGTTCAGCAAGACCATCGCGCCCGGCTTGCGCCTGGGCTGGGTCGAAGCCGGCCGCTGGACCGAGCACCTGCGGCAGATCAAAGCCGCCACCTGCGGCAGCCAAGCCGTGGTGTTGGAGCGCGCCATGGCCGACCTGTTGACCCAACCGGGCATCGAGGCCGGCTACCGCCAACTGCGCAACACCGTGGCCGCGCGCGTGGACGAGGCCCGCGGCCTGGTGGCGCAGCACTTCCCCAAAGGCACGCGGGTGACCGACCCGGCCGGTGGCTTCATCTTGTGGCTGGAGTTGCCTGCTCAGATCGACTCACTGGCCTTGTGCAGAGCTGCCCTGGCCGAGCGCATCTGCTTCGCACCGGGGACGATGTTCAGCGCCACCGACCGCTTTCGCCACTGCCTGCGCCTGGGGCTGGGCGGCCAGTGGGGCAAGACCGAGCGGCAAGCCCTCAAGCGCCTGGGTGAACTCGCACGCGCCATGGCGTGAAGCCCCCAAGCCCTCAGCGGCCCACGAAGGGCCACTGACCTCACTGCGCGCGCCAGGCCTCTGCACCCAAGGTGACCGCACCACGGCCCCAATAAGCCAGCTGCCAATCAGCTTGGCCATAGGCCCCTGTGCGGTTGGGCACGTCCCAGCGGCGCGAGGGCTTGGGCGCGCGATCGAACAGCGGCTGCACCTTGGGCAGGTTGGCCTGGATGTCGTGGATGCGGGAGTCGCTGGAGGGGTGGGTCGACATCCACTGCGGCGGCGCGCCCTTGGCCGCAGCCGCCATCTTCTGCCACAGGCTCACGCCCGCGCGTGGGTCGTAGCCGGCGCGGGCGGCCAGCTCCATGCCCACCAGGTCGGCCTCAGACTCGTCTTCGCGGCTGAACTTCAGCGTCAGCAACTGGCTGCCCATGCCCAGCAAGGCATCGCCCGCATTGCCCAAGCCCAGCACACTGGACAGCAAATTGGCGCCGATGCTGGTGGCCTTGCTTTTGCCCATGCGCTCGCGGGCGTGTTCGCGCAAGGCGTGGGCAATCTCGTGGCCCATGACCATCGCCACCTCGTCGTCGGTCAGCTTGAGCTGGTCGAGGATGCCCGTGTAAAAAGCGATCTTGCCGCCAGGCATGCAAAAGGCATTGAGCTCTTTGGCGTTGATGACCACCACCTGCCACTGCCAGTCTTTGGCGCGGGCGTTCCACTCCAGGCTGTAGGGGATGATGCGTTGCGCGATGCTGCGCAGGCGAATCACCTGGGGGTGCTGGTCGGGCAGCAAGGCGTTTTGCTGCTTGGCCTCGGTGGCCATTTGCACATACTGCTGCGCGGCGGCGGCTTCCAGGTCTTTGGCCGGCACCAGCTTGGCGAAGTTGGACTGTTTGCCCACCTCCACACCATCGCGGGCTTGTGCCACGGGGGCCAAGGGGCCAGCACACACGGCAGCCACGGCACAGGCCAAAGCCCAGGTGCGCGCTTGCACGCGGGCCGATCGCTGGGGCGCTTGCGGGGTCTTCATCGGTTCACTCATTTCTCAAAGCTCAGGTCTTGTCGCTCAAAGGCCATCAACCCATTGAACGCGCCACCGGCGGGTTCAGCATACGCCGCACCGCGGGCAAGAGGGCGTAAGCCGGGAACGACAGCCAGAAGGTCAAAAAGAAAAACGCCGCATAGCCCATGTGCTCTACGCCCAGGCCACCGGCCCAGCCCGACACCGAGCGCGAAAACGCGAAGATGGACGACAAGATGGCGTACTCGGTGGTGGCGCGCTCTTTGCTCACGATGGCCATCAAAAAGGCCATGAAAGCGCCGGTGCCCAAGCCGCCGGTGAAGCTCTCCAGCGCACTCGCGCCATAGACCGCGATCTGGCTGTTCAAGGCCAGGCTCTGGCCAGCGTCGAGGTGCGGCACCATCGACGCCGCGGCGGCATAGCCCAGGTTGGACAGCGCCTGCGCAATGCCCAGCACCCACAGGCCCTTGAAGATGCCCGCACGGTCGACGTACCAGCCCCCAGCCAGGCCGCCGGCGATCGACAGGCCCATGCCCACGTTCACGCTGACCAGGCCAATTTCGGCGGGCGAAAAACCCGCGTCCACCCAAAAGGGTTTGACCATGAAGCCCATGGCCGCGTCACCCAGTTTGAACAGCAAGATGAACAGCAGCACCGGCAACATGCCCGGGCGCGCCAGCAGGCCCACCCACGCGCCAAATGCCGGGCCCTCGGCCAAGGCCTGGGCCTGAGGACTGCGACCGGCTTTGACCATCAGGCCAGCGCCAGCAAACATCAAACCCACGGGAATCGCGCCTTTGAACCACCAAGCGCCTTGGTGGGCCACCAGCCAGGCCAGCAGGGCGTGCCAGCCCGAGGCGTCCACGGGGGCCGCCCCGGCCGCGGGGCCCCACAGCTTGAGCACGGGCCCCAGCACAGGCCACAACAAGCCCACCAGCACCAGGCCCAGGGCCAGCAACCAGATGGGTTGGCGTTTGAGCACAGCCCATTCGCGCGATGAGGCCTGCGCATCACGCGGGGGGCGGGGGGGCTGGGCCGGTGCCATCAAGAGCAAGCCCGCCTGCAGCAGCATCAAGGCAGCAGCCAGCCCATAGGCGGCCGACCAGTTGGCCTGGCCGGGCGTGCCGGCCCAACCGGCCACCACCAGCATGGCGCCCGCGGCCAGCATGCCCGCCCGGTAAAAACCGATGCGCAGTCCGTTGGCCAGTCCGTATTGGTCTTTGCTCAAGAGCTCAATGGTGTAGCCGTCGGTGGCGATGTCGTTGGTGGCCGACAAGACCGTGAAAGCGGCCAACAGCACCCAAGGCCAGGTTGCGCCCTGCCCCAGGGCCGTGGGGTTGAGCGCCAGCACCGTCAGCGTCATGGCCATGCCCATGTTGGCGGCGGCCATCCACACCCGGTGTCCGCGCCAGGCGTCCACCAGCGGCGCCCACAAAAATTTCACGGTCCAGGCCAAACCCAGCAAGCTGAGCAGGCCGATGTCCGACGGGCTGACGCCCGCCTGTCTCATGTTCACCGGGAACAGGTCGTAAAACAAACCCAGCGGCAACCCTTCCGAGAAATAGAGCAAGGCGACCCAGAACATGGGGCGGCGCACCACCGACACGGGGGCGGGGGTGGGCGAAGGCGCGGCAGATGGCAGTGACATGCCCCGATTGTAGGAACCCAGACGCCCGCGACCCCAAGGTGGGGATTGGGCTAGGGAAACCGGACTTTTCACGGCTTTCTACTTCAGTTCGAACGCGATCATGCCGATACGGTCAACGGGATGCCCGTGGACGCTTGGTTTGGGGATCCCGCTGCAGGAGGCAAAATGAAATTTCGCACCAAAATTTGGATGTTGCCCATCAGCGCCGCGGCGGTCTTCGTCGTGGGCGTGGCGGTGAGCTTTGTGGTCAGTGGACGCACCTCGAGCGTGCTCGAACACCTTCACAACGTCGACAACCCGCACATTGCGCTGGTCAACACGGTCGACCGCAACACCGAAAAGTTGCACCTGACGCTGCAGACCGCCGCCGCAGAAGGCGCGCTCGACAAGCTCAAAGAAACCGACGCCATGGTGGCCGCTGCGCGCGAAGCCATTGGCAACATGCAAAAGCTGCCCGAAAAAGCCGCCACCGCCACCGAACTGGGCGCCGCTTTCGAGGCGTACCAACGCTCGGCCATTGGGGCCACGCGCGCCCTGCTGAGCAAGTCGTCCCCTGGCGACCAGGTGGCAGCCATGCAGTCCTCGTTGAGCACTTTGCAAAAGTTGCTGGACCAGCGCTTGGCTGAAGCCAAAACCGCCATCGACGATGCCCAAGCGGCTTCGCTGAACGGTGTGAACACCAACATGTGGGTGATCCTGGCCACGGGGTTGATCGTCCTGGTGGTGCTGGGCACGGCTTCGACGGCCATCGTCAGCTCGGTGTGGAAGGAGCTGGGCGACGAGCCCGAGGACCTCAGCCGTTTGGTGAGCCGCATCGCCGAGGGTGACCTCGACATCCAAGTGGAGCAAGGCAACAGCGGCGACCGGTCCCTGCGCGCCTCGGTGGCGACCATGACGCTGCGCCTGCGCGACACCATCAGCGTGATCCGCCAAGCCACAGACTCGATTTCGACGGCCTCGTCCGAGATCGCCACGGGCAACCAAGACCTGTCGACACGCACCGAGCACACGGCCTCGAACCTGCAGCAAACGGCCAGCTCGATGGAGCAACTGACGGGCACCGTGCGCCAAAGCGCCGACTCGGCCCGTCAAGCCAACCAGCTGGCTTCGGGCGCTGCCACAGCCGCTCAGCGCGGCGAGCACATCGTCTCGCAGGTGGTCTCGAGCATGTCCGAGATCGACAACGCCAGCCGCAAGATCAACGACATCATCACCGTGATCGACGGCATCGCCTTCCAGACCAACATCCTGGCGCTGAACGCCGCCGTGGAAGCGGCCCGCGCCGGCGAGCAAGGCCGTGGCTTTGCCGTGGTGGCTGGCGAAGTGCGCACCCTGGCACAGCGCAGCGCCCAGGCCGCCAAAGAGATCAAGAGCCTGATCAACGCATCGAGCGAGAAGGTCGAGTCGGGCTCCAAGCTCGTGCAAGACGCGGGCTCGTCGATGGTCGAGATCCTGACCAGCGTGCAGCGCGTCTCCGACATCATTGGCGAGATCAGCGCCGCCTCGACCGAGCAAAGCCAAGGCATTGGCAACGTCAACCAGTCGGTCAACCAACTGGACCAAATGACGCAGCAAAACGCCGCCTTGGTCGAGCAATCGGCCGCCGCTGCCGAGAGCCTCAAAGACCAGGCCACTCGCTTGGCCAGCGCCGTGTCCTCGTTCAAGCTGGGCAGCGGTCGCTCAGGTGGCTTTGCCGCCAGCAGCAGCAGCAGCGTCGTCGCCACACCCGTCACTCACGTGCACGTCAGCGCCGCCCCAGCCCTGCCTGCCGTGGCGGCCAAGAGCCGCAGCCACCACCATGCCGTGGTGGACGTGACGCCCATCAAAACCGTTGCCACGCCTGCCCGCAGCGCGCCCAAGGCCAAGCCTGCAGCTGCGGCCAAGCCAGCCAAGCCGGCCGAGCCCCTCAAGCGCCCCAGCCTGCCTGCGCCAGCCGCTGAGCCGGTGATGGCCAAAGCCAGCGCGGCCCATGACGATGCCGACTGGGAAACCTTCTGATCGCCTGATGCCCTGCCCCTTGCCCATGCCGGAGCGCCCCAAAAGCCTCCGGCATTTGCTTTGGTGCGCGGCTGCGCTAACCTGTGCGCCTGCTTTGCCTTGTCGCCGCGCCCATGCCTGCCCAGCCTACGGATCACGCCCTGAAGTTCGCCGCCAACCTGTCGTGGCTCTACACCGACCTGCCTTTCCTCGACCGCTTTGAAGCCGCCGCCCGCGATGGCTTTGCCGGCGTGGAATGCCTCTTCCCGCACGAACACCCGACCGCAGAGGTGCAAGCGCGCCTGCAGGGCACCGGCCTGCAACTGGTGCTGTTCAACGCCGCGCCGGGCCAATGGGCGCAAGGCGAGCGCGGGCTGGCCAGCCTGGCCGGCCGCGAAGCCGACTTCCAGCGCAGCGTGCACGAGGCCTTGGCCCTGAGCCTGGCCTTGAACTGCACCCGCGTTCACCTCATGGCCGGGCTGCTGCCGGCACAAGCCAGCCCGCACGAGGTCGATCAGGCCTGGTCCCGCTACGAGCACAACCTGCACTGGGCCGCTGAACAGGCGGCGCAGCACGACCGCGTCCTCACCATCGAGCCCATCAACCCGCGCGACATGCCCGGCTACCTGCTCACGCAACAGGCCCAAGCCCACGCGCTGGTGCAGCGCATCGGCTCGCCCCACTTGAAGGTGCAGATGGACCTCTACCACTGCCAGGTCGTGGAGGGCGACGTGACCACGCGCCTGCGCCACTGGCTGCCCACCGGCCAAGTGGGCCACCTGCAGATCGCCGCGGTGCCCGACCGGGGCGAGCCCGACGCTGGCGAACTGAGCTACCCGCACCTGTTCCAGACCCTGCGCGAGCTGGCCTGGGAGGGCTGGATTGGCTGCGAATACAAACCCCGCCGACCGGCCCTGGCGCACGCCCCCGGCCAAGCCACGCGCGATGGCCTGGCCTGGCTGAACGCCATTGCGCACACCGCCCCTCATCCGGAGCTTGCATGAGCACCCCCTTTCCCAGCACCGTGACCACCCGCGACGGCCTGCGCCTCGTCACCCAGCACTGGCCCCTGCCCACTGGCCAGACGCCCCGCGGCGTGGCCGTGATCGTGCACGGTCTGGGCGAACACATCGGCCGCTACGCGCACGTGGCCGCCCACCTGAATGCCCAGGGCTGGGCCGCCGTGGGCGATGACCACCGCGGACACGGCCGCTCACCGGGCAAACGTGGCGTGTTGACGCACAACGACGACTACCTGCACGACCTGGCCGCCGTGGTCGATGCGGCCCGCGCGGCCTACCCCGGCCTGCCTTTGCTTTTGGTGGGACACAGCCTGGGCGGCGCCATCGCCGGGCGCTTCGTGGCCGCACAGGCCCTGCCCCCTGAGGCCGCACCGTGGGCCCGCCCGGTGGATGCGCTGGTGCTGTCGTCCCCCGCACTGGCCGTGGGCATGAGCGCCGTGCAGAAAGCCCTGCTGGCCACTTTCGGCAGCCTCACGCCCGACCTGCCCGTCAGCAACGGCCTCAAAGCCGAGTGGGTGTGCCACAACCCCGACACCGTGGCCGCCTACAAAACCGATCCGCTGGTGCACGACCGCGTCAGCGGCCGCCTGACCCGTTTCATCCTCGATGCCGGTGAGACCGTGCGGGCGCGCGCCAAAAACTGGTCCACCCCCACCCTGATCATCTGGGGCGGACAAGACCGCTGCGTGGACCCCGCAGGCTCGCAAGCCTTTGCCGACGCCGCCCCCAAGGCCTGGGTCAGCGCCCAAGCCTTCCCCACGCTGTCGCACGAAATCTTCAACGAACGCGAGCAAGCCAGCGTGCTGCAAACCGTGTCCCATTGGTTGGGCCGCGTTTTTGCGGGATGATCGCGGTCTTTCCCGATCTACTGAACCCCCAACCGCCCGACAGGGCACGACCCCGCCATGGCGATCAAAGCCACCATCTACAAAGCCCAGCTCAACTTGGCCGACATGGACCGCAACGTCTATGCCGACCCCGCCTTGACCATCGCGCGCCACCCCTCCGAAGCCGACGAGCGCATGATGATCCGCGTGCTGGCCCTGGCCCTGGGCTGGCCCGCCGACACCAACGAAGGCACGTTGGAGTTGGCCAAAGACATGTGGGACACCGACGAGCCCGCGCTGTGGCACAAGAATTTCTCTGACGAGATCCTGCACTGGGTGGACGTGGGGCAGCCCGATGAGAAGCGCCTGATGAAGGCCTGTGGCCGCGCGCGCAAGGTCAGCCTCTTTGCGTTCCAGAGCAGCACACCCGTGTGGTGGACGGGCATCGAGAACAAGCTCACCCGCGCCACCAACCTCACCATCTGGCAGATCCCGACCGAGCAAAGTCAGGCCTTGGCCAAACTCGCCCAACGCAGCATGCAGCTGCAGGTGTCTGTGCAAGACGGCACCGTGTGGGTCAACGATGGCAGCGACACCGTGGAAGTGACGCCCGTGCAACTGATGGGCCCGCGCTGACGCGACGGGGAGCCAGCAGCGTCAAGGACCGCGCCAACTCACGAGCCGCGGTCGTCGGTCGCTTTCGACTGGCCGATGCGCTCTGAGGCGGCCAGCGCCGATTCATCTTCGTCCAAAGCCCAACCGGGTGCCACCACCGCCGTGGCCTGGCGCCGGACGCGCCAAGCTTCCCATCGGCGAGACAGGTCGCGCCCGGTTTGCTGCGCTGGGCGCTCCACCCCGTGGTGGAAAACGTGCGTGAACAGGGCGATGAGCGGCAGCGCGCACAACACGGGCACCCACAAAGGCGCCTCGGGCAAGAGCGCCAGCACGGTCTTGAGCACCGGGATGTGCACCAGGTACAAACTGAACGAGACCTGACCCAAGTACTGCAGCGGGCGCATGCAAAGCACGCGCTGCCAGGTGGGCAGGTTCAAGGCGGCCAACATCAACACACAGGCCGCCACGCCCACCATCGCATCGGCCACAAAGGCGTTGAACACGGCCACGTCGGCAAAGCCCCACTTTTGCGGCACGAGGTAGACCATTCGGGCGTAGACATAGATCAACAGGGACGCAGCCAGCAGGAAGCGACGCTGACCGGGTCGCCATCTCATGAGCTGCGCCGAGGCCGCATCCAGGTGGCGCAGCAACAGCGCGCCCATGCCAAACAGCAGCAGGTAATGGGTGGTGTAGACAAAGGCCGTCTTGTAGCCTTGAGATGGATCACCAAACGCGGTCACCCAAGCGGCGGACAACAACGAGGCGGCCCCAAAAGCCAGGCCAAAGATCCAAGACCGCCACCGCGTGAACGCCCACCAGAACAGCGGAAAGACCAAGGCAAAACGCAGCTCGTGAACGAGCGACCAAAGGGCGTCGTCAAAGACATTGGTGTTGAAGTCGCCCACCATGCCCACATGCCCTGCCACCACCGACCAGTCAATGACCGCAGGCCACCGGTACGCCCGCCCAGACACCCAGCCTTGCGCAGCGCACCACTGGGCCAACACCACGCAACAACCTGTGACAAAAAGGTAAGGCACCCCTATGCGGAAAAACCTGCCCAACCAAAAGGTGGACCAGGCCTGGGGCGGGCCAACCTGGGTGCGCCGCACCAGCACCAGGCCCGACAGCACGAAGAACAGGACAACCGCGGGACCGCCGGCCCAAAACAAATACAAAGGCGTGAGATCGAGCAGCGTGTGACGGGAGAAGAACACATCGTGGATGTGCCCGAACAACACCGACACCGCCGCCAGCCCACGCAGCGCGTCCAGCGCGGCGAATCGCTTCATGTGGCCCCTGATTCTTGTGGATCTTGATGGGGCCATTGTCAAACGCAGGCGCCTGTCGGCGCCATGCCTCAGACGGGAATCGCCCCCCGCAGGCGTAAGCAATTGCAAGCAGGGGCCAAGCGCATCAGCATCACCGTGGACCCATCACCGCCGCCAGCGCCTCGGCCACGCGGTCAACGTTGTTGGCGTTCAAGCCCGCCACGCACATGCGGCCCGAACGCAGCAGGTACACGCCATGCTGTTCGCGCAGCACGTCGGCTTGGGTCTCGCTCAGGCCGGTGTAGCTGAACATGCCGCGCTGGCTCAAGAAGTAGCCCACATCACGGCCGGGCAGGCGTGCCACCAAACCATCGTGCAGACGCTGGCGCATCACTTGGATGCGCTCGCGCATCGCGCCCAGCTCATCGGCCCACACGGTGCGTAGGGCGGGCGTTTGCAGCACGCGCGCCACGATCTGGCCGCCGTGTGTGGGCGGGCTGGAGTAGTTGCGACGCACCGCCGACATCAGCTGGCCAAACACGCGGCCGGCCTGGTCTTTGTCTGGGCAGACCACGCTGAGGCCGCCCACACGCTCGCCATACAGCGAGAAGCTCTTGGAGAACGAGTTGGCCACGAAGAAGGGCACGCCCGCATCGGCCAGGGCACGGATGGCGTGGGCGTCTTGCTCGATGCCGTCGCCAAAGCCTTGGTAGGCGATGTCGAGGTAGGGCAGCAACTGGCGATCACGCAGCACAGGGATCAACTCGGCCCATTGCGCCACGCTCAGGTCCACACCCGTGGGGTTGTGGCAGCAGGCGTGCAGCAGCACGATGCTGTGCTTGGGCAAGGCACGAATGGCGTCCAGCATCTGATCAAACAGCAGCCCGCCCGAGACCGGGTCGTAATACGGGTAGGTGTTGACCGCAAAGCCCGCGCCTTCGAACATGGCGCGGTGGTTGTCCCACGTGGGGTCGCTGACCCACACCTGTGAGTCGGGGAAGTAGCGCTTCAAAAAGTCACCGCCGACCTTGAGGCCACCCGAGCCGCCCAGCGTTTGCAAGGTGGCGATGCGGCCGCTGCGCACGGCTTCGTGATCAGCACCAAACAGCAGGTGCTGCACGGCTTCGCGGTAATTGGCGGCCCCGGCCATGGGTTGGTAAGGCTTGGGGCCAATGGTGGCCAGCATGGCCGACTCGGCCTCGCGCACGGCGGCCATCACGGGCAAGCGGCCTTGCTCGTCGAAGTAAATGCCGATGCTGAGGTTGATCTTGCCCTGGCGCGGGTCTTTCTGGAAATCCTCGTTGAGCGTGAGGATGGGATCGCCAGGGTAGGCGTCAACGTGCTGGAACATGCGGGGCTCCTGAGTGAGCGTGATGAGGACGGGCGCAGCCAAGCGCTGCAATCAATCGCCATTATCGGGAATTGGTGGACAAAGCGCCGCATCCAACCGTGACCACACCGTGCTGCAGTGCGGCATCGTATGGCTTGCAGCCTTTGTCGCGCTGGAGCCCCCATGACCTTGCCCGCCCGTTCCTCGTTCACCACCTTGTGCATGTCCGCCTGTCTGGGCCTGGCAGCGCTGATCGGTGGATGCGGCGGCGGTGGGGGCGGGGGTGGCGCGCCTGGCACCGCCGCCAGCCCACCGGCCATCGGCGCCGACACCGCGGCCTTCCCGCTGGGCCTGGCGTTGGCCTCACCCACCAGCCTGGTGCCGAGCGCGCAGGTCATCCCCGGGGCCACCGGCATCACAGCCGCGCTGCCCATGGCAGATCAGCAAGGCGAACAATTGGCGCGCAGCAGCCAGGTCGACGCCGTGGCCACCGGCCGACTGGCCTGGAGCAGCACCCTGCTCAATGCGAACGAGCTGTTCAACACCAGCGCACCTGCCAACGCCCTGTGCTTTGGCCCCGCCGTGCTGTTCACCACCCACGACGACGACAACAGCAATGGCCAGATCAGCGCCGGTCAAGTCGGCTTCTGGCAAGCGCAAGACAGCGCCACCAGCAGCCCCTGCGCCGCCGCGCAAGTCAACGCCCGCCTGCAAGCACCGGGCGCGCAAGTGCAACAGGCTTTGCTCATCTTTGCAGCCTTGCGGCAGACCATCGGCACAGGCCACAGCACCTTGGTGCCAGGCGCGGGCGCGCAGGTGAGCGTGCAGGCCGAGGTCACCAGCTTGCTGGCCTCATGGTCACCCAGCGTGAGCGTGTCCAGCGCCACCGTGGCCTTGAGTGGCGACGGCTTGACCTACACCTACCGCCTGGTCTTGCAACGCGGCAGCGGCGCGCAAGCGCAAAGCCTGGAGCTGGCCTTGCAGCACAACCCGGGCGTGGACGACACCCACTTTGGCGGCACCTTGCAAGTGGCCTTGTCGCACCTGAGCACCAACGCCGCGTGGGGCTGTACCGACGAGATCGACAGCGCCACCTCCCGCTACAAGGTCGCGCGCCTGCTGACCCTGCTGTACCAGCGAGAGGACGACGCCCTGAACCTGCGCCTGCGCAGCGGGCAGTACTGCGGCGCCCCCAGCCCCAACAGCAGCAGCCACACCGAAGACCTGGCCACCGTGAACTTCACCGGCGAGCTGGCGCCGGAAGACTTTCTGACCGGCAACACGCGCAACCAAGCCACAGCCTGGCGCAGCGGCTTTGTGCGCATGAGCGCGGCCATCGCCCTGGGCGGCGGGAGCGCCGACTTCCTGTACGCCTGGCAAGACACCCCCACGGCCAGCGCCAGCGGCCACGCCCACCTGCTGGTAGGGCATGCCAGCTTGGACGACAACACCAGCAACCGCAGCATCATGGTCCACCATGGCGACACGTTTGACATCGGGCAGGACACCAACATGACCACGGGCGGCAGCGACACCATCGGCACCTTGCTGGGTCTGGCTTGCAACCGCGGTGCACCAGGGGCGCCACAGCCGCTGCAGCCTCAGCCGGTTTTCCAAAGCCAAACCCTGACCATCGCCATCAACGGCACAGCGTGGGCCACGGCCTCATCTCACATCGCCTACGCGCCCACCAGCACCTGCTCGTCTGGCCCCAACATGCGCTTTGACGCCAATGGCGACGGCACCATCGACAACCTCGAAGGCGCCTCGCTCAACGCCGACCTGCTGGGCCTCACCGGCACCAGCACCACCGTGCAGGAAGAGGTCATGCAGCTGGGCTTCATCAGCCTGGGCTCCTTGCCCTGACACTTTGAAAAACCTGCAGCACAGGCCGCCTTCGGACGGTCTTTTCACGGGGGATTGCCAGCTATGGGATAGTCTGGCCCGCCCCACCATTGCCCAAACTCAACCACGCCCCCAAGGAGCCTGAAGATGAAGACCCAAGCCGCTGTCGCCTGGAAAGCCGGATCCCCCCTGACCATCGAAACCGTCGACCTGGCGGGCCCGCGCGAAGGCGAAGTGCTGGTTGAAATCAAGGCCACGGGCATTTGCCACACCGACTACTACACCCTCTCGGGTGCCGACCCTGAAGGCCTGTTTCCTGCGATCTTGGGTCACGAAGGCGCGGGCGTGGTGGTCGATGTCGGCCCGGGCGTCAAAGGCCTGCGCAAGGGCGACCACGTCATCCCCCTCTACACGCCCGAATGCCGCGAATGCAAGTTCTGCCTCAGCCGCAAGACCAATCTGTGCCAAAAGATCCGCAGCACACAGGGCAAGGGCCTGATGCCCGATGGCACCTCGCGTTTTTCGATCAACGCCCAGCCGCTGCTGCACTACATGGGCACGTCCACCTTCAGCAACCACATCGTGGTGCCTGAAATCGCGCTGGCCAAGGTGCGTGAAGACGCACCCTTCGAGACCATCTGCTACATCGGCTGTGGCGTGACCACCGGCATCGGCGCGGTGCTGTTCACGGCCCAGGTCGAGGCGGGTGCCAACGTGGTCGTTTTCGGCCTGGGCGGCATCGGCCTGAACGTGATCCAGGGCGCCAAAATGGTGGGCGCAGACAAGATCATCGGCGTGGACCTGAATCCCGAGCGCGAGGCCATGGCCCGCCAGTTCGGCATGACGCACTTCATCAACCCCAAGGACATCGAAGCCGCAGGCGGCAACGTGGTGGACGCCATCGGGCAGCTGACCGACGGCGGCGCCGACTACAGCTTCGAGTGCATCGGCAACACCAAGGTCATGCGCCAGGCGCTGGAGTGCACACACAAGGGCTGGGGGCGCAGCATCATCATCGGTGTGGCCGAAGCGGGCGCCGAGATCAGCACGCGCCCCTTTCAGCTCGTGACGGGTCGCCACTGGGAAGGCTCGGCCTTTGGCGGCGCGCGCGGCCGCACCGATGTGCCAAAAATAGTCGACTGGTACATGGACGGCAAGCTCAACATCGACAGCCTGATCACGCACAAGCTGCGTCTGGATCAGATCAATGAAGGCTTCGACCTGATGAAGCGCGGTGAGTCCATTCGCTCTGTCGTGGTGTACTGATGAGCACGCTTGAACTGCTCAGCGAACACGCCTGCTTTGGCGGCGTACAGCGCTTTTACCGGCACGCATCAACAGCCATCGGGCTGCCCATGCAGTTTGGCGTCTACCTGCCGCCGCAGGCTTTGAAAACGGGCGCCAAGGTGCCCGTGCTGTTTTACCTTGCCGGCCTGACCTGCAACGAAGAGACCTTCGCGATCAAGGCCGGTGCGCAGCAGCATGCGGCGCGCTTGGGCCTGGCCATCGTCACGCCCGACACAAGCCCGCGCGGCACCGACCTGCCCGGTCAAGCCGATGCGTGGGACTTTGGCGTAGGCGCAGGCTTCTACCTCAACGCCACTGAAGCGCCCTGGTCCCAGCACTGGCAAATGGAAAGCTACATCACGCAGGAGCTGCATGCGCTGGTCGCCCAGCATCTGCCTGTGGACACGCATCGCGCGGGCATCTTCGGGCACTCGATGGGTGGTCATGGCGCCCTGACCCTGGCGCTGCGCAACCCTGGCCTGTACCGCACGCTATCGGCCTTCGCGCCCATCTGTGCGCCATCGCAGTGCCCGTGGGGCGAGAAGGCCTTCACGGGCTACCTGGGCCCCGACCGCGGCCCCTGGGGTGCACACGATGCCAGCGCGCTCATGGCCGAGTACCCGATGCCGCCTTACCCTGGCGGCATCCTCATCGACCAAGGCCTGGCCGACAAATTCCTGCCCGCGCAATTGCAGCCCGAAGCCTTTGAAGCCGCCTGCGCCAAAGTGGGCCAGCCATTGAAGCTGCGTCGCCATGAAGGCTACGACCACGGCTATTACTTCATCCAGAGCTTTGTGGCCGATC
>CANCFV010000010.1 GCA_947377275.1 Burkholderiales bacterium | reverse complement strand
TCCGTGATTTCCAGCTCGCCACGGGGGCTGGGCTGGATGCTGGCGGCGATGTCGCAGACCTGTTCGTCGTAGAAGTACAGGCCGGTGACGGCGTAGTTGCTCTTGGGCGCCTTGGGCTTTTCTTCGATGCTCAGGGCGCGCTTGTGCGCATCGAAGTCGACCACGCCGTAGCGCTCCGGGTCGGTCACGTGGTAGGCAAAGACGCTGGCACCACCGCTGCGGGCATCGGCGTGCTGCAGCTGTTCTTGCAGGGCGTGGCCGTAGTAGATGTTGTCGCCCAGCACCAGGGCGCTGGGGTTGTGGCCCACAAAATCTTTGCCCAGGATGAAGGCCTGCGCCAGGCCGTCGGGGCTGGGCTGCACGCAGTAGCTCAGGTTGAGGCCCCACTGGCTGCCGTCGCCCAGCAGGCTTTGAAAGCGCGGGGTGTCTTGCGGTGTGCTGATGACCAGGATGTCTCTGATGCCGGCCAGCATGAGGGTGCTGAGCGGGTAGTACACCATGGGCTTGTCGTAGACGGGCAGCAGCTGCTTGCTCACGGCCAGGGTGGCGGGGTGCAGGCGGGTGCCGGAACCGCCGGCCAGGATGATGCCTTTGCGGGCCATGGTGTTCACTTTCCGTGGATTTCTCTGAGCATGCGCTCGACGCCCACTTGCCAGTGCGGCAGCGTGAGGCCAAAGGCCTGTTGCAGGCGCTGGGTGGACAGGCGCGAGTTGAGCGGGCGTTGTGCCGGTGTGGGGTAGGCGCTGGTGGGCAGGGCCTCGATGGCTTCTGGCGCCACCTGGATGGCCTGGCCGTTGGCGCGGGCCCATTCGATGACGAAGCGGGCGTAGTCAAACCAGCTGGTCTCGCCGGCGGCGACGGCGTGGTACAGGCCGCTGAGCGCCGGGCTGGCCAGGGTGGCGCGGATGGCATGGGCGGTGACGTCGGCCAGCAGGTCTGCGCCGGTGGGGGCGCCGATCTGGTCGTTGATGACCTTGAGCTGATCGCGCTCTGCGCCCAGGCGCAGCATGGTCTTGGCGAAGTTGCCGCCGCGCGCGGCGTAGACCCAGCTGGTGCGCAAGATGAGGTGCCGGCAGCCGCTGGCCTGGATGGCCTGTTCGCCTTCCAGCTTGGTGCGGCCGTAGACGCTCAAGGGGCCGGTGGGTGCGGTTTCATCCCGCGGGGCGTGGCCGCTGCCGTCGAACACGTAGTCGGTGCTGTAGTGCACCAGCAAGGCCCCGATGGCAGCAGCTTCTTGGGCGATGAGGCCGGGCGTGGTGGCGTTGATGGCGCGCGCCAGGTCAGGCTCTGATTCGGCCTTGTCGACCGCCGTGTGCGCAGCCGCATTGACGATCACGTCAGGGCGCAGCAGGCGCACCAGCGCGGCCACTTGCTCGGGCTGGCTGAAGTCGGCGCGCAATTCGGGCGCTTGCTCGGGGCCGGGGGTGTTGAAGTCAAAGGCGTTGACGGTGCCCAAGGGAGCCAGGGCGCGTTGCAGCTCCCAGCCCACCTGGCCGCCCTTGCCGAGCAAAAGGATGTTCATGCGTGCGGCCTCGTTCAAGCGCTGCGGTCGGCGTAGTTCTGCGCGATCCAGTCGCGGTAGGCGCCCGAGCGAACGGTGTCGATCCATTCGGTGCTTTGCAGGTACCAGGCCACGGTCTTGTTGATGCCAGATTCAAACGTTTCGGCCGGCGACCAGCCAATGTCGCGCTGGATCTTGGTGGGGTCGATGGCGTAGCGGCGGTCGTGGCCAGGGCGGTCGGTCACGTAGGTGATCAGGCTTTCATATGTCGAACCATCAGCGCGCGGGCGCAGCTCGTCGAGCTTGCGGCAGATGGTGGTGACCACGTCGATGTTCTTGATCTCGTTGATGCCACCCACGTTGTAGACCTCGCCCAGGGTGCCTTTTTCAAGGACCTGGCAAATGGCTTCGCAGTGGTCACGCACGTAGAGCCAGTCGCGGATGTTCAGGCCATCGCCGTACACGGGCAGGGGCTTGCCATCGAGCGCGTTCAAGATCATCAAAGGGATCAGCTTTTCAGGAAAGTGGTACGGCCCGTAGTTGTTGCTGCAGTTGGTGGTCAGCGTGGGGAAGCCGTAGGTGTGGTGGTAGGCGCGCACCAGGTGGTCGCTGCCGGCTTTGCTGGCCGAGTAGGGGCTGTTGGGCGCGTAGGCGGTGGTCTCAGAAAACGCGGCGTCGGTGCTTGACAAAGAGCCATAGACCTCGTCGGTGCTGACGTGCAAGAAGCGAAAAGCCGCCTTGGCCTCGCCTTGCAGGCCGCTCCAGTAGGCGCGGCTTTCTTCCAGCAGGCTGAAGGTGCCGACCATGTTGGTGTGGATGAACTCTCCGGGGCCGCTGATGGAGCGGTCAACGTGGCTTTCAGCGGCGAAGTGCACCACCAGGCGGGGCTGGTAGGTGGCCAAAGCGGCGCGCACGGCGTCGCGGTCGGCGATGTCGGCTTGCACCAAGGTGGCCTGGCCCGACTTCAAGTGCGTGGCAATGGTGGCTGGGTTGCCCGCGTAGGTGAGCTTGTCCAGCACGACCACGGGCTCTGGCGCCAAGCCGAGCTTGGCTGCGCGTTCAAACCAGTGGTGGACAAAGTTGCCGCCGATGAAGCCGGCGCCGCCTGTGATGAGGATCATGTGTGAGCCATTGCAGCCTGTTGGCCAGTGAAAACATCGCGATGGCGGCAGTTTAGCGGCTGGGGTGGCCTGAATTGGCTGTGTGATTGGGGGGGATATGGGCCTTACGGCCCTCTCACAGGCAGCATCTGGCTCAGGAAAAGACCCGTCTTGTCCAAAAATTGATCACAGACGGTTTGCCATGACGCGTCGAGGCGCGACGTTGCGGTGAGGCACGACTGGGCTCATCCCAATGGCCGGGTCGACGCACAAGACCTCATCCTTTCGGACGATACGGGCGCACATTTGTCATGGTCAATGACAAAATTTGCAGGCGCTGTCAACGCGATCTCCTGATAATGGTTCGTTCATGTTGTTCGAACAGACGGTTTCGGGGTAGTCATGCGCAACAAATCCAGTGCCCCTCATGTGTGGGATTTTCGCCGAGGTGTGGCCACGGCACGGGTCCTCACACAACTGGGCACCGACCACGGCTTGAGCGTGGACGACACCCTGCGCCACACGGGCATCGCCCGCGCTTTGCTGGACGACCCCAAGGGCGAGATCGAGGCGCACCAAGAGGTGCAACTGATCCGCAACCTGGTCAACGCCCTGCCCCACATGCCCACGCTGGGCCTGCAAGCGGGCACGCGCTACCACGTGACCACCTATGGTTTGTGGGGCTATGCGGTGCTGAGCAGCCCCACCCTGGGCAGCGCCATTTCGATGGCCTCGCGCATGCTGAACCTGACCTTCTCGCTGACGGTCAGTGAGGTGGAGCAAGAAGGAGACTGCATCACGTCGAGCTTCCACAGCGACCACCTGCCCCCTGACGTGCGCCAGTTCATCGTCGACCGCGACCGCGCGGCCGTGATCACTTTGCAGCGCGAGATCCTGGGCCGGCCCCTGCCGTTTCGGACCATTCGCATGCGCCGTGCCGAGCCCAGCGCCGAGGTGGCCGAGGCCTACACCAGCCTGTTCGGCGTGCGCCCCCAGTTCGGGCAGGACAGCGATTGCGCGCTGTTCGACGCCAACCTGATGCAGCAACCACTGCCGCAGGCCGACTCGCACACCGCCAAACTGTGTGAGCAAATGTGTCGCCAGCTGGTGGAGGGGCGCAAAAGCCGCACAGGCGTGTCAGCCACGGTGCGCAACCGCTTGATGAGCACGCCAGGCCACATCCCCGACATGGAAGAGATCGCGGCCGAAATGAGCGTGACCTCGCGCACCCTGCGCAGGCACCTGACGGCCGAGGGCGCCACCTTCCGGGCGCTGCTCGAAGAAGTGCGCTCGACCCTGGC
Organism: Burkholderiales bacterium; assembly: GCA_947377275.1. GTDB lineage: Bacteria > Pseudomonadota > Gammaproteobacteria > Burkholderiales > Burkholderiaceae_C > Aquabacterium. Next base: position 53,275 of record CANCFV010000010.1, on the reverse strand, counting down.
CGAGGAACTGATGGTGACAGCCAGCATCACCCACGGCGAAATCGCCGAGCGCTTGGGCTATGCCGATGTCACCACGTTCATCGAAGCCTTCAGGCGCTGGCGCGGCGTGCCGCCCAGCGAATTCAGGCGCAGCCGCGGGGTCTCGCCCGAAGCCGGCCGGGTGGCACGACGCCGTTTCGTGCCGCGCTGATACCGGCGCCCGGGGGCCCCAAGTGGCACCGATCGGTCAATGCGTGAATCGGTCACGGCAATGCAGCGGAATGCCGCCGCTTCGCTGGTCTGATCCACATTTACCTCTGGGCGTGCGTTGCCTAGACTGAGCGTGCATTCATCCATAGGCACGCCATGAGCATCGCACCGCAACTTCGCAACCTGAACATCGACCTGCCGGCCTGCCCCAGCACCTTGGTCAAGCTGTCGCTGCTCATGGCAGACGAGAACAGTGCGATCGATGACCTCTCTGCCCTGATCGAAACCGACATGGCCCTGTCGTCGGCGGTGGTTCGCACCGTGAACTCGGCGCTGTTTGGCCTGCTCAAGCGGGTGGAAACAGTGCACGAGGGCATCCGCTACCTGGGCATGGCACAGGTTTCGGGCTTGACCTATGAAATCGGGCTGCGCGGCGCCTTCCCGCCCAGCCCCTTGTTGCAAAGCATCTGGGACCGCGCCGGTGTGCGCGGCCTGGCCATGGGCCGCATCGCCCGCCAGCTCGACGTAGACCCATGGCCCGCGCACACGGCCGGCCTGTTCGCCGAGAGCGGTCGCGCCGTGTTGTACGCCTACGACCGGCAGCGCTACGCCGAACTCGACACCGGCCACAGTGACGAAGCCATGCTGTGCGCCGCCGAGATCGAGGCCTTTGGCGTGAGCCATTCGGCTTTGGGCGCGGCGCTTTGCCAGTCTTGGGGCCTGTCGCGCGAAGTGGCCGACAGCGTGCGCGCGCGCCCCAACAGCCCCAGCCAGTGGACGCAAGAGCGCCCGACGGTGCAAAAACTGCTGACCATTGGCGCCGCGGTAGACGCGCTGTTGCTCAACCCCATCAAGGCCAACGACCCCACCGCGGTGTGGGCAGCACTCGAACCCGTGGCGGCGCAAGTCGGGCTGCACTTCCAGGCCTTTCAATTGGCAACCCAGCGCGTGTGTGAGCGCCTGAACGTGTCGCAATCAGGGGCGTGAGAAGGGGCGTGCGGCGTTTGCGCTGCATCCAACGCATTCAATGTGTCATATTGCTGCAAGCGGGCAGACCATGATTCAAGTCTGCGCCAAGCATGGGCGATATTGACGCAATGCAGTTCCAGTTCAATGACCACCTGCTCCCGACTCCCCACGCGGTGAAGAGCCCCCCTGACGACCCCGAGCTGCTGAGGCTGATACGGGCAGAGCGCATCCGCATGCTGTTTGCGCCCACGGTGCCAGTGGCCGTGGTCAGTGCGATGTGCTGCATGGTCATGGCCTACGTGACCAGCCCCCAGATTGGCGAGCGCCCTGCCCTGCTGTGGGCCGCGCTGGGCGTGCTGATGTCCTTGATGCGCGTGGCCCACATGCGCATGTACCTGCGTGCGCCCGACAAGTCGGCCCAGCATTGGTTCAACAGCCTGAGCGTGATCTGTGGGCTGCACGGCGCCGTGTGGGGCGTCGCCGGGCTGCTGATGCCGATGGACGACCGCGTGGTGTCGTCCATGATCGTGTCAACCCTGGTGGGCGCCAGCGCGATCGCCACCTTCACCTTGCAAGCCGACCTGCGCACCAACGTGGTCATCAATGTGCCCATGCTCTTGCCCGGCGCCTTGGTGTTGTTGAGTCGCCAAGACAGCTATGGCGTGTACGGCGGCATGGGTTTGTTGGCCTTGCTGGCCTTGCTGCTGTTCGAGAGCGGACGGGCCGAGCGCCGCATCACCGAGCTGTTGTGGTTGCGCTTCACCACCGACCGCATCGCCACCGAACGGGCCGAAGCGCTGAAACTGGCGCAACGCCACAGCGCGGTCAAAGACCAATTCTTGGCCACCATGAGCCACGAGATGCGCACGCCGCTGCACGGCATTTTGGGCCTGGCCAGGCTGGTGCAAGGCCGCCTGCCCGAGCGGCCAGGGGTGTTCAATGAGTCTCGCCACCAGCTCGAGCTCATTGAACGCACGGGCGAGCACCTGCTGGAGATCATCAACGACGTGCTTGATTTTTCGCGCATCGAGGCGGGCAAGCTGCACGTTGAAAACGCACCGTTTGACCTGGGCACGGTGATGCAGGACGTGCTGAGCCTGCTCAACGTCACGGCCACCGAAAAGGGGCTGAAGATGCGCAAGGACCTGCGCCTGCCCAGCCCCTGTTGGGTGAGCGGCGACGCAGCCCGTGTGCGCCAAGTGCTGCACAACCTGGTGGGCAACGCCATCAAGTTCACCGACCAGGGCGAGGTGCGTGTGCGTGCACGTCGCCAAGCGGGGACCAACGGCTCGGAAGGCGCCATGGTCATCACCGTCGAAGACACGGGCGAGGGCATCCCGGCCGACCAGATGGCGCAGGTGTTCGACGCCTTCCACCAGGTCGATGGCAGCTTTGGACGCAAGCACAAAGGCACCGGACTGGGCCTGACCATTTCTCGCGAAATTGCCCGCGCCATGGACGGCGACATCTCATGCCAGAGCACCCCAGGCCAAGGCACCACCTTCACATTGACCGTGCCTTTGCCCAGCACCGCCGTGCACGCCGTGGACCTGGCCCTGCCACTGGACGAGCCCACCCACCAGGACACGGCCCCGGCGCCGCTGGGCGCCCTGCAATGCCATGTGCTGCTGGCCGAAGACAACGCCGTGAACGCCTTGGTGGCCGAGGCCACTTTGGCCAACCTGGGCGTGGTCGTGACCCGCGTGGAAGACGGCATGCAGGCGCTGCAAGCCCTGCAGCGCCGTGACCGCCGCCATGACCTGGTGCTCATGGACTGCCAGATGCCCGTGCTCGACGGCATCGAGGCCACCCGGCGATTGCGCCAGTGGGAGCAGGCGAACCAGATGCCCCGCATCCCCGTGATCGCCCTGACCGCCAACGCCATGGCCGGTGACCGCGCGCGCTGCATGGCAGCAGGCATGGACGAACACCTGGCCAAACCATTCCGACAAGACGAGTTGCACGCCGTGCTGCGCGCCCAACTGGCCCGCGTGGCGGCGCAAACGCCCGCCGAAGCCGATCAGGTCTGAGCCAGCAACCAGCGAACGCCCGCGGCCATGCTGTCGATGACGGGCACCTCGGGCGGGGGCGCCATGCGCGGCGCCCAACCCGCCAAGGCCGCACCACCCAGAATGAGGCTGCGCACGGCGCCCAGGGTCGATGGCGCCTCTGGCGAGGACATGAACTGCGCATCGTCGGCCAAGAGTTGGTGACAGACCTGGCTCAGGTCGTGCACCGCGGCGTCTTCGTTGGCGGCCATCTCGCCCCCCGACGCAGCCACCGTGCGCACCCAACGCAAGTGGCCAGGCCCGCCCAGTTGCAGGCCGCGGGCCAGGCGCTCGAGCATCGGGCCCCAGGCCGCACCGCCGGTGACGATGCCAAAGGGCCCCAAGGCCTCGGCCTCGCGCATGGCGGCTTCGGCCAGGCCCATGACGGGCACGCCTGCGGTTTCACGCAGGGCCCACACACCGGGGTCGCCAAAGCAGGCCACCAGCACGGCGCGCGGGCGCCCGTGTTCAAGCACATGGCGGTGCCAGGCGTCGAGCACGGCGTGCGCCGCCACGACGTAGGTGCGCTCGCTGGCGATGTAGTCGGCCCCAAAGGGCGCAGTGGCGCCCATGAAGGTGGGCGCGGACACCGGCTTGGGCTGCGCTTGCGCCCAGGCCTGGGCCTGCGTTTGCGCATGCCCCACCAGCCGCTCGGTGAGGTCGGCACGCGTGTTTGGGTTGAGGACGAGGAGGTGGCGCATCAGGCGCGCTCGGCCAAGGCCTCGCCCAGCGCGCAGCGCGGCGTGAGCGGCTGGCTGAAACACAAGCCCGCTTCGATGTGGGCCAGGTGTTCGGTCATCAAGGCCACGGCCTTGGGCGTGGCACGAGCGTCGGTGCTGGCCTGGCGCAAGGCGTCCAGCAGGCCACGGTGTTCGTCGCAGCGGCAGGCTTGCACCCAACGCACGGGTGCGGCCTGCCCCACGGGCCGGCTCAGGCTGACCGGCGCATAGCTCATGAGGATGAGGCTGGTGCGTGACACCAGCTTGCGCAGGAAGCCCGCGAAGGTGTGGTGCCCACTGGCGTCGGCCAACAGCAGGTGGAAGTTGCCCGAATGGCGCAGGGCCATGGCGTGGTCACCGCCCTGGCGCGCGGCTTCTTCGGCCTCGATGCAGTCGGCCAGGGCCTGCAGGTCGGCCTCCAACTGCGCGGCTTGCGGGCCGGCACCACGCGCCACAAAGCGCTGCACCAACAGCGCTTCGATGACGCAGCGGGCCTCGAACACCTCGCGGGCCTCGTCCACCGTGGGTTCGGCCACGCTGGCGCCTTTGTTGGGCTGCAAAGTGACCACTTGTTCTTGGGCCAGGCGGATCAGCACCTGGCGGATGCGCGTGCGCGAAACGCCAAAGGCCTGGCCCAGCTTGTCTTCGCCCAAGCGGGTGCCGGGCGGCAGGCGCTGGTCGATGATGGCCTCGATGAGGCGCTGGTGGATGTCGTCGTCAGAAAGGGTCATGGCTCAGCGGCTCCCGGTGCGGCGGCGCATCACGGCCACACCCGCCAGCGCGACCACGATCACGAGCAAAGACACCATGGTGGTCATGCTGCCCAAGGCGTAGATGGACGGGGTGGTGACGGTGGTGGTCAGACCTTGCAGCTCAAGCGGCAAGGTGTTGACGTCGCCAATGGCCTGCGACGAGCGCGCGATCTCGTCCCAACTGAGGGTGAAGCCGAACATCCCCACGCCCACCAGCGAGGGCCCCACGAGCGGCAGCACCACGTGACGCAGCGTTTGCCAGGGCGTGGCGCCCAAATCGCGCGCCGCCTCTTCATAGGCCGGGTTGAAGCGGTTGAACACCGCGAACATGATGAGCATGCCAAAGGGCAGCGTCCACGTGAGGTGGGCGCCCAGGCCCGAGGTGTAGAGCCCCATCAGCGTGGTGTAGGCCTCGAGCGTGTCTTGCCACTGCAGTTGTTCAAGCACGGCCTTGATGCCCGTGTCGAACAACCTGAACTGCAGGCCAATGCCCAGCGAGATGATGATGGACGGCATGATGAGGCTGGCCACGGCGCTGTAGAACAACACGCCACTGCCCTTGAAGCCTTTGCGAAAGGCCAGGCCTGCCATGAGCGACAAGAGCACGGTGAGCACCATCACCACCAGCCCCAGGCCCAGCGAACGCTGGATGGCCGCGCCAATGTCGACCACGCCCAGGCCCTTGAACAGCTCGTGGTACCAGTGCAGTGAGGCCCCGCGCATGGGGAAGGTCAAGCCGCCTTCAGGGCCTTGGAAGCTCAACACGAAGATGGTGATGACGGGGCCGTACAGAAACAGCACGTACAGCGCAAACACCACGGCCAAAGGCCAAAAGCCACGTTGCTTCATTCAGAGCTCCTTGCGCAGGTCAACCAGGCGGTTGAGCGCCACGATGATCAACAGCACCACGCCCAGCAAGACGACGGCGTTGGCCGCGGCGAGCGGGAACTGCAGGTAGGACGTCTGCACCTGGATGGTCTTGCCCACCGATGCAATTTGCTGACCACCCATGACGCCCACGGTGACAAAGTCGCCCATGACCAGGGTGATGACGAAGATGGAGCCGATCAAGATGCCCGTGCGGCACAGCGGCACGATCACGTTCCACAGCGTTTGCCAGGCGCTGGCGCCGCAGTCGGTGGCGGCCTCGAGCAGCGAGCGGTCGATCTTCATCATGGAGTTGAAAATCGGCACCATCATGAAAGTGGTGTTGAGGTGCACAAAGGCCAGCACCACCGAGAAATCAGAGTACAGCAGCCATTCGATGGGCTGTTTGACCAGGCCCAGGTCGATGAGCGTGGTGTTGACCCAGCCGTTGCGGCCCAGCAGCGGGATCCACGAAATCATGCGGATCACGTTCGAGGTCCAGAACGGGATGGTCATGATGGTGAACAGCACCGTCTGCGCGCCCACGCTGGGCACGTGAAAGGCCACGAAGTAAGAGAGCGTGAAGCCCAGCACCAAGGTGATGGCCCACACCAGGCCACAGAACTTGAGCGTGGACAGGTAGGTGCGCACCGTGGTGTCACCGTCAAACAGGGCCGTGTAGTTGGCCAGCGTGAAGCCGGGCTCAAGCGTGTATTCGTTCTGGGGCCAAAAGCTCACGGTGGCCACCAGCAGCAACGGCATCACAAAGAAGACCAGGAAGACGGCGCCCATGGGCAGGGCTTGCAACCAGGCAGGCAGGGCTTTTTTCATGGGACTTCCTTGTGATGCACTCAGGTCAGATCAGGCAAGGGCCGATCAGAAGCTGTGCGTGATGCCAGCGCTGAAGATCGACTGGCTCTTGCCCGCTTCGGTCGCGCCCGCAAAGCCCACGGTGCCGCCCGTGCCGTTGTCGATGTAGACGACGTTGGCGTTCAGGCTGGTGCGCTTGGACAAGGCGTAGGTGCCACGCAGACGCAAGAAGCTGACTTCGGGCTCAGGGCCGCTGGAGACCTTCTTGGTGACGTAGTCGGCAGAGACCACGGTGGCCGCGTTCAAAGGCACGTCAACACCCACGTTGACCAGGTTGGACTTGAACGCGCCGGCCGTGGTATTGGCCTTGGGCGTGGTCGTGCTGGTGGCGTCGGTGACGTAGCGCACGTCGGCCGTGGCCACGCCCAGACGCAGCTTGGCGGTGCCGAGGTCATACGAGGCACCCAGTGCATACATGGTGTTGGTGCCCAAGCCGCTGGGATCTTTCTCAGAGAACACCACCGCACCCAGGCCCAATGGGCCGGCACTGTAGTTCACAGCGCCCTGGAACTTCTGCCCGGCGCTCTTCTTGCCCGTCTTGTCCTCGCCTGCCGAGTACATCACGCCGCCTTCCAGTCCACCCATGTTGGGCGTCGTGTACTTGATGGTGTTGTCGTAGTAGTCGCTCAAGGCGCCGTAACCAGTCAGCAAGAAGGGCGAGTAGAAGGCGCACACGAAGTAGCCGCACATGTAGTCGTCGGCCACGTTCCATTGGTGACCGAGGGACACCTTGCCGAAGCCGCCGCCCAAGCCCACAAAGGCATTGCGGTTCCAGAAGGTGCCGCCGCCGCCTGCGCCGGTGTCGGGCTTCACAGAAGACTCCAGGTCGAAGAAGGCCTTGAGGCCGCCGCCCAGGTCTTCGCCGCCCTTGATGCCGACGCGTGAGTTGACGATGGCGTTGTCATCGATCTTGGTGAGGTTGGCCGAGCCGCCACCGGTTTTGGCCACGCCAGTGGCATAGATCACGTCCAGGCCGATGGCGCCGTACACGGTGGCGGTTTGGGCTTGGGCACCCGAGGTGATGAGCGACAGCCCAGCAGCCAGGGCCAGGGCGTTGAAGCGGAAGGAGGTGCGGGTCATGACAAAACTCCGAACAGATGGGGGGATGGTTTGGGGAGGGTGTTTTGGGATGGGGTGATCAAGCGGCAACGAACTCGTTCCACTTCTGGACCATGTAGGTGTTCTCGTCCATGAGCGCGTTCCAGCAGGCAATGCCGCCCATGCGGGCTTCGTAGCTGCCGCCGTCGCGCACTTCGCCCTTCTTGGCGAGCACCTGGCCGGTGGGCGACTTGATGTCTTGCGTGGCGGGCTTGCCTTCCATCCAGTAAGCCCATTCGTAGGCTTCCATCTTGGCTTTGGCCGTGTCCAGCACGGCGCTGTAGTAGCCCTGGCGGTTGAGGTAAGCGCCAGCCCAGCCATCGAGGAACCAGTTGATGAACTCGTAGGTCGCGTCCAGCTTCTTGCCTGAGGCGGTGGCGGGCACGCCAAAGCCGGCCGCCCAGGCGCGATAGCCTTCCTTCAAAGGTTGGAAGGTGCAGGCGATGCCCTTGGTGCGCACGGCCGTCACGGCGGGGCTCCACATCGACTGGATCACGACCTCGCCCGATGCCATCAGGTTGACCGACTCGTTGAAGTCCTTCCACAGGCTGCGGAACTGCCCTGCCCGCTTGGCTTCGATCAAGGTCTTGATCGTCAGGTCGATCTCCTTCTTGGTCATGTTGCCCTTGTCGGGGTACTTGTAGATGCCCATGGCCTCGACCACCATGGCGGCGTCCATGATCCCAATGGAGGGGATGTTGAGGATGGCGGTCTTGCCCTTGAACTCGGGGTTGAGCAGCTCGGCCCACGAGGTGATGGGGCGCTTGATCAGGTCGGGGCGGATGCCGAGTGTGTCGGCGTTGTAGACCGTGGGGATCAGGGTCATGAACTGCGTGGGCGTGGCCGAGAACTTCTTGCTTTTCTCGCTTTCGAGGTACATCACCTTCTTGGGTGCAGTGCCTTGGTCACCGACCTTCTTGCCATTGACCTCGCCCTTGGTGAACAGGCTGGTGATCTTGTCGGCGTGCTTGATGCGCTTGACGTCGATGCCCTTGAGGTTGCCCGTGGGGATGATCTTCTTGAGGCTGAAGTACTCGGTGTCGATCAAATCAAAGCTGTTGGGCGCGGTCACGGCGCGCTTGGTCACGTCGTCGGTGGTGACGGGGATGTACTGCACCTTGATGCCGGTGTCGGCTTCGAACTTGTCGCCAATGGTCTTGTCTTGGTTGACCGCGGTGCCCAGGTAGCGCAGCACGATTTTGTCGGACGAGAACACGGCCGGGGCGTAGCCTGAAGCCAGGATGCCGGTGGCGCCCAGCAGGCCACCTTTGATGAGCGTGCGGCGGCTGACGCCAGCGGCTTCATCGGCGGGGCCGACGGCGGTGTCGTTGGGCAGGTCGCAGTGGGTGTCAGATGGGCGTTGTGAGGTCGTCATCGGAGGGCTCCAAAGGTGATGGGGTGGGGACAGTGGGGACGAGGGGGGATCAGGCCGAGAGGTAATGCACGTCTTCTTCAGGCCAATAGGCCCACAGCACGTCGCCGCTCTGCCATGGGTTGTAGGCATAGACGTGCTCGGGCAACATCACGCTGATCTCGCCGTCACCAGGCAGGCTGGGGTTGCGCAGGGTGATGAGCACATAGGTGCCTTGGTACTCGACGCCGGTCACGGTGGCTTCGAGGTTGCTGGCCTTGGGCACGAGCGGCTCGCGGCAGAGCATGGTCTTGTCGGTGCGCACGGCCACCTTGGTGTCGCCCAGCGGGATCACGTTGTGGCCCCCGATGAAGCGCGCCACGAACTCGGTGCGCGGCGCGTTGAAGATGGTGTGCGGGCTGCCTTCTTGTTCGATGCGGCCGGCGTTCATCACCACCACCTGGTCGGCCAGGGCCATGGCCTCTTCTTGCGAGTGGGTGACGTGGATGAAGGTCATGCCCAAGCTCTTTTGCCAGCCCTTGAGCTCGGCGCGCATCTTGATGCGCAAGAAGGGGTCGAGGGCCGAGAGGGGCTCATCGAGCAGCAGCACGCGCGGCTCGGTGATGAGGGCGCGGGCCAGGGCCACGCGCTGTTGCTGGCCGCCCGACATCTCGGCGGGCTTGCGCTCGGCCAGGTGGCCCAGCGACACGCGTTGCAGCAGGTCTTGCGCCTTGGCGTGGCGGGCTGCTTTGTCGACGCCGCGCATCTTGAGGCTGAAGGCCACGTTCTCGAGCGCGCTGAGGTGCGGGAACAGCGCGTAGCTCTGGAACATCATGGCCGTGCCGCGGCTGGAAGCCGGCAGCTGGGTGATGTTGCGCCCGCCCAGCACGATGTCGCCATCGCTGATGGACTCGTGCCCGGCGATCATGCGCAGGGTGGAGGTCTTGCCACAGCCCGAGGGGCCCAGCAGGCAGCAGTAGGCGCCAGCACGGATGGTCAGGTCGATGCGATCAACGGCGACCGGCGCAGCAGGCCCGTCGCCGTAGCGTTTGACCAGTTGGTGCAGCTCCAAGTCAGCGCGCGCGGCCATCGTGGCGGAGCGCTGCTCGGGCAAAGACGCGGCAATCATGTGAAACCTCCCAAGCTGGGCCAGCGCCCAGTGGGTTTCACAGTGCAATGCGTGTGCCAGCCCTTTTCAGGCCACTCCAGGCACTTTCCGCACCAAATTGCATACAAAACGATCTACAGATTGCATACAAAAAGTGCATGCACTTTCATGGAACCGGTTCATGCACCGACTTTGGTGGTGCGGGCGGGCATGCCCGCCACCTGCAGCGGTTCAGCGCGACACGGCTGGGCCCACGGTCACCGCCCGGCGCAAGATTGCGCGCACCTGAGCCGGCGGCAGGGGGTCATCGCTGCGGGCCACGTGCGCCAACAAAATGCCGTCCACCGTCATCAGCAGCGCGGGCGCCAGGGCCTGGGCGTCTGGCAGCCCCAGGCCTTGCAGAGCGGCGGTGGCCGCGTCGCGGAAGCGCTGTCGCTGGCCCTGCACCACGGGCGTCAGCTCAGGCTCGTGCGATGCAATCAAGAAAAGCTCGAAGCGGGCCACCATGCGGTCACGCCCCTCGGGCGACAACCATTGGGCGATGCGGGCGGCCAGGCTGTCGATGAAGCGGCCCAGAGGGTCGTCGCCCACGTGGCCGACCAGCGCGTGGGCATCGGCCTCCAGATCGGCCAGGTCCAGCGTGCCGTGGCGCACCAAAGCCAAGCTGAGCAGGTCCATGCGGCTGCGGCAGTAAAACGACGTGGACCCCGGCGGCAAGCCGGCGTGCTGGTCGACCGCGCGGTGGGTGAGGCCACGCGCTCCCGCACTGGCCAGCAGGGCAATGGCGGTGTCGGCGATCAGGGTCTTGCGGTCTGAAATCATGGTGTGGCGTGGCGGCAGGAGGAGATTGTGTCACCCAGCTTCTGGCGGCCCGGCCCGGGGGTTAGCCCGCATGCCAAGCGCTCTACATCCGCAGAGAATGCGTCTCTATTCATGTAGAGAGGACGTCATGTCTCGCCGCACAACACCCCCTGCCCTGCTGCTGACCTGCCTGCTGGGCAGCGCCTTGCCTGCCATGGCGCTGGCGCAAACCAGCACCAGCACCAGCGCCACCACGGCCAGCGCACCCTGCGCCGCTGCCTTCACCCTGGGCAAGGTGCGCCCCGAAGCCCTGAGCTGGTGGTGGGACAACGCCGACGAGGCCTTGCTCAAGGCCGCCAACGCCGAGGTGCTGAGCTTTCGCTGGCTCAGCGCCCCTGCCACGCCGCAGCACCTGGGTTATTCCGCCGGCGCGGTGAACGAAACCGTGGCCACCTTTGGCGGCGCCACGCACCAGGTCGTGGCCCAGTACCTCGAACCCCACACCGTCCAGGCCCGCGTGGCCTCTGACAACTTCCTGGGCGCCAAGCCCTACAGCTTCTTGGCACAGCGCGTGTCCATCGACGGTGGCTGGCCATTCACGGTGCTGGTGCAGTACGTGCCCACAGGCAGCACCTTCTCAGACAGCAGCGTGCGCATTGACCTGCTGGACGCCAGCCCCTCGCCGCTGGCCACCGCCTACGTGGCCCACCTGAGCCGCAACCTGCAGGGCCTGGCGCCCAAGCTGATGTCCGCGCTGAATGAGCGCTACTTCAACGCCGTGCTCAAAACCCGTGGCAGCTACGTCATCGGCAAGATGGACAGCAAGCTCAACGTGCCACTGACCATCACGCAAGAGATCAAGGGCATCACGCCCGAGATGCTCAACTGGTGGTGGGACCACATCGGCAACACCGAGCGCTACCGCCTGTGGCAGCCACAAGACCACGTCTCGTTCGAATGGGCCAAAGCCCCCACCCAGCCCGATGCGCACTACGACGTGGGCGCCAAGCAAAAGGTCAAAGAATACGTGGGCAAGATCGCCTTCACGCTGGACATCACCGGTGCCGACCCACTGGCCATCGCCCCGCCGGTGCCCATCACCGACTTGGGCTTCTTTTATGCGCGCACCAACCTCTCGCTGCTCAGCGGCATCCTGCCGGACAACAGCCTGGTCCACCAGTGGAAGCCCAATGCCACGGGCGACGGGGTGCTGCTCACCTCTCACTTCATGAACACCAGCCTGGTGCGCATTTTGAGCAGCAGCTTCTTCGACGACCTGGGCTCTCACGCCCTGCGCGAGTTCCAGATGCTGCCCTACTTCTTGCCGCGCCTGTACAAGCGCGAACAGCTCGGCCTGTGAAGACCGAGCTGTCCGGATGAGCCTCAAAGCCCGGTAAAAGCCGGGCTTTTTGCTGCGTGCGCCTTACTGAGCGATGGCTTCGAGTGACACGGTGATGGTCAACTCGTCGCCCACGTAAGGCGCGTACTTGCCAGCGTTGAACTCGGTGCGCTTGATCACGGTGCTGGCGTTGGCGCCGATGGCGTCCTTCTTGGCCATTGGGTGTTCCATGTTCACAAAGTGGGTGACCTTCAACGTCACGGGCTTGGTGATGCCCTTGATGGTCAGGTTGCCTTCGATGGCAGCGGGCTTGTCGCCATCAAACACCACCTTGGTGGACTTGAAAGTGGCGGTGGGGAACTTGGCGGTGTCCAGGAAGTCGGCACCCTGGATGTGGCCGTTGAACAGACCGGAGCCCGTGTCCACCGAGGTCATGTCGATGGTGATGTCCACCGAGCCGGTCTTGGCAGCCTTGTCGTACACCACGGTGCCCGAGGTCTTGCTGAACTTGCTGATCTGGGTCGACAGGCCCTGGTGGTTGTACGAGAAGTTGGCGTAGGTGTGGTTGGGCTCGGCACCGTAGGTCACGGGGGCAGCGAAGGCCGACGTGGCAAAAGCAGCGGTCAAAGCGGCGGCAGACAAGACTTGGTTGAAGGTGCGCATGAGGGATCTCCAGTGAAAAGGGGGAACGGGGTTGAAAAGGTAAAGGGGGGTCAGCAAGGCCAACGGCATGGGGCTCACAAGGGCGGCATGCCCTGCAGCACCAGCTTGAACTTGACCTGAACGTCGTTGGCAACAATGGAGGTGTCGGCCCAATCGCCGTCGCCCACCTTGAAGTCCAGGCGCTTGAGAGCAAAGGTGCCGGTGGCCGTGCTCAGGGCGCCGGCCTGCGTGACCTGCACCGGCACGACCAAGTCACGGACATTGCCCTTGATGCTCAGCTTGCCAGCCACTTCGAACTTGCCACCGCCCAGGGCTTTGATGGCCCCAGACTGGAAGGTGGCTTTGGGGAACTTGGCGGTGTTGAACCAATCGGGCTTGGCCAGCTCGGCTTCGCTGTCGGCATTGACGGCCACGCTGCCCAGGTCCATCTGCAGCGCCAGCTGACTGGTTTGCGGGGCCTTGGGGTCGAAGCGGCTTTGCACGGCAAAGGCCTTGAAGCGGCCTTGCAAGGGCACGCCCAGCTGCTTGGCCACGAAGGTGACTTCGCTCTGCGCAGGCACCAGGGTCTGGTCGGCAGCAAAAACGGGGGGGGCCCAGCCGGCCAGGCCGAAGGCAAAGGTGGCGGCGGCGAGCCAATGGGGTCGCAAGGTCATGACAAAACTCCGGTGGGGCAAGGCTCAACGGCCAGGGCGCATGCGGTCGATGAGGCCGTCGCGGTCAATGAACTGGTGTTTCAGGGCGGCGGCCACGTGCAGGCCGACCAAGGCCATCAGCGTCCAGGCGGCCAGCCCGTGCAAGGGCTCGATGGCTTCGGCCAGTTCTTTGTTGGCGGGCAACAGGTCGGGCAAGGGCAGCACACCAAACCAGACGATGGGGTAGCCCTTGGCCGAGCTGTAAGCCCAGCCCAGCAGCGGCACCACGAAGAACAGCAGGTACATCAGGTGGTGGGTGCCGTGGTGGGCGGCGCGCTGCCAGGCGGGCATGGCGTTGTGGATGCGGGCGGGCAGCGCGGGCGGGCGGTGCGTGAGGCGCCAAATCAGGCGCAGAGCAGAGAGGGCTAGGATGCTGACGCCAGCCCACTTGTGCCAGTTGATGAGCTTGATCTTGGCGGGCGACAAGGCCATGTCTTCGAGCACCAGGCCCACGCCGAAGGCCGTCACGATGGCCAGCGCCAACACCCAGTGCAAGGCGATGGCCGTGAGGGTGTAGCGCGAAACGGCGGTCGGGATGGACGTTTTCATGATCGAGTGGCTCCTGAGCCCTTGGGGCATGGTGTGCATGGTTACTGATCACCATGCGAAACGGGTTGAAGCCACTTCACGCCTCGCTTCAAATTTTTTGAAGGTCTCGCCCCGGGCTGCCGCGTGCAAAACAGGCGTCAAAGTGAGGCCCACCCGCCTAAACCGCTCAAGCGCGCACGGAGTCGTCCGAAAACCCATCATGTTGCATTGACCTTGACCATGCAAGCCTCATTCATCCGAACCGCCGGCAATGTGCTTTTGGGCACCGAACGCAAGCAGCGACTGCGCATCTGGCGCTCGCTGATGGCTGCCAATGTGTTCGTGGCTTGCGTGGCGCTGCAGATTTATGCGGCTTGGGCAGGGTTCATGGAACCCGAGGAAGTGTGGCACGTGTCCACGGCCATCGTGATCAACATCGTGGTCTGGTATGCGGTCATGCGATCGGGTCTGAACCTGCGCTTTGAAGACCCGGCCATGACGCTGCCGCAGATCATTTCGGCGATCACCATCATCGTGGGCGGCTACGCCGTGACCGGTCCTGTGCACGGCTCAACCATGATGCTGCTGACCCTGGTGCTGGTGTTCGGCATCTTCAACATGCGCCCCAAGGGGTCGCGCATCGCCGCGGGCTACACGGTCGTGTTGATGGGCCTGACCATCCTCTACAAAATGGACACCGACCCGGTCAACTACCCGCTCAAGCTGGAGTTCGCGCACTTCGCGCTGACCGCGGCCATCGTGCCCACCATCTCTTCGCTGGCCGCCCAATTGAGCAGCCTGCGCTCGCGCCTTCAGGCCCAGAAAGACGAGCTGGCCAACGCGCTGGTGCGCATCCAGATCCTGGCCACGCGCGACGACCTCACCGGCCTGCTCAACCGCCGTCACATGATCGAAGTGCTGGGCCAGCACCGCAAGCGCCTGGACCGCACCGGCCACCACCGCTTCTGCCTGGCCCTGCTCGACATCGACCACTTCAAACGCATCAACGACACCCACGGCCATGGCGTGGGCGACGAGGTGCTGCGCGGCTTTGCCGCCGCCGTGCAACGCGCCTTGCGCGACACCGACGTGCTGGCCCGCTGGGGTGGCGAAGAATTCCTGGTGCTGCTCAACGACACCTCGCCCGAACTGGCCAACATGGGCCTGGAGCGCGCCCGCACGCTGCTGAACGAAACCTGCCTGGTGATGGGCCTGCCCGAAGTCAAAGCCACGTTCTCGGCGGGTTTGACGCCCTACGACGACAACGAGCCCTTGGACGTGTGCATCGACCGCGCCGACCGCGCGCTCTACCTGGCCAAGGCCAGTGGCCGCAACTGCACCGTGATCCGCGCGGACACGGGCCAAGCGCAAGCGCAACCCAGCACTGTCGGCGCCCCTGCGGCGCCCTCCACAGCCCAACATGCGGCTTTGCACGCTTGAGTCCATCGCCCACAAGGCCGGGTTTGCGCAGCCCCTGCCCCTCTGTGCGCCGCCCGCCAAATGTGAGACATTGACATTTGTCAGCTGGGGTGCACCACCCCCCGGTGGATGCAGTGGAGGTGGTGCCCCAAATGGGCACTCAACGGTGGTGTCTTTGCCTGCCTGCCATGCTCATGCCCAGCCCGACACACGGCACGACCTTGCACCCTTTTGCCGCGCTCAGCGACACCCACGATCGCTCGTACCGCGCCATCTTTGAAGCCGTGGGCGTGGGCATGGCCCGCCTCTCGCTCCACGGTCGCTTCACCGAAGTCAACCAACGCTTTGCTGACATCACCGGGCGCAGCCGCGAGAGCCTGATCGGGCTGCACGCTCACGACATCACCCACCCAGAAGACATCACCACCGACCAGGCCCAGGTGGAGGCGCTGCTCGAAGGCCGCCAGGACCGCTACGCCCTGGAAAAGCGCTACCTGCGCCCCGACGGCGCCACCGTGTGGGCGGTGCTCAACGTGGTTTTGCTGCGCGACGACGCCCACAAGCCCTTGCAATTGATCGCCGTGATCGAAGACATCAGCGAGCGCATGCGCATGCAAGAGGCCATGAGCTCGGCGCGCACGGCCGAACGCGCCAGCAAGGCCAAGACCGAGTTCCTCTCGCGCATGAGCCACGAGCTGCGCACGCCGCTCAACGCCATGCTGGGCTTTGCCCAGTTGCTACGCGTTGACCCACGCTTCCCACTGAACGACAGCCAGCGCCAAAAGGTCAACCACATCGAGCAGGCCGGCGCCCATTTGCTGGCCATGCTGACCGATGTCCTTGATTTGTCTCGGATCGAAGCGGGCAGCTTGCCCATGTGCATTGAAGCCCTGCCCGTCGGCCCTGTGGTGGACGAGGCCGTGGCCTTGATCGGGCACCAGGCCGCCGCCGCACAGCTGCAGCTCAGCCATGTGCTGCCCCCACCGGATCTGTACACGCGCGCTGACCAGGTTCGCCTGCGCCAGGTGCTGGTCAACCTGCTGACCAACGCGATCAAATACAACAAAAGCGGCGGGCGGGTGATGATCGAGGCCATGGCCGTGCAGCACAGCGTGGTGTTCACGGTCACCGACACGGGCAAAGGCATGAGCCAGACCCAGCTCGACCACCTGTTCGAGCCCTTCAACCGGCTGGGGGCCGAGCGCACCTCGGTCGAGGGTACAGGGATCGGGCTGGTGATCGTCAAGCGCCTGGTCGACCTGATGCAAGGCCGCATCGAAGTCAGCAGCTCACCCTGCGTGGGCACGAGCTTTCGGGTGTGGCTGCCGCTTGCCCAAACGCCAGAAGAAAGCACCAACGGCCCAGAGAGCACCCGGTCTGCCTTTGGGTGCTTCGACGATGGCACCCGGCAGCACCTCACCGTGCTGTACGCCGAAGACAACATGGTCAACGTCGAGCTTGTGCGACAGGTGATGCGCATGCGCCCGCAATGGCACATGGAGGTCGCCCGCTGCGGCCAGGAGGCCATTGCCATGGCCTTGTCCAGCCCGCCCGACCTGCTGCTGCTGGACATGCACCTGGGCGACATGAGCGGCCTGGACGTGTCAGACACGCTGAACCACCAGCCCAGCACGGCGGGCATCCCGAGGGTGGCCTTGTCGGCCGACGTGATGCCCGACCAGATCCGCGAAGCGCGGGACCGGGGCTTTGTGGACTACCTGACCAAGCCCTTGGACGTGGCCCGTTTGCTCAAGTTGCTCGACCGCTGCGCCTCCTCACAGGGCTGAGCGGAGCGTGTCGGGCCTCACATGGCCAGATCGGTGAAAAAGCGCCCGCCGTGGAAGACCAGCGGCGACACACCCAGGCGGCGACCGCAGTGCTCGACCTGGCCCACGAAGATGACGTGGTCGCCCTCGTCGTGCTGGCTGCGGTGGCTGCACTCGAAGGTGGCCACAGCGCCCTCAATCAAAGGCGCGCCCGTCAGGCCCGCGCGCCAGCGCACGCCCTCGAAGCGGTCGATGCCTTTGCTGGCAAAGCGCTCGGCCAGTTGGCGCTGATCGGCCGCCAGCACGTTGACGGCGTACGAGGTGGCCGACAAAAAGCCCGCCATCGACGACGAGTGCCGGCCCAGGCTCCAGAGCACCAAAGGTGGCGACAGCGACACCGAGTTGAACGAGTTGGCCGTCAGGCCCACCAGCTTGCCCTGCGCATCAAGCGCCGTGACGATGGTCACCCCGGTGGCGAACTGGCCCAACGCGGCGCGAAACTCATCGGGAGAGAAAGGGGCGGAGGCGGGCGCAGTCGACGACATAAAAGCTTTCACGGAAGGTGCGAGGAGTGTAGGGCTCAGGCGGCTTGACCCTTGCCTACCCGGTACACCCATATCGGGCGTCCACCCGGCAACATGAGCTGGTCATGCGCTGGACGCGGCTGGCCGTGCTCGTCGCACACCGCGAATTCCAGACTGACCAGCCAGGTGCCAGGGCGCATCTCACGCTGCGCCTTGTCCCAGGCACGGGCCATGGACTCGGGCCGCTGGAACACATAAACCAGCGCGTAGGGCGACCAGCTGGGCGCCCACATGTCGCCCCGCTGCACACGGGCCCAGGGGCAGCGCAAGGCGGCCACCACGCGCCACAAACGGCTCCACTCAATGCCTTGCAGCTCGGCTTGAGGGTAGGCCTCGCGCAGGGCGATCAGGCCATCACCCATGCCGCAACCGGCGTCCAGCACCTGGGCTGCGGACGGCAGGGGCAGACGCGTGGCCAGCTCGCGCAAAGCCCCCTTCGGCGTTGGGAAAACCGGAGCGTCGCGCCAGGCATGCACCGGGTAGGCCAGCAGCAGCAAAGCCAGCGGCGCCAGCCAGACCCAGCCAGGCAAGGCCGCACCCTGCCCCAGCGCAATCAGGCTGAGCGGAAAGCCCGCGGCCACGAACACGCGGCGCCAGGCCGTGTCGGCCACCCCAGGCAGCCAGGTCACCAGCGCGCCCAGCACCACCGGCAGGCCCAGAGAGGCCCACAAAGGGGCCTGTACGCTGCGCAAGCCCATGGCCAAGGCCCATGCCGCCACCCAGGTCAACAAGGCCGGCAAAGGCCATCTGAGGGCTTTGGTGGCGTTGGGGCCGTTAGACACGTTAGAGGCGAAACCACCCATGGCTCGGCAGGCGCGGGCTTACTGCGGGGCCGTGCCGGCGCGCAGCTTGTCGATCAGGCCATTGAGCTCGTCGAGGCCGCCGAACTGGATGGTGACCTCGCCTTGGATGCCGCGCAGGTTCTTGCGCTTGATGCGGATGTCGACCTGGGCGGTGAGCAGGTCAGACAGCTCTTCTTCGAGGCGAACCACGTCGCGCGTCTTGTCTTGCGGGGCGCGCAGCAGGGGCGTCTGGCGCCCTGCCCCCTGGGCCTTGGCGACCAGCTTTTCGGCCTCGCGCACATTGAGCTTCTTGGCCACGATCTCGTGGGCAGAGGTGATCTGCACGGCCTTGTCCAAAGGCAGCAAGGCACGGGCGTGGCCCATGTCAATGTCACCGGCCATGAGCATGCCTTGCACGGGCTCGGCCAAATTCAGCAGGCGCAGCAAGTTGGAGGCGGCGCTGCGCGAGCGCCCCACGGCCTGGGCGGCCTGCTCGTGGGTGAGTCCGAATTCCTGGGTCAGGCGCTGCAAGCCCTGGGCTTCTTCCAGCGGGTTGAGGTCTTCGCGCTGGATGTTCTCGATCAGCGCCATGGCGGCGGCGGCCTCGTCGGGCACGTCCTTGACCAGCACGGGCACCTCGTGCAGGCCAGCCAACTTGGCGGCACGCGAGCGGCGCTCACCGGCAATGATCTCGTAGCGGCCCTGCCCGATGGGGCGGACCAAGATGGGCTGCATGATGCCCTGGGCCTTGATGCTCTCGGCCAGCTCGTAGAGCGAGCCTTCGTCCATGCGCGTGCGAGGCTGGTATTTGCCAGCCTGCAGCAGGTCCAGGCGCAGCGTGGTCGGTGCGCCTTCGGGTGCGTTCAGAGGGGTGTCGCTGACTTTGGGGCCCAGCAGGGCCTCCAGGCCCAGCCCCAGGCCTTTTGGTTTTTTGGTCGCCATAGGGCGTGATTGTCACCCGATTCAGGGACGGCCCCGAAAACGCGCAATCAGGCTGCGGGCTTGAGGCCCTGGTTCACGCGGGTGACCAGCTCTTGTGCGAAGGCCACAAAGGCCTGGGCGCCTTTGGAGCTGGCGTCGAACACCACGCCTGGCACGCCATAGCTGGGCGCCTCGGCCAGGCGCACGTTGCGCGGAATGACCGTGTCGAACACCTTGTCGCCAAAGTGGCCCTTGAGCTGCTCGCTCACCTGCTGCTGCAAGGTGATGCGCGGGTCGAACATCACGCGCAACAAACCAATGAGCTGCAGCTCGCGGTTGAGGTTGGCGTGCACCTGCTTGACGGTGTTGACCAGGTCGGTCAACCCTTCGAGGGCGAAGTACTCGCACTGCATGGGCACGATCACGCCGTGCGCGCAGGTCAGCCCATTGAGGGTGAGCAGGCTCAGTGAGGGCGGGCAGTCGATCAGGACGAAGTCGTAATCGTTGGCAGCCAACTCGAGGGCGGTTTTCAGGCGGCGGTCGCGCCGCTCCAGGGTGACGAGTTCGATTTCGGCACCGGCCAATTCGCGGTTGGCGCCCAGCACGTCGTAGCCGCCCTTGGGGCTGCGCGAGCGCGCCTCGGCGATGGTCGCGTCTTCGAGAAGCACGTCATAGACGCTGTGCGCCATGGTGCGTTTGTCCACACCAGAACCCATGGTGGCGTTGCCTTGGGGGTCCAGGTCCACGATCAGCACGCGCTGCCCCAGTTGGGCCAGGCCGGCGGCCAGGTTCACGGTGGTGGTGGTTTTGCCCACCCCACCCTTTTGGTTCGCGATGCAGAAAATGTGTGGCATGTGGCCATTATCCCCGAGGCAAGGGCATCAAGCCGCGCGCTTGGCAGGTGCGTGTGGCGCGTGGGGTGCAGCCGCCTTCGGCTTGGCCCGGGTCGACTTGGCCTTGTCGACATGGGCATGGGACGTGGCTGTTTTGGCCGGGGCCTTGCCGGCCGCTTTGGCTGAGGTTTTTGCGCTGACGGGGTGAGCAACCGCCCGGTCTTTGCGGGATGAGGCCGTTGAATTGGCCGAGACCTTGGGCTTGTTGACGGCCGCGTGTTTCGTGCGACGGGCGGTGGGATCGACCGCCACGCGGGCGGACGCACGAGCCTTGCTGCCACGTGCGACGACCTTGCCCTTGCCTGTGCTCACCCCCTTGCCGGCGCTGCCGCGCTTCATCACCTCATGGGTGGCGGCCAACTTGGCCGTGCCCACCTTGTCGTGGGCGCGTGCCTTGACAGCAGTCTTGCCCGCGGGCGTGGCCTTCGCCACCTTCAGAGGCTGGCGATCGGCCTTGGCGGCACGACGACGCTCTGCGTGGCGGTCAGACGCCGCAACCGTTCGCTTTGGGGGCGCCGACTGCGTCACCGCCTTGTCGGCCTTGTCGGCCTTGACGGGCTGGGCATCGGCCACGGGCGTGACTTTGGCTGCGGCAGGCTGTTCGGCTTTGCGAGCCGCCAACGGCTTGTTGCCGGGCATCGGGCCCGCTGGCAACGCATCGTTGCCCCACAAGGGTTCGAGGTGATTCGGGGGCACTTGTCGCGCGGTCGACGTGACCGGCTGCGCCACAGGCACTTTGTTCGCAGGCGCAGGCTCGTTGGACACACGGCCCGAGATGGCCTTCGCGCGCGACGCAGGTGCTTGTTCAGACAGGCGCTGGCGCGCTTGCTCAGACAAAGCACCGGGCGCCTGCACCGGCGCCGGTTGCTGCACCACTGGGGGCGTTGGCGGCACGGGAGCGAACAGCGGTTCGGCCGCCTGAGCCTGGCCGATCCAGGCTGCCGCGCCCATCAACCAGCAGCAAGCGATGGCAACAGGGCGCAGTGCAGATTGAACTGGGCGCCGAAAAAGAGCAGATGGCTGCATGCGGGAGGTCCTTGTCAAACAGGGCGATGGTCGGCATCCACAGGACGCATCCACACCAGGCAACGCTGGGCATCCAGGCCCGGCACCGTCAATTGTTCCACGTGAAACACCGACACGTCGTGTGGCAAAACCGACACCTCGTCGTCAGGCTGCTTGCCCTTCATGGCCATCCACACGCCGCCGGCCGGCAAGAGTGCGCCGGTCAGGGTCACGAAATCTTGCAGCGACGCAAAAGCGCGCGAGGTGATCACATCGAACTGGCCCTTGAGTTGCTCGACCCGGGCATGCTCGGCGCGCAGGTTGGGCAGCTTGAGTTCAGCCGCCACCTGGCGGATGAAGGCCGCCTTCTTGCCCACCGTGTCCACACAGGTCACCTGGATGGCCGGACAGCAAATGGCCAACACCACCCCGGGCAGCCCACCACCACTGCCCACGTCCAGCACCTTGGGCGGCACTGTGCGAGCCGCAAGCCCTGCCCCGTCCAGGTGGGCGCGCAAAGGCGCAAGCACCGTCAGGCAGTCCATGAGGTGGTGGCTCAGCATGTCGCGCGGGTCGCGCAAAGCGGTGAGGTTGAATGTGCTGTTCCAATGCGCCAGCAACACCATGTAGTCGGCCAACTGCTGTTGCTGGGTCGCACTCACGACCAAGCCCAGTGCGGCCAGCGCATCGGGCAAGGCGACCTGCCATTGCTCGAGGGTCCACGGCACGACCTTGGCCTGTGGCGGCCTGGGCGCGGTTTTGGGTGCAGCCTGCGTGCCAGATTTTGGCTTGGGCTTTGCGCCCTGGCCGTGACGCGCACCGCCTGCTTTGGGTTGAAACGCCATGGTGTTCCTGTCTTGGGGCGCCTCTGGGCACCGCCTGTTGTTGTGATGAATCGGGGACTCAGGGCCGCCACACGTGGGCTGCCCTGCCCCCGCGGGCCTCACTCAGATCGAGCCGCCGATGCACGGCGCGAGACGCCCCAGACCGTGCGCCGATCAGGCTCCGGCGGCATTGACCTCACTGGCCTCGACCTGGGCAAAGCCCTTGAAGCGGCCCTTCTTAAGGTGGATCAGCAACAGCGAGATCGCCGCCGGCGTGATGCCCGATATGCGCGAGGCCTGCCCCAGGGTTTCGGGTCGGTGTTTGCTCAATTTTTGGCGAGCCTCAAAGCTCAGGGCCGACACCTGCAGGTAGTCCAACTCCTCTGGCAAGCGCAGGTTTTCAAAGTGCGCCGCACGCTCGACTTCGTCATTTTGCTTGTCAATGTACCCAGCGTACTTGATGCTGATCTCGATTTGCTCGATCACCGCATCGGCCAAGGCCTCCCCCAATTCGGCCTGCAAACGCGACCGGCTGACCATTGTTTCACGTGAAACAACACCCTCGGTAGACGCGGTTTTGCCAACCTCGGCATGGATCTCGGCCTGGCGGCGGGTGGCGATGGCGTCCACCTCACCCACCTTGTCGAAGTCCACACCGGGGCGGCGCAACAGGTCGGCCAGGTTGTATTCACGCTCCAGGGCCTTGCCCACCAGCCGCTCGGCATCGGCGGCAGGCAGCGTCACGGGGCGCACCCAGCGCATCTTCAGGCGCTCTGTTTCACGTGAAACAGCGTCGCGCTTGCGGTTGAAGGCATCCCAACGCACATCGTCCACCAAGCCCAGCTCGCGGCCAGTTTCGGTCAAACGCATGTCGGCATTGTCTTCACGCAACTGCAGGCGGAACTCGGCGCGGCTGGTGAACATGCGGTACGGCTCGGTCACGCCCTTGGTGATCAGGTCGTCCACCAGCACGCCCAGGTAAGCCTGGTCGCGACGCGGCATCCAGGGGCCACGGCCTTGCGCTTGCAGGGCGGCGTTCAGTCCCGCGAACAAACCTTGTGCGGCCGCCTCTTCGTAGCCCGTGGTGCCATTGATCTGGCCGGCAAAGAACAGGCCGCCAATGGCCTTGGTCTCGAAAGACGATGTCAGCTCGCGTGGGTCAAAGTAGTCGTACTCGATGGCATAGCCGGGCCGCATCACATAGGCGTCTTGCAAACCGGGCATGGACCGCAGCGCCGCCAGCTGGATGTCGAACGGCAGCGAGGTGCTGATGCCGTTGGGGTAGAACTCGTTGGTGGTCAGGCCTTCGGGCTCCAGGAAGATCTGGTGCGAGTCCTTGTCAGCAAAGCGGTTGATCTTGTCTTCGATGCTGGGGCAGTAACGCGGGCCCACGCCTTCGATGATGCCGGTGAACATGGGGCTGCGATCGAACCCCGAGCGGATGATGTCGTGCGTCTGCTGGTTGGTGTGCGTGATCCAGCACGGCATTTGCGCCGGGTGCTGTGACGCCGAGCCCAAGAAGCTGAACACCGGCACGGGTGAGACGCCGTCCATGCCATCGCCCGGTTGCTCGGCCAGTTGGCTGAAGTCGATGCTGCGGCCGTCGATGCGCGGCGGCGTGCCGGTCTTCAGTCGCCCTTGCGGCAGCTTCAGCTCTTTCAAGCGCGCCGACAGCGCCACCGAGGGTGGGTCCCCTGCCCGGCCAGCGCTGTGGTTTTGCAGACCGACGTGGATCTTGCCATCCAGGAAGGTGCCTGCGGTCAGCACCACCGTGCGGGCCTTGAAGCGGATGCCCACCTGCGTGATGGCGCCGACCACACGGGCGCCGTCGCCATCGCCCTCGACCATCAGGTCGTCCACCGCCTGCTGGAACAGCCACAGGTTGGGTTGGTTCTCCAGGCGCTTGCGGATGGCCGCTTTGTACAAAATGCGGTCGGCCTGCGCGCGCGTGGCACGCACGGCCGGACCCTTGCTCGAGTTGAGGATGCGGAACTGGATGCCGCCTTCGTCGGTGGCCGCGGCCATGGCGCCACCCATGGCGTCAACCTCTTTGACCAAGTGCCCCTTGCCGATGCCACCGATCGAAGGGTTGCAGCTCATCTGCCCCAGCGTCTCGATGTTGTGCGTCAACAGCAGGGTCGCGCACCCCATGCGGGCAGCGGCCAGCGCAGCTTCGGTTCCGGCGTGGCCGCCACCGACCACGATCACGTCAAATTCTTTGGGGTAAAACATGGGGATGCGCCTTTCTGCGCCATGCCGCGCCTGCGGGGCGACTGGTGCGGGCAGGCCAAGCGGCCCCAACGGCCGGCTCGCATCTGCCACATTTTTGTGCAACCTTCCATTGTACTGAGATCACCCCGGCCTGGGGGCGCTCTTGGGGCCAAGCCCCGACCGCTGGCGCGCCAAATCACCTCAAACGAGGGCTGACAAACTAGGGATGGTGGGTCAGCCGGGGCCGTCATAGACTCTCCGCAGAAGCTGTCATCGAAGTCACAACAGAGGCTCAGCCTCCGGGCGCGGCACCAAGCCACGCGCCAACCAGCGGCGACAATGGGGCTCCCTTGTGCGGAGCCCCATGAACTGTCGCCCACATTGCGCCGCCTGCTGCACGGCGCCTTCCATTTCATCGCCCATGCCCGGCCTGCCGCACGGCAAACCCGCCGGCATGCCCTGCCCTCACCTCGACGAGGCTTTGCGATGCATGCTGTTTGGTCTGCCCGAGCGGCCGGCGGTGTGCGGCTCACTGCAAGCGTCAGCCAGCATGTGTGGCGACAGCCGCGAACAAGCGATGGTGTGGCTGGGTGAGCTGGAAGCGCTCACGGCCCCCAAGGCCTGAGGGCGCGCCGCAAAGTCAGGCCGTGGCCGCCTTGCCCGACGCCTCAGGCGCAGGGCCTTCCAGCCAAGCCTGCGGTGGCACCCCCGTGGCCGAACCCGTCGCGGCCTGCATCCGTGCCCGCAGTTGCTCGGTCGTCAGCCCTTGCCCGTTGGGCGCCCAGCCGGGCGGTCCAAACAAGTGGCCGGGGATGTCTTGCACACGGCCCGTGCGCACATCGCGCCAAACGTCTTTGCCAATGGCCATCCACTCCATCAGGCAGATGCGAATGGCGCTGTAGCTTGTGACCTGCTTGACCAAGCCGTAACGGATGGGGGCCCCGTCCTTCTCGGCCACGTAGGTGCCAAACAAGCGGTCAAACAGCATGATCGTGCCGCCGTAATTGCAGTCGAGGTATTCGACATTGGCGGCGTGGTGCACCCGATGGGCCGAAGGCGTGTTGAACACCCCCTCCATCCAACCCATCTTGTCGATCAGGTCGGTGTGGATCCAGAACTGGTAGACCAGGTTGAGCCCGTAAGAGATCAACACCGCATCGGGCGAAAAGCCCAACAGGCACTGCGGCGCGAAGAAAACAAAGCCGCCCGACACCTTGCCGGTGATCGACTGGCGGAAGGCCGCTGCCAGGTTGTACTGGTTGCCCGAGTGGTGGATGGCGTGCGACGCCCAGTACCAGCGAACGCGGTGCCCGGCGCGGTGCAGCCAGTAGTAGAAAAACTCGGTGGTGAGGAACATGGCCACCCAACCCCACCAGGTGTTCATCGGGATGGTGGTGACGCGGTGCTCGTACATCCAGGCACCAAAGGGCAAAGCCGCCCCCAAAACCAAGCCCATCGGCAGGGCCTCAACGGCCGCTCGCCAAAGGTTGATGCGGATGGTGGTCCAGAACGCGCGCCAGTCGTAAGGCTCGCCACAGCTGCGCTTGCCGATCAACAGGCCCTCTAGCGCAGTGACCGTCACGGCGGACGCCCCCAGGATCCCCATCATGATCTGGATGACGTTGAGCTTGTCTAGCATGGTGTACTTCGGTGCGGCGCAATGGAATTGACAGCACCTTAGGCCGTCTCCCCCTTTTTGTCGTCCGGGGAAGCCCTTCCGTAGCGCGTTAAACCCCTCGGGTGAGGGGTCAAAACCCTGCGCCTGTTGGCCTGGCTCAAACCTGCGCTTGGGTGTAGTACCAGCGCCCGGCCTCGCAAACAAACTCACTGACCTCGTGCAGGCGGTGCGCGCGGCCACCCAGCTTGCTGCGTGCGACGAACTCAACCACACCGCGGTCGGGCGAAATCAAGGTGGCACGTTTGACTTGGAGCCCCAACCAATGCAGGCCCGGCTCTGGCGGCTCAATGAGATCAGGCCGGGTGCTGGCATGCCAGGTTTGCAACAAGTAGGGACGCAGGTCGAGCACAAAGGCGCTGTAACGCGAGCGCATCAAGGCTTCTGGGCTGGGCGCCGACAAGGCCAAAGGCCCCTCGTGATAGCGGCCGCAGCAATCGCCGTAGGCAGCAGGCAAGCCGCAGGGACAAGCACCCTCGTGCTGGGGCTCGCTCATGGGCCTGGCACCTCAGAGCCCGCCAGGCGGTCAGCGGCACACAAAGCCAGGTAAACCTCGCACACCCCACGCAGGTAGACCAAGGTGGGCAACACCAACGCCAAGGCAAACACCATGCCCCCGCCGACGGTGGCCGACGAGATGTAAGGCAAGGCCTCTTTGGGAATGCCCGCGGCGTTGATGGCGTGCAACCCGTAACCAAACAAGCCTGCCATCAGCACCTGGGGTTGCACGTCCACACCCAGCACCAGCACCGAGGCAAAAGCCATCACCTGACCGCCGATCAGCACCATCAAGCTGGCAGCGGCGCCAGTCAGGGCGGTCGCCACACCCAGGCCGGCCACCAGCACGCCGGCCTGCAGCAAGCGTGTGCGGATCAAGCGCAGCACTTCAGCCACGGCCTGGCGCGTGCCAAACCCGGCCCACACCACCGGCCCAGTCAAGGGTGCGACCACGGCAGCGCCAACCAGCAACGCCGCTCCCGCCACCAGCACGGTGGCAGGCGCCACCAAGATGAACAACCAAGGGCCCCATTGGGGAAAGGCGCACAGCGCGTACAAGCCCCACATCGCGGCCACACCCGCCGCCGCGATCAGCGCCATGGTCAACAGGGTCAGCAACACCCGGTGCCCCATGAGCAGGGCGTCTTCCACCGCCTGTGGCACCTCGCGCACGGGCCGGCCCATGGCACGGTCCATCATGATCAGGCCGGCCGCATTGGAGCCATAAAACGCAATGAACAAAGCCCCGGCCCCTTGCAAGATGACCCACACCGTCTCACCTCGCACCGAAGAGCGCTGCGCACACGCCAGCGCCAAGCCGGCACCCGCAAATGCCGCCAACAAGATGTACATGGCACGCCCCTCGCGCACGGCCTCGATGCTCGACAGCACGCGGCCCAGAGCCCCCCACCAATCGAAACGAGACGCAGGCTGGGTCACCAGGGATTCAGACGAAGTGGCTGGAAAGGGCATGTGAGAAACAAACAGGGGGTGGCGCAGGCTGGATGCGGGGGGCTATATGCGCACTGATCATAGGGGCTTGCCCTTAGAGATTCTTGAGGGGAAGTCGCAACACCACAGGCAGATGGTTGACATCTCGGCGAATGTAAGGGTTGAAAATGCTGGCCGAACGTGGCTGGATCACACATAATGGTTCGGTCTGTGTCTGGAAGCGGCACCGTCGATGGAATGGGTCCTGATGCGTTGAAGCTCCACATGGTTACTTTGTACTTTGAAAGGGGCTCTCCGTGGGCAACAAACTTTACGTGGGCAATCTGGCCTACACCGTGCGCGATCAGGATCTGCAAGATGCTTTCTCGCAATTTGGGGCCGTGAGCTCCGCCAAGGTCATGATGGACCGCGACACCGGTCGCTCCAAGGGCTTTGGTTTCGTCGAAATGGGCTCTGACCCAGAAGCACAAGCCGCGATCAACGGTCTGAACGGTCAGCCCGTTGCCGGTCGCGCTGTGGTCGTGAACGAAGCTCGCCCACGTGAAGAGCGTCCTGCTGGCTTCCGCAGCCCCTACGGCGGCGGCGGTGCTGGCGGTGGCGGCGGTGGTGGTGGCGGCTTCGGCGGCGGTCGTCGTGAAGGCGGCGGCGGTGGCGGCGGCGGTTACGGCGGTGGCCGTGAAGGCGGCGGCGGCGGTGGCGGCTACGGTGGTGGCGGCGGCGGTCGTCGTGAAGGCGGCGGCGGCGGTTACGGCGGTGGCCGTGGCAACGGCGGCGGCTACGGCGGCGGCTACTGATCCACAGCGGGCCCCACGGCCCGCATCCCCGGATCTCGAAAAAAAGGCGATGCCCCACGGCGTCGCCTTTTTTCATGGGCGCCCCATCGCGGCTTCATGCGCACTGAGACATCTGGTAACCCCTTCAGGGCACAGCCCCCACGCAGCGGCCCACAATGGGGCACCACAAACGGTGGCGCCACGCAGCGCCCTGAACCCACATGAAGCAGTTCCCACACCGCAGCACCTTGCGTCTCACACGCGCTGGCTTTCTGGCCATGGTCGCCCTGGTCGGCGTCTCAGCACAGGCCGCGTCTACCCAAGTGGGCGTGAGCGTCAACGTGTCGCAACCCGGCTTTTATGGCCGGATCGACATCGGCCAGCAACCGCCCCAGGTGATCTACCCGCAGCCCGTGATCATCGAGCAAGGTCGCTACGAACAACGCCCGATCTACCTACGCGTGCCGCCAGGCCACTCGAAGGACTGGAAGCGCTACTGCGGCGTGTACCGCGCCTGCGGCCAACCGGTGTACTTCGTGCGCGATGAACCCAGCCGGGGCCGCGACGATCGCCACGATCACGATCACGGCGACCGAGACGACGACCGCCGAGGTGAGCGCGGTGACCGTGGCAAAGGCCGTGGTCACGGCCATGGGCACGGACACGACTGAGCCCAACGACACACACCGCCCACGCGGCCCTGCTCAGGGCGCGCTGCGGCGGGGCTTCTTGCGGTGCTGCTGTGAGCCCACCACGGCGTCGAACAGCCACCGCGGCATGAAGCGCATGACGGTGGCGACCACGCCCATTTGCCACGGAATGACACGCCAGCGCACCCCGGCCCCAATGGCCACAAAGGCCTTGTCGGCAAACACCTCGGGGGCCATCAAAAAGGGCATGGGGTAAGCGTTCTCGCGGGTCAGGGGTGTGTCGATGTAGCCCGGAGCCAGCGTCACCACCTTCACGCCATGCGCTTGCAGTTCGCCGCGGAGGGTTTCGCACATCTGCACCACAGCGCCCTTGGCCGCGCAGTAACCGGCATGGCCAGGCAAGCCTCGCACGGAGGCCACGCTGGCCACGCCCACCAAGGTGCCACTGCCGCGCTGCTTCATGGGCCCGATGAAGGGCTGGAAGGTGGCGGCCAGGCCCACCACATGGGTGTCCAGCAGGTCGCGCAGCACGGCCAGGTCTTCGGTATAACTGAGGTCGATGCCGATGCTCATGCCGGCATTGGCCACCACCACATCGGGCAGCCCTTGCTGGCTCAAGCAGGCTTGCGCCGCGGCCAGCAGCTGCGACTCAAGGCGCACGTCGGCTTCGTAAACAGCCCATTGGTCTGCCGGCCAACCTTGGGCTTGGGCCCACTGCCGCATGGCATCGACGCGGCGGGCCACCAAAGCCAGTCGCCATCCGGCCTGCGCATAACGCGCGGCCAAGGCCTGGCCAATGCCGCTGGAGGCCCCGGTGATGAAGACCAGGCCAGCGGCCTTCATGGCTTGCCAGCGGCCAGGTAATGCCCACGCACGCGGCCACCCAGCTCGGTCACGCCGGTTTGCTCGGTGTAACGCAGCGACTGGGCATCGATCTGGCTGTGGTCCTGGGTGATGCGCACAGGCAGCTCAGAGGTGACGGTGCGGCCCAGGGTGTCGATGCGCAGGCCTTCGCCCGCAAAACGCACCGGGCCACCGCGCAGGCCCTTGCCGCCCACGGCCGTGTCGGCGTCCCCCACCAGCGGCGGTGTGGCCACCACTTTCGCGCCACCGCGCAAGGTCACCACCTCGGCGCGCTGGTCGGCCTCACCTTCACGGGCCACGGCGCGCAGACCTTGGCCTTGGGCGTCACGGGCGGTCAGCACCACCTGGTCGATCAGCAAGCGGTCGGTGTCGGGGTAATGGCGCATGACCTGGCCGTCGAGCACGGCCTCCAGGCGGCCTTGCGGATCGACGCGCACCACGCGGGCGCTGTGCAGTTCGTAATCGGGTGCCGACGAGGCGCGGCGTGGCGCGGACGGCCCACTGTCGTGGGGCGACGACTGCACCAGCCACCAGCTGAAGCCGGCCAGCGAGGCAACGGCCAGCAAGGGCAGCGTGGCCTGCGCCCGCTCGACCCACAGCCACAGGCGGGCGCTCACCGGCGCACCCCGTCGGCGGTGGTGTCCAGTGTCTGCAAGTGGCCGCGCAGCATGGCTTCATAACAGCCGGTGGCCCACAGGATCAGGTCACAGCATTCGCGCGCGGCGCCCTGCCCGCCCACGGTGGTGGTGACGTGGTGCGCTGCCGCTTTGACCTCGGCGTGCGCATTGGCCGGCGCCACGGCAAAGGCGGCGCTCAACAGCAAAGGCAAGTCGGGCCAGTCGTCGCCCATCACGGCCATTTGGTCCCAGGTCAAACCCAGCTCGCCCAGCAAGGGCTCGGCCACGGCCAGCTTGTCGTGCGCTCCAAACGCGGCGTGTTGCACGCCCAGGTCTTTGAGGCG
Source organism: Burkholderiales bacterium (assembly GCA_947377275.1). GTDB lineage: Bacteria > Pseudomonadota > Gammaproteobacteria > Burkholderiales > Burkholderiaceae_C > Aquabacterium. The sequence continues at coordinate 22,504 of CANCFV010000010.1, read as the reverse complement.
GCGGCGCACCGCGGGCGAGTCACGGCCCGTGATCACGATGGGCGTGATGCCGGCCTGGGCGAGCAGCTTGATGCCGTGTCCATCGAGGGCATGGAAGGCCTTGATGGTTTCGCCGGCTTCGCTGATGAACAAGGTGCCATCGGTCAAGACACCATCGACGTCAAAGATGACGGCGCGGACGCCTTGCGCCTGGGCTCGGCGCTCGGGCGCGAATTGCAGGGTGGGGGTCAAGGCTCGCATCAAATCACCTTCGCGCGCATCAGGTCGTTGGTGCTGACCGCACCCACCAGTTGCCCAGCAGCGTCGACCACCAGCAAGGTGTTGATGCGATGGGCTTCCATGAGGGACACGGCCTCGGCGGCCAGCACGTCGTCGCGGATGGTGCGGGGTTTGGGGCTCATCAGCTCGAGTGCAGTGGTGCTGCGCAGGTCGATGCCCGCTTCGATCTTGCGGCGCAAATCGCCATCGGTGAACACGCCCTGCAAATGGCCCTGGGCGTCAACCACGGCTGCCGCGCCCAGGCCCTTGGCGCTCATCTCGCGCATCACGTCGCCAAAGGGCGCGTCCAGCAGCACACGGGGCACGGCCTCGCCGGCGCGCATCACATCGCGCAGGTGCGTGAGCAGCTTGCGGCCCAGCGAGCCACCGGGGTGTGAGCGGGCAAAGTCTTCGGCCTTGAAGCCGCGGGCATCGAGCAGCACCACGGCCAGCGCATCGCCCAAGGCCATTTGTGCGGTGGTGCTGGCGGTGGGCGCCAGGTTCAAGGGACAGGCTTCGAGCGAGACGGCGCTGTCGAGCACGATGTCGGCATGGCGGGCCAATGACGACGCGGGCTTGCCCGTCATGGCCAGCAAGACCACGCCTTGGCGCTTGAGCACGGGCAGCAAGGCGGTGAGCTCTTCGCTCTCGCCCGAGTTGGAAATGGCCAGCACCACATCACCGGGCTGCACCATGCCCAGGTCACCATGGTGGGCCTCGGCGGGGTGCACGAACATGGCCGGGGTGCCGGTCGACGCCAAGGTGGCCACCATCTTGCGGCCCACGTGGCCGCTCTTGCCCATGCCCATCACCACCAGGCGGCCCTTGCAGGCCAGCACGGTTTGAACCGCGCGGGCAAAGGCTTCGCCGGCCGGGCCAGACAGGCGTTCGCGCATCTCGAGCAAGGCCTGGGCCTCGATCTGCAGCGCCTGCTGGGCCAGGGCCACGATGGCGTCTTGGGTGAGTGAAGGAATGGACATGGATGCAAAGAAGTCAACAAGGGGGCGCGGTCTTGGCAGCAAGGGCCGCGAGCCCGGGTAGGATCAAGCGATTCTAGGGACAACATGGCCACCACGCTTGACCTGACACTGCTATACCTGTTTGCCGCCGTGATTGGCGTGGTGCTGTGCCGCCTGATGAAACTGCCGCCCATGCTGGGCTACTTGGTCGTGGGCGTGGTGATCGGACCCAATGCCTTGGCGCTGGCCAAGGACTCGGCCGGCGTGCAGTACCTGGCCGAGTTTGGCGTGGTCTTTTTGATGTTCGTGATCGGGCTGGAGTTCAACCTGCCCAAGCTCAAGAGCATGCGGTCGCTGGTGTTTGGGCTGGGCTTGAGTCAGGTCGGGCTGACCATGCTGGCCACCTTGGCTGGCCATGTGGCACTGGGCGCGACCTTGGCCTGGATGGGGCACCAAGGCGGCCTGCTGGGCTGGGGCTTGAACTGGCAAAGCGCCGTGGCCTTGGGTGGTGCGCTGGCCATGAGCTCAACCGCCATCGTGGTCAAGATGATGGCCGAGCGGCTGGAGCTTGAAAGCGAGCACGGGCGCCGCGTCATGGGCATCTTGCTGTTCCAGGACTTGGCTGTGGTGCCTTTGCTGGTGCTGATACCGGCGCTGGGCGACAGCGCCAGCGAGCTGACCCGCACGCTGGCCTTGGCCGGCTTGAAAGCGGCCGGCTTGCTGATCGTGCTGCTGGCGGGCGGCCAAAAGGTGATGCACTGGTGGCTCGACCTGGTGGCTCGACGCAAGAGCGAAGAGCTGTTCATGCTCAACCTGCTGTTGGTCACGCTGGGCCTGGCCTGGCTGACCGAGCACGCAGGCCTGTCACTGGCCCTGGGGGCCTTCATAGCCGGCATGCTGATTGCCGAGACCGAATACAAGCACCAGGTGGAGACCGACATCCGCCCCTTCCACGACGTGCTGCTTGGGCTGTTTTTCATCACCATCGGCATGAAGCTGGACTGGCATTCGCTGGTCGACCAATGGGCGCTGGTGCTTTTGCTGGGCACCCTGCCCGTGCTGTTCAAGCTGGGCCTGGTCACCACCTTGGCCAAGCTGTTTGGTGCCCCCACCGGGGTGGCCTTGCGCACCGGCCTGTACCTGGCGCAAGCCGGTGAATTCGGCTTTGTGCTGCTCAACCTGGCCACCGACAACCAGCTCATCCCGCACCACGTGCAAAGCCCGCTGCTGGCGGCCATGGTGCTGTCGATGCTGGCCACACCACTGATCATCGTCTACAGCAACCGCATCGTGATGCGGGTGTCTTCGACCGATTGGCTGATGCAGTCGCTGGCCATGACCCAGATCGCGACCAAGTCCATCAACACCGACAAGCACGTGCTGATCTGTGGCTACGGGCGCAGCGGCCAGAACCTGGCGCGTTTGCTCGAGCAAGAGCACATCCCCTACATGGCACTCGACCTCGACCCCGACCGCGTGCGCCAGGCCGCCGCCGCTGGCCAGAGCGTGGTGTTTGGCGATGCCTCGCGCCTGCAAAGCCTGGTGGCCGCGGGCCTGTCGCGCGCCTCGGCCGTGGTGGTGACCTACCCCAACACACCGTCGGCCAAGAAGATCTTGCGCCTGGTGCATGAGCACGCGCCGCAGGTGCCCGTGGTCGTGCGCACCATCGACGACGCCAGCCTGGACGAGCTGCAAGGTGCCGGCGCCACGGTCATCGTGCCCGAGGCCATCGAAGGCTCGCTGATGCTGGCCTCACAAGCCCTGGCGCTGGTGGGCGTGCCGATGCGCCGCGTGTTCCGCCTGGTGCAAGAGCAACGGATGGCGCGCTATGGCCTGATGCGCGGCTATTTCCACGGCGCCGATGACGACAGCGTCGATGAACGCGAACTGCAACGCTTGCTGTCGGTCACGCTCAACGCCAACGCCGTGTGCGTCGGGCAGACGCTGGATGCGGCATTGGACCAGCGCGATGTGCAGGTGGCGGTGGTGTCGGTTCGACGCGCGCAAGGCCAGGTGCTACTGCCCGACCTTGGTCTGGTGCTGGAAGTCGGTGACACGCTGGTTTTGTCTGGGCGGCCTCAGGCCTTGGCGCGGGCCGAAGGGCTGTTGCTCAAAGGCTGAAAAATGCACGGCCTGCGGCAAAGCCCCACTGGCTCGCCTCAGCAACTGCGGGCACACTGGAACTCCAGCTGAGCGCCGGCAGTCCATTGGCGCATCGCGTCAATGGAGACCCACCGCATGGACGCCTCGTCCGCCGACCACACCGCCCCCCACAGCGTGCCACCGGGTACGGACGACACCCTCATGCGGCAATCCCAGAAGCTGAACCAGCGCATCTGGCTGATGGCCTTGGGCTGGGCCGTGATGGTGGCGGGCACAGGGGCCTGGCTCACCGATCGGGCCTTGGCGCAACACCGCCTTGACACGCTCGGCACCGCAGAACAACGGCTCAACACGCTGCACAGCAACCTCGAAGTCACCTTCGCACAATTTGCCGCGGTGCCCAAAGCACTGAGCCGTCAGGCCAGCATCGGCAGCTACCTGCAGAACCTCACGTCCACCCAGGAGCTGAGCGACAAACTCCCTGCAGAGCAGGCCCGCATGTCGCTGTCAGGGCAAGCCGCCGTGCAGCAACAAAGCGCGAACCTGGCTGACGCGGCCCAAGACTTCCTGCTCAACGGCCTCTACCTGATCGACCGCTGGGGCACGGTCGTGGCCGATGCAAACGTCCACGACGCCACCAGCCTGATCGGCCAGGGCGCCTCGCACCGCGCTTACTTCACCCAAGCCATCGACACCGGGAGAGGCAATGAATTCATCGTTGGGCGCTTGAGCCGCCAGCCCGGCTTTCGGCTCTCTGCGCGCATTGGCACGGCGCAAGCCCCGCTGGGGGTGATCGTCACCTCGTACCACTCGGCCACCCTGAGCCACCTGGTTGAAGACCCCGTTCAACAGTTGTTCGTGACAGACGCGCACGGCGTGATCGTGCTGGGCAACCGCGTCAGCCAATTGCTGGGTCGAACGCCTTTGATGGCCGAAGACATGCCCTCTGACGCCGTCCAGCGCCAGATCTACACACGCTTGCCCAACGACCTGGGATGGCGGCTGAGCACCATGCAGTTCGGAGATCGCACGGTGCCTCTGGTAGAGCGCGACGACGGCAGGTTCATGGCCGTGTCCAAACCCATTGAGCAAATGAACCTGCGAGCCTGGGCCCTGGTGCCCCTCAGTGGCGAAGGCGCCTTGGTGGCCGCATGGACCGGCGGCATCTGCGTGGTGATGCTCAGTGGCTGGGGCTTGCTGGGCTTGGGCACACAAAGCCAGCGCAAGCGACAAGCGGTTCAACAACGTCAGCAAGAGCTGCAAGAGATGGCGCACGCCTTGCCATTGACGGTCTTCCGCTACCGACAGCCCGAGTACGCCGACGGCTACTTCAGCTTCATCGGGCAAGGCGTTCAACCACTGCTGGGCCTGAGCGAGCAAAGCCTGCAGGAACAGCCTCACCTGGCTTGGGCCTTGATGGGCACGCCCGATGCCTCGGTGCCGCCGCGCAAGGCGGTGGACTTCCCGGTGCCCTCAGGTCAAGGCGTGCGCTGGATCCGCTGTGAAAGCCTGTGCACGCAAGATGCCAACGGCACCCTCACCTACAACGGCTATTGGGCCGACATCACCGAGCGCAAGCAAGTCGAGGCACGGTCGATGGCCGTGTTCCGCCACGCGCCTGTGGCCTTCATTTTCTACACGCATGAAACCGGCATCATCCGGTGCAACCCAAGGGCCGTCGAGCTGTTTGGCGCGCAAAGCAGCACCGAGTTGATGGGCTTGATGCCCTCGCGCCCACCCATGTCGCCCACAGGTCTCGTCTCGGCCGAAACACAAGCCCAGCTTGAACAGATCCGCAGCACGCACCAAGCCGGCACCATCGAATGGCGCCACACGCGGCTGGATGGCGAGGCCTTTGACGCCGAAGTGGTGCTGATCCCCTTCGAACAAGACGGCCGCCAGCACTTCTGCGCCATCGTGCAGGACATCACCGCGCGCAAGCTAACCGAGGCGGCCCTGCGCCATGCCCAAGCCGCTTCAGAGGCCGCCACGGTCGCCAAGAGCCGTTTCCTGGCCAACATGTCGCACGAGATCCGCACGCCCATGAACGCCATCATGGGCATGACGCACCTGGCCTTGCTCGACGAGCTGCCCGACAAGGCACGCAACTACATCGACAAGGCCCACCGCTCGGCCAACAACTTGCTGCAAATCCTCAACGACGTGCTGGACGTCTCCAAGATCGAATCGGGCAAGCTCGAACTCGAACACACCGATTTCCAGCTCGAAAGTGTGATCAGCCACATGTCCGACGTGCTGGGCATGCGCGCCGAAGAAAAGCGCCTGGAGCTGCTGTTCACCTCGCCACCCGACATCCCCACGGCGCTGGTCGGCGACCCCATGCGCCTGGGCCAAGTCCTCATCAACCTGGGCACCAACGCCGTCAAGTTCACCGAGCAAGGCGAGATCCTCATTGGCTGCGAAGTGCAGCGCCAAGACGCGGCCAACGTCGTGCTGCACTTCTGGGTGCGCGACAGCGGCATCGGCATGAACAGCGAACTCATCGACCGCCTGTTCATGCCCTTCACGCAGGGCGACAGCTCCACCACACGCCAATACGGCGGCACCGGCTTGGGACTGACGATCTCACGCCAACTGGTTGACCTCATGGGCGGCCGCATCTGGGTCAACAGCCAACCGGGCAAGGGCTCGACCTTCCACTTCACGGCGCGGTTCGGCCTGCAGGCCCAACCTCAAGGACGCCGCGCCTTGCTGGCCACCGAACTGCAAGGCAAACGCGTCCTGCTGGTCGATGACAACGCGACGGCGCGCGAGGTGCTGGGTGACATGGCGCGCCGCTTGGGCCTGGACGTGGACGTGGCCGAAAGCGGCGAACACGCGCTGGCCCGCCTGCAACAGGCCGTCAACGAGGGCCGCCCGCACCAGGTGCTGCTCACCGACTGGAAGATGCCGGGCATGGACGGCATCGCCTTCGCACGACAAGCCCTGTCGGTGCCGCCAGAACACCGCCCCTGCGTGTTGCTGGTGACGGCATTTGCGCGTGAAGAAGCGCTCAAAGCCGCCCACGGCATCGGCCTGGCCGGGGTGATCAACAAGCCCGTGACGCCGTCCACCTTGCTCGACAGCCTCTCACGCGTGCTAGGCCACGAAGTCAGTGCACCACCCCGCCCGCGGAAAACCAGCCGGGTGCTGGAACAAGCCCAACGGCAACTCGCCGGTGCCCGCGTGTTGCTGGTCGAAGACCAAGCGCTCAACCAAGAATTGGCCTGCGACCTGCTGGAGCGCGCCGGCATGACCGTGGTCACCGCCACCAACGGACAGGAGTGCCTGGACAAACTCCACCAACTGGGGCCATTCGACGGCGTGCTGATGGACTGCCAGATGCCCGTGATGGACGGCTACACCGCCACCGCACGCATCCGCGCGCGGCCCGAATGGCAGAACCTGCCGGTGATCGCCATGACGGCCAGCGCCATGGCCGCCGACCGTGAACGCGTCATGCAATGCGGCATGAACGACCACATCACCAAGCCTTTGGACCTGGGGCAGATGTTCACCATCATGGCCCGCTGGATCAGCGCCTCAGGCAACGCCGGCCCGGACTCCGCGCAGGCTGCTGCTGCCATGAACCAGCACACCGTGGGCAGCATCGACACGGCCGACGGCCTGAGCCGCTGCATGGGCAACATGGCGCTGTACCAGCGCCTGCTCAAAGGCTTTGCCAAAACCCAATGTGATTTCGGTGCCGAGTTCGACGCCTGCGGTGGCGATGGCGAGCCCGCGCTGGCCCTGGCACACACCCTCAAAGGGCTGGCAGGCAACATCGGCGCCACACCCTTGCTGGAGGCCGTGACCCAACTCGAAGTGGCCCTGCACGTGCACAACCCCGCCGAGCCCGCCGCGCAGCGCAAAGCCCGCATCCATGGCGAACGCTCGCTCACGCTCAGTGCCCTCCAAGCCGTGCTGGCCGACATCGAGCGCCTCAACAGACCGTCGGCGGCACTGGCCGAGCGCCAACACCAGGCCTTGAGCGACGAAGGCCTGCGCACACAGCTGCAACGCATCCAGACCCTCGTGGCCGACGACGACGCCCATGCGCGCGAGTTGCTGCAAGACCTCTTGCGCGACTGGCCCAGCCTGCGTCACAACCCAGGCGTGAACGACCTCAAGCAAGCCTTGTCGGTGTATGACTTCGAAGCCGCGGCGCAAGCCTTGAGTGCATTGAGCGCACTCAGCGCCGAGCCTGGCGCATCAAGCTGACACGCCACGGGCATGCCCCCGTGAGGGTGGCTCAGGCCGCCACGTCGGCCACGGTGCCACGCGCGTCGGCGTACAGGTCCATCACCCGCAGGATCTCGAACTGCTGCTGGAAGAAGGCCTCCAGCAAGGCCGGGTCGAACGCCAGCCCACGCTCTTGCGCCATCGTGCTCAAGGCTTGCGATGCGTTCATCGCCTCCTTGTAGGGCCGCCGGTTCATCAAGGCGTCGAACACATCGGCAATGGCCACAATGCGCCCAACCAGCGGGATCTGCTCGCCTTTGAGCCCTTGCGGATAGCCCGTGCCGTCCCAACGCTCATGGTGCGTCAGGGCGATGGTGCGGGCCGTGGCCAGCAACTCGTTGTCGTGCTTGCCGATGATGTCGGCGCCAATCTGCGGGTGCAGTAGCACCAGTCGGCGCTCGTCCGGCGTCAAAGGGCCGGGCTTGAGCAACACATGGTCTGGCACGCCGATCTTGCCCACATCATGCATGGCCGCCGTCTGGAAAATCAACTGCACCGCCTCGGGGCCCAACCCCGCTTGCAGAGCGACCAAGCGAGCGATGTGGCTCATGCGAACCACGTGGTTGCCCGTCTCGTTGTCCTTGAACTCGGCCGCACGGCCCAGGCGGCGAATCAACTGCTGGCGCGTGGCCACCAACTCACTGGTGCGCTGCGCCACCATGCGTTCAAGCTCGCGCGACTGGTCGTACAGCGCCAGATGCGTGCGCACGCGGGCCTGCACCAGCGGTGGGCTGATGGGCTTGGTGATGTAGTCGACCGCACCCAGGCTCAGGCCCAGGCTTTCGTCTTCGATGGTGCCCAGCGCCGTCACGAAAATCACGGGGATGCGGCGCCGGTCGGGGTTGGCCTTGATGCGCCGGCACACCTCGTGCCCGCTGAGGTCGGGCATCATGATGTCAAGCAAGATCAGGTCGGGCGGCTCGTCTGAGTAAACGATCTTGAGCGCCTTGTCGCCCGAGGTGGCCACCTTGATGCGGTGGTCCTGCCCCAGCACGCGCGACAACAGCTCGATGTTCTGGGGCGAATCGTCGGCCACCAAAATGGTCGGTCGACGCAATCCAAGGTTGGCAGACATCTCTTGGCAACTCCACTGATTTTTGTGTTGAGGACCCGGCCTCGGCGTCACGCCGAAGGGATCTGGCGGGTGAGGTTGGCGCGCATGCGCTGCGCCATCACCGCGCCGGCCGCTCGCACCACCTCAACCGCCACGGACGGCACCCGGGCCGCCAATTCTTCGAAACGAGGCAGGCGCAAAGCATAGACCACACACGCCGTCATGGCCTCGACGTTGGCCATGCGCAAACCGTCGCTGAACAAGCCAGGCTCGCCACACACGGCGCCGGGGCGCAAGATGGCAATGCGGGCCGCGCCCGGCGCCGCGCCACTGACGTAGACCTGCAAAGAGCCTTGTCCCAAGAAATACACCGCGCGATCATGATCACCCTGCTTGACCAGCAGGTCACCCGAGCGAACCTCGTGACGCGTGAGGTACTGGCAAAAGGTGCGCCACTGCTGGGCATCCAAACGCGGCCTGAAGGCGTCTTCCGCCTGCAAGGTGAGTACAGCCTGAATCAACTCGTCGGTGGTCATCTGGGCCTCGGTTCGCATGCATGCCGGCACGTGCTGGCGACGCAGCCGTCAATTTAGCCGATTGACCACGTCCCTGGTGACGAAACACAAAAGGCGGAACCGGTCTGCTCGCCTACTTTACGCAGCTGACAGGGCGATGGATTCACCCCTCTCCCACCGAGATCGTGAATTTGTCACGCCTTCACTTGCCGATGCAAAAACGCGTGAAGATTTCACCCAACAAATCGTCGGCCGAGAACGCCCCAGTGATGCGGCCCAGCGCGTTGTGCGCCAGGCGCAGCTCTTCGGCCAGCAGGTCCAGGGCGCCATCGCTCAAAGCGGCGTGCGCTTGCGCGCCCTGCAGGTGCTCACGGGCTTCTCGCAAGGCCTGCACATGGCGTTGGCGGGCGATGAACACGCCCTCGGGCGCAGCCTGCCAACCAGCGATCTCAAGCAAGGTGTGGCGCAGCGCCTGCAAGCCTTCGCCGGTTTTGGCAGACAAGGCCAGCTGCGGCCCCGTCGGCTGCGCGGCGGCGGCCACCTCGGGCCGCAAAGCACCGGCATCGGCCTTGTTGAACACGTGCACCACCGGCACGCCCTCCGGCAAGCGCAGCGCAATGGCCGCGTCCAACTCGGCGTAGGCGGCCTCATTCAAGCGCGTGAGGTCGTGCAAAAACAGCACGGCGTCGGCCTGCGCAATGGCCTCCCAGCTGCGCGCCATGCCAATGCGCTCGACCTCGTCAGACGCGTCTTGGTCGGCACGCAAACCGGCCGTGTCGATCACGTGCAAGGGCACGCCCTCGATCTGGATGGTCTCGCTGACCTTGTCGCGCGTGGTGCCAGCAATCGGCGTGACGATGGCCAGCTCGGCCCCCGCCAACGCATTGAGCAGCGAGCTCTTGCCCGCATTGGGCTGACCAGCCAACACCACCTGCAGGCCTTCGCGCAGCAAAGCGCCCTGGCGCGCCTGCGACAGCACGCCATCCAGCGTGTCGGCCAGCGCATCGAGCTTGCCGCGGGCATTGGCTTTTTCCAGAAAGTCGATCTCTTCTTCCGGGAAGTCGAGCGTGGCTTCCACCAGCATGCGCAGGTTGATCAACTGGTCGCGCAGCGTTTCGATCAGCTTCGAAAACACCCCGCCCAGCGAGCGCGTGGCCGACCGGGCCGCGGCCTCGGTGCTCGCGTCGATCAGGTCGGCAATGGCCTCGGCCTGGGCCAGGTCGATCTTGTCGTTCAAAAAGGCACGCTGGGTGAACTCGCCCGGCTCGGCCAGGCGCAAGCCCGCCAGCACCGGGCGGCCCGTGACCGGGTCAACCTCTTGGGCCGCCGCCAGGCAGCGGGCCAGCAGCAGCTGCATCACCACCGGGCCGCCGTGGCCTTGCAGCTCCAGCACGTCTTCGCCCGTGAAGCTGTGTGGCCCGGGGAAGTACAGCGCCAAGCCCTGGTCGAGGGCCTCGCCCTGGGCGTCTTTGAAGGGGCCGTAGGTGGCCAGGCGTGGCTGAAGGTCGCGGCCACACAGCGCCCGCGCCAAGGGCATCAGGCCTTTGCCCGACACCCGCACGATGCCCACCGCGCCCCGGCCCGTGGCCGTGGCCACCGCCACGATGGGCGCATTGCGATCACCCCAAGACATGCTCTGCCACTTTCACGCTCATCCCACCACACAGCGAGGTCAAGAAAGCGCCATTGTCCTCCGGGACACCCTCACCTGCGGGAGAACCGGCGCAAACCCCGATGACGCCGGCGCGCCCGGTCCGTATCCTGCGGCGTATCACGGGGTCCATTCATGTTGAAGTTGCTTGCCAGTTGGGGTTTTCTGTTCGGCTCGGTCGCCTTCGGGGTCGGCACGGTGCTGCATTTCGGCTTTGACCCTGGCGCCATCGCCAGCCACTTCCTGTTCCCCTACTACGGGGTGTGCGTGCTGATGCAGTACGTCTGGCCCTACAAACCCAACCAGTTCGAGCAAGGCGAAGTCACCACCGACGTGCTGCACAACGCCGCGCTGGTCGGCATCACGGGCATCCAAAACTTCCTGATCCACGCGCTGATCGCCCTGACCGGCTCGGGCCTGCTGTTCCAGTACGGCGTCTTGCCCGCCAGTTGGGCGGCCGGCAACCTGCCCTTGTGGGGCCAGGTCGTGGTGGCCTACCTCACCTTTGACTTCATGTTCTACGTGACCCACCGCATGGGCCACGAGATCGAATTCTTCTGGCGCCTGCACAGCGTGCACCACTGCGCCCACCGCCTGAGCGTGCTCAACGCCAGCCGCGCCCACCCACTCGATTTGGTCTGGCGCCGCATCGTGCCGGTGTTTGTGACCTTCCAGACCGGCATCAGCCAAGAGGCCTTCATCATGAGCGGCGTGATCGGCAGCGTGCTGGCCACCATCACCCACATGAACGTGGACTTCAAATTCGGCCCGCTCAACTACCTGATCGGCACCAACGAAATCCACCGCTGGCACCACTCGAACAAGCTCGAAGAGGCCAAAAACTACAGCATCTTCCTGCTGTGGGACCACTTGTTTGGCACCTTCGTCTACAAGCCCGGCCAGAGCGGCCCCGCACAAATGGGTCTGTTCAACGAACACCATTACCCCGTGCACCGCTACCTGGGCCAATTGACGCTGCCTTGGCACTGGAAGGCGATGAAAGCCAAGCAACAGGCCCTGATCGACCAGACCTCATTTGGGGCAAACCCTGAGTCTGCCGACACCAACTTGGCGCATGCACGCCCCCCTTTGGCGTGATTGGATCAAAAAAGTCTTCTGAGCCAAACGGCTCACTCGGGTAAACACCGTGGCATCATTGTTGCAATGCAACATGCGTGCATCGTGATTCACCGGAGAACAACCATGCTGGACCTGATCAACACCTACTTGATGCTGGGCGCCGACACTTCTGGCGCTGCATCCCCCTGGATGCTGGGCGCTGCTGCCGCCTGGGCCTCAGGCATCTTGCTGCGCCGCCAAAGCGCCCAGTGACGCCTGCTTGGTGAGCGGCGCTGTGCCGCGGGCACCGGTGCGTTCACTTCAAAACGCCCGCCTCTCCATGAAAAAAGCCGCCGTGGCATGCTGCCAGGCGGCTTTTTTGTCGGCGCAACCGGGTGGGTACCCGGTCCATCGCTTGTTCAGTTCTTCACACCCAACTGTTTGTTGATCATCCACTGCTGTGCGATCGACAACACGTTATTGGTGAACCAATACAGCACCAGGCCGGCCGGGAAGAAGAAGAACATCACGCTGAACAGCAGCGGCATGATCCACATCATCTTGGCCTGGATGGGGTCCGGTGGCGTGGGGTTCAGCCAGGTTTGCAACATCGTCGAAGCCGTCATCAGGGCCGGCAGCACAAAGAACGGGTCCTTGACCGACAGGTCGGTGATCCAGCCAATCCAGGGTGCGTTGCGGATTTCAACCGACGACGACAGCACCGAGTACAGGGCAATGAACACCGGGATCTGGATCAAGATGGGCAGGCAGCCGCCAATCGGGTTGACCTTCTCTTCGCGGTAGATCTTCAGCATCTCCTGCTGCATCTTCTGCGGATCGTCCTTGAGATTCTCGCGCATCGTCTGGATGCGTGGGTTCAAGGCCTTCATCTTGGCCATCGAGCGGTAGGCGCTGGCGTTCAGCCAGTAAAAGGCCGCCTTGAGCAGCACCACCAAGGCCACAATCGCCCAACCCCAGTTGCCGATCAAACCGTGCAGGTGCTTGAGCAACCAATACAAAGGCTTGGCCATGATGGTGGTCCAGCCGTAGTCCTTGACCAGCTCCAGGCCAGGGGCCAGCTCACTCAGGCGAGATTCGTCTTGTGGACCCACGAACAGCTTGGTGTCCAGCACCTTGGTCTGGCCGGCGGCCACTTCACCGAGGGGGAACAACATGCCCGTGGCGTAGAGGTTCGTGTCGACCTTCTGCACGAAAAACTCGCGGTTCACGGCGTCGTTTTGCAACCAGGCGGTGGCGAAATGGTGCTGCACCATCGCCACCCAACCGTTGTTGTCGGCCTTCTCGAACTCGGCCTTGTTCTCTTCGATGTGCTTGAAGTCGATCTTCTGGTACTTGCCCTTGGCCGAGTAAATGGCCATGCCCGTGTACGCCTGAGGGCCGCCCATGAAAGCGGGGCCACTCGGTGCGGCCGGTGGAGTGCCGTCGCGCTCGATCTGCACGTACAACTGCGGCTTGATCGCCGCGGCAGAAGCGTTGACCACCTCTTGCTTGACGTCGATCGCGTAATCACCGCGCTTGAGCGTGAAGGTCTTGACCAACTTGACGCCGCCCACGGGCAGCGATTCGAGCTTGAACACAACTTGCTCGGCGCCATCGGCCAGCGTGCGCTCGCCAGCGGCGGGCACGAACAGGGTTTTGTGCGTGGGCAAACCGGCATCGCCAGCCACTTGACCCACCAGACCCGATTGGGCCAGGTAGATGTGCGACGGCGTTTGGTTGAGCACCAGCATGTTCTTGCTGGTGTCGTCTTGGTCGCGGTGCTTGAGCAATTCGGCCTTCACGACCGAGCCACCCAAGGTGTCAAAGGTCAGTGCCAGCACGTCGCTGCGCACGGTGATCAGCTCGCCCTTGGCCGCAGCCGGCGCACTGCCCGCCGCCGCCACGGGGGCAGGCGCCGCACCACCCAAGGCCGCGCTGGCCTGGGGCACCGAGGTGCCACCCGCCGCCGAAGCCGCTGCGCTGGCCGGGGCCGTGGCTGCTGGGGTGAACAAAGAAGGTTGACCGGTGTGACGCAGCCAGCCATCCCACAACATCAGCAGCGAGACGGCAAACACCGACCACAGCAGGGTGCGACGCAGATCATTCATGAGCGAGGTGAATCCGACGAGGGGTTGCAAAAACGAGAGAACAAGCGCGGTGCCGACGTGGGCACCGGGTCCGGGCCACCTGGGCAACCCGGATGGCAACGCAGCAAACGCCGCGCAGCCAGGTAAGAGCCAGTGGCTGGGCCATGGTCACCGAGCGCCTGCAAAGCATATTGAGAGCAGGTGGGCGTGAACCGGCAAGCCGAACCCAACCAAGGACTGAGCAGCAAACGGTAAGCACGCACCGTGGTCATCAGCACCGCGTTGATGGCCTGAGAGGCCATTGTCAGCAGCGCACACAGCCACAGCCGTACCGCGCGCATCATGCCTTACCTTTGAGCAAACGCCCCCAGAGCTCGTCGAGCTCCCGGCGCACGGCGGCGCCCAGGGCCTTGGAGGCGGCGCTGGGGAATAGTTGCCGATCGAAAGGCGCTCTCAAGCGCAGCACCCAGCCTTCCACGGCTGGCGCATGCACGCCCAAGGCATGCACTGCAGGGCCATGGCGGCGCAGCGATTCACGCGCCTGGTGGCGGATCAAAGACCGGGTCACCGAACGGCGGGCCTGCTTTTTGGGCAGGACCAGGCCCAGGCGCCAAGGCAAGTCATCCACAGGCAGCAAGGACAGGCCTTGGTCGTCTGTTGACAACTCGGTGTCTGCAGCGACACAGACAGGCGCAACAGCGCCGTCTGCGACCGGATCGGTGCAAACGGGCAGAGGTGCGGTCTGGGTCACGCGCGGCAGGCTGTGCAGCACGAAGTGCGCCGTGCGCGCGAGCGGACGCAAGCCCAAAGCCCTCTGAAAATCAGCTGCTTTCAGGCTCTGTGGGCGCACGGTGTATCCGGGGAAATCAAGTCAAAACAAAGCCGGGATGGTCCCGGCCTTGTTCGTGTCTTGAACCTGTGCTTGGCCAAAGTGGCCGGCCATCACAGGCACAAGACGGGCAGTGGGTTTGGTCAATGCCAAACCCCACCGACCACGCTGTGAAGCGTGATCAGACGGCCAGACGTTGGCGGCCCTTGGCGCGACGGGCGTTGATGACCCTGCGGCCACCCTTGGTCTTCATGCGCACCAGGAAACCATGGGTGCGGGCGCGGCGGGTCTTGGAAGGCTGGTAAGTACGTTTCATGATGGTCCTTCATGAGGCTTGCCCGAAAGCAAAGAAGCCTCAATCTTGTCAATCTTGTGATGTCTCCCTGGCGATGCTATTGCCACCAGGGGCCAACCAGCGTGCTGCAAAAAACCGCAGCCAACCGGAGGAACCCGCAATTACAACAGCTTTTATCGCGCTGGTCAATGCCCTTTGCGTTTTGTGGGTCGCCAAGCCCGCGCCAAGCTCTGCCCCCGGGCCCAGAACCCCTGGGTAAAAATCTGTGGATAACCTGCCTGAAAACCAGTGGATGACGCTTAGAATTCGCCTCCCAAGGAAGGACTTGTCCACAACATGAGTGCCGCCGATTTGACCGCCAGCCCCAGCCCATTGAACGAGCCCAGCACCCTCTGGCAGCGCACCTGTGAGCAGCTGGCCACCGAGCTGCCCGAGCAACAGTTCAACACCTGGATCCGCCCCCTGGCCGCGGCCGAAGTGATCCAGCAAGGCGACACCACCGTGGTCAGCGTGCGCGTGGACAACCGTTTCAAGCTCGACTGGATCCGCACGCAGTACAGCGGCCGCCTCGAAGCCATCCTGGGCGAGCAGCAAAGCGGCCCCATCCGCATGGAGCTCAGCCTGGCGCCTCGCGTGGCCGCCCCCATGGGTGCCCCCTTGCGCCCCGGCATGGCCATGCCCAGTCGCGCCCTGCCAGCCAACGCACAGGCCCACGGCCAGCCCGGCTCAGAGACACCGGCCATGCACCCGGCCGGCCCCAGCCCTTACCAAGGCCATGGCAGCCACAGCAGCCCCGGCCCAGCCGCGGGCACTTACCCACAGGCCCACGAAGGGCTGCGCACGCAACGTGGGCAACCTCAGGTCATGGGCCTGAATACCGCGCTCACTTTCGACAACCTCGTGCCCGGCCGTGCCAACCAGATGGCCCGCACCGCGGCGCTGCACGTGGCCGGCGCGCCTGGCCAGATGTACAACCCATTGTTCATCTACGGCGGCGTGGGCCTGGGCAAAACCCACTTGATGAACGCCGTGGGCAACGCCCTGCTGGCCGACAAGCCCGATGCCCGGATCTTGTACCTGCACGCCGAGCAGTTCATCTCGGACGTGGTCAAGAACTACCAGCGCAAGACCTTTGACGAGCTCAAGGCCAAATACCACTCGCTCGATTTGCTGCTGATCGACGACGTGCAATTCTTCGCCGGGAAAGACCGCACCCAGGAAGAGTTCTTCAACGCTTTCGAAGCGCTGCTGGCGAAAAAGGCCCACATCATCATGACGTCAGACACCTACCCCAAGGGTCTGGCCAACATCGATGAACGCCTGACTTCGCGCTTTGACGCGGGCCTGACGGTGGCGATTGAGCCCCCCGAGCTGGAAATGCGCGTGGCCATCTTGATCAAAAAGGCCGCCTTGGAGGCCATCGAGATGCCCGAAGACGTGGCTTTTTTCGTGGCCAAGAACGTGCGCGCCAACGTGCGTGAACTCGAAGGCGCGCTGCGCAAGGTGCTGGCCTTTGCCAGGTTCAGCCACAAAGAAATCACCATCACGCTGGCCCGCGAAGCGCTCAAAGACTTGCTGAGCATCCAGAACCGCCAGATCAGCGTCGAAAACATCCAGAAAACGGTGGCCGATTTCTACAAGATCAAGGTCGCTGACATGTACAGCAAGAAGCGCCCGGCTTCGATCGCCCGCCCCCGCCAGATCGCCATGTACCTGGCCAAAGAGCTGACGCAAAAGAGCCTGCCTGAAATCGGCGAGCTGTTCGGTGGCCGCGACCACACCACCGTGCTGCACGCCGTGCGCAAGGTGATGGGCGAGCGTGGCAAAGACACCGAGCTGAACCAGCAGTTGCACGTGCTGGAGCAAACGCTCAAAGGGTGATGCACCCACATTCCTATTCTTCTTTTATTTGATTGGTAGTCGTAGTAGAGGGGGCCTTGTTCTGTGGACAACGCCATTTTTTGCCATGAGATCAAGCACATGAGCGAATGAAAAGCCTGTGGACAGCACCCTTGTGTGCTTGCGGCATGCCATACAACAACTTCGGCGCAAAGGCTCTCCCTGTGGACAAACAGGCATTTGTCCTTTTTCCATGAACAGACTTGTCCCCAGGCGGCAGGCCTTGATCTGGGCCGTGCAATGGCCTTTTTCAGGCTGCCAGAACCCCTGCCAGAATCGAGGGTGCGCCGTCAAGCCAACAAAGCTGTGGACAAAAACGGAACAAGCACCCGGTTGTCCACAGGGCAGGCGCGTTTTCTGAAGTTGTTGTCTGTTGTCCCCATCGCGAAGGCGGGTAGCATCCACAGGCTTGTCCCGGGGCTAAATCCTTGATGGATCAGGACAAAATAGCGTTGTTCACAGAAAAAGTCGTCCTCTACTACAACGACTAATTTGAAAGACTAAGATGATTGTGTTGAAAGCAGCCCAAGAAAAAGTCCTCGCGGCCTTGCAATCTGTTGGCGGCATCGTGGAACGCCGCCACACCTTGCCGATCTTGGCCAACGTGCTGCTGCGCAAGCGTGGCGCTCAACTCGAACTCATCACCAGCGACCTGGAAATCCAGATCCGCACCCAAGCACAACTCGACGGTGACGAAGGCGACTACGCCATCACCGTTGGCGCCAAAAAGCTGGGCGACATCCTCAAAAGCCTGCCGTCTGACCAAACCGTGTCGCTCACGGCCAACCAGAACAAGCTGACGCTGCAAGGTGGCAAGAGCCGCTTCACGCTGCAAACACTGCCGGCTGAAGACTTCCCGTTGGTGCAAGAGGCGGCCGACTTCGGCCCCGCGTTCAGCATCCCGCAAAAGACGCTGAAGATGCTGATCAGCCAGGTGCACTTCGCCATGGCGGTGCACGACATCCGCTACTACCTCAACGGCATCTTGTTCGTGGCCGAAGGCAACAGCCTGACCCTGGTGGCCACCGACGGCCACCGCCTGGCGTTCTCGCAGGCCACGCTGGATGTCGACATGCCCAAGCAGGAAGTCATCCTGCCGCGCAAGACGGTGCTGGAGCTGCAACGTCTGCTCAAGGACGATGGCAAGGGCAAAGACGAGGCTGAACAGCTCATCGAGATGCGTTTTGCCGGCAACCAAGCCAAGTTCACCTTCGGTGGCCTGGAGTTCGTGACCAAGCTGGTCGAGGGCAAGTTCCCCGACTACAACCGCGTCATCCCCAAGAACCACAAAAACCACATCACCCTGGGCCGCACCACCTTGCTGGCCTCGCTGCAGCGCGCGGCGATTTTGACCAGCGAAAAGTTCAAGGGCGTGCGCATGAACTTCGCCCCTGGCGTGCTGGGCATTGCCTCGAGCAACGCCGAGCAAGAAGAGGCCAAGGAAGAACTTGAAATCGACTACGGCGGCGACAGCTTCGAGATCGGCTTCAACGTGGGCTACCTGATGGACGTGCTGGCCAACATGAGCCAGGACATGGTGACCGTGTCGCTGCAGGACGCCAACAGCTCGGCCTTGATCACCAACCCCGAGTACGAGGGGTTCAAGTACGTGGTCATGCCCATGCGGATCTGACCTGAACGGTCAAAAATGCCCCCTTGTCACAGGGGCTAGAATGGGGGTCCCGCATGGTCACATGCTGGGACCCTTTTCCATTTTTGGGCCCTTCCACGCTGGTCCCACACTCACCTAGCGCTCTGTACCCATGACCGAAGCCACCTCCCCCGATCAACAGCCCGAACCGCAGAACGCACCCGTCGTGCCGCAAACCGAGGCTCAAATTTCGGCAGGCTATGGCGAAGGCAGCATCCAGATCCTCGAAGGTCTGGAAGCGGTGCGCAAGCGCCCGGGCATGTACATCGGTGACACCTCAGACGGCACCGGTCTGCACCACCTCGTGTTCGAAGTGGTCGACAACTCGATCGACGAAGCCTTGGCTGGCCATTGCGACGACATCGTCGTCACCATCCACACCGACAACTCGATTTCGGTGACCGACAACGGCCGTGGCATTCCCACAGGCGTGAAGATGGACGACAAGCACGAGCCCAAGCGCAGTGCGGCTGAAATTGCCCTGACCGAGCTGCATGCCGGCGGCAAGTTCAACCAAAACAGCTACAAGGTCTCGGGCGGCCTGCATGGCGTGGGCGTGAGCTGCGTGAACGGCTTGAGCAAGTGGCTGCGCCTGACGGTGCGCCGCGATGGCAAGGCCCACTTCATCGAGTTCAAGCAAGGCGTGCCGCAAGACCGCGTGATCGAGCTGCGTGATGGCGTGGAGACCAGCCCCATGCGCATCACGGGTGACACCGACAAGCGTGGCACCGAAGTGCACTTTTTGCCCGACGTTGAAATCTTCAAAGAGAACAACGAGTACCACTACGAGATCCTGGCAAAACGCCTGCGCGAGCTCTCGTTCTTGAACAATGGCGTGAAGATCCGCCTGGTCGACGAGCGCAACAACAAGGAAGACAACTTCGCCTACGCCGGTGGCGTCAAGGGTTTTGTGGAGTTCATCAACAAGGGCAAAACGACCCTGAACCCCAACATCTTCCATGCCCAAGGCGACAAGATGTCGGAGCACGGCACTAACGTCGGCGTGGAAGTGGCCATGCAGTGGAACGAGAGCTACAACGAGAACGTGCTCTGCTTCACCAACAACATCCCCCAGCGTGACGGCGGCACCCACCTGACCGGCCTGCGCGCCGCGATGACCCGCGTCATCAACAAGTACATCGAAGACAACGAGCTGGCCAAAAAAGCCAAGGTTGAAGTGGCTGGCGACGACATGCGCGAAGGCCTGGCCTGCGTGGTGTCCGTCAAGGTACCCGAGCCCAAGTTCTCCAGCCAGACCAAGGACAAGCTGGTCTCCAGCGAAGTGCGCGCCCCGGTGGAAGACATCGTGGGCCGCTTGCTGACCGACTTCCTGCTTGAGAATCCGATCGACGCCAAGATCATCTGCGGCAAGATCGTGGAGGCCGCCCGTGCCCGTGAAGCGGCCCGCAAGGCCCGTGACATGACGCGTCGCAAGGGTGTGCTCGATGGCCTGGGCCTGCCCGGCAAGCTGGCCGACTGCCAGGAAAAAGACCCCGCCCTGTGCGAGATCTACATCGTGGAGGGTGACTCCGCCGGTGGCTCTGCCAAGCAGGGCCGCGACCGTAAGTTCCAGGCGATCTTGCCCTTGCGCGGCAAGATCCTGAACGTTGAAAAGGCTCGCTACGAAAAGCTGCTGACCAGCAACGAAATCCTCACGCTGATCACGGCCCTGGGCACCGGCATTGGCCGCGGCGCGGGCACCGACGACTTCAACCCGGACAAGCTGCGCTACCACCGCATCATCATCATGACCGACGCCGACGTGGACGGCGCGCACATCCGGACCTTGCTGCTGACCTTCTTCTTCCGCCAGATGCCGGAGATCGTCGAGCGCGGCCACATCTACATCGCCCAGCCACCGCTGTACAAGGTCAAGCATGGCAAGCAAGAGCAGTACCTCAAGGACGCCCACGCGCTGGACGATTACCTGATGAAGGTGGCGCTCGATGGTGCCGTGGTCGAACCCGGTGAAGGCAAGCCTGCCATTTCGGGCGACGCGTTGGCCGACCTGGCCCGTGCTTACGTGACGGCCAACAGCGTGGTCGAACGCCTGGGCAACTGGATGGACATCGAAGCCTTGCGCGCGATTGCCAACGGTCTGGTCCTCACGCTCGACAGCCTGCCCGATGCCGAAGCTTCGGCTGCTGCACTCAAGGCCGCGTTGGTCAACGCCGAAGTCACCGCCGAGTTCGACGCGCGCACCGACAAACACATTTTGCGCATCAGCCGCATCTTCCACGGCAACACCAAGTACAGCATCATCAATGCCGACTTCGTGCACGGCGCTGACTACGAAGCCCTGAGCAAGGCCGGCACCACCTTCAATCGCCTGCTGACCGCCGAAGCGCTGGTGCGCCGCGGTGAAGGCGAGAAGGCCAAAGAGCAAAAGGTGGTTGACTTCCGTGCCGCCATGGCCTGGTTGATTGGCCAAGCCGAGAACACCGTGGGCCGCCAGCGCTACAAGGGCTTGGGCGAAATGAACCCCGAGCAGCTGTGGGAAACCACGATGGACCCCGCCGTGCGCCGCTTGTTGCGCGTGCAGATCGAAGACGCCATCGAAGCGGACAAGGTCTTCACGATGCTGATGGGTGATGAGGTGGAACCGCGTCGTGAGTTCATTGAATCGAACGCGCTGCGGGCTGCGAACATCGACGTGTGACGCGTTCTGGCTTGAACCTCATTTCATTTGCCCTCTTCGGCGCGAACCCTGCCTACCGAGAAGGGTTTGTCAAGAACGTCGAGGCGGCCCAGCGCTTGTTCCCTGGCTGGCATGTGCGGGTGTATTGCGATCGCGTCAACTTCGACGTGTTGAGCACACTTGGTCTGACCGACACCACCGTGGTCTTGCAAGCAGAGCGCAGCGAGGGCGTGGAAGGGATGTTGTGGCGCTTTCAAGCTGCCGCGCACCCTGGTGCCGATGCCGTGTTGTTTCGCGACGCGGATTCCATCCTGACGCGTCGTGAAAAGGCCGCGGTGGACGAATGGCTGGCCAGTGACCGAGAGGTTCACTTGATCCGTGATCACCCCATGCACATCTCTCCTGTGATGGGTGGCATGTGTGGCGTGCGCGGTGGCGCCAAAGCCCTGATGGCCAGCCTCATCGAAACGGGTTTGAAAACGGGCAAGCTCGTCAACTATGGCGATGACCAGCGCTTTCTCAGCAGCCAGTTTTACCCCAAGGTCAAACGCCAAGCACTGGTGCACACCAGTTTGATCAAGTACATCTTTGAGTACGCGTTGCCCTTGCCGCCAGAAGGTCCAGACGAGTCTTTCATTGGCGCGTATTTCTGCAACCGCAGCGACGCAGAAAACCAGCGCCTGGAGGACATCAAGGCCCGTGCCAAACCCATGACGTTGATGCCTTACAGCTGGGAGCGAAAACCCATCTTGAAGGTGCTGTTCAAGCGCATCAGGTTCAAAGGCATCACCTACCGGTGCGATACCTGTATTTGAACCGTGACCGCACCGACTACTGGATCCTGACCGGTCTCATCGGCCTGTAGGGCCTGGTCTTGGGCACGGTGCTGCCCGTCAGTGCGTTGCAAATGGAGCGACAAGGCCATGCCAGCGTTCACATTAAAGGGGTAGGCACAAGCATTTTCCCATCTATCTAGACACTTTAAGGGCGGCTCGGCCCTTGGGCCCATCTGTGTTGTTCCCCCTCAAAAATAACGCGACATTGACGCAAACAATGTTTTCGATAATGGATATACCGAATATTAAGTGCGTGAGCATTTCCGAATGGTAGTTAAATAGTCCGCCCTGAACAATTGACTCAAGCTGCGGCCAGTTCGACCTGGCAACCGTGGTCACCGTCAGATTGCCCCGGCCAAGCCAGCGTCATGGCCAGCAAATGGGCAACAAAAAGCCTCAACAGGCTCAGCAGCAGGCGGATGTTGTGT
>CANCFV010000009.1 GCA_947377275.1 Burkholderiales bacterium | reverse complement strand
TGCCAGTACGGGTTCTCCAGCCAGGTGTTGACCACCATCTCGTCGGACGCGTCGTTGGCGTGTTGCAGGTACAGCAGGCCGGCCACCAGCCGAGGCGGCAAAGCGGGCCGACCACGGCATGAAGTGAAGTGCCCCGCGAAGTGATGCTCGACCAAACCCCAGTCCATCAGCCCAGCCAAACGAATCAGCGGGTGCTTCATGTTGAGTTGCTCGTCCAGGCGAGGACGGAACATCTCTGCGGTCTGGGCGGTGCGGGTGTGGGGCTTCATGGCTGCAGAGTTTGCAAGAAAGCGCGGGGCCGGTATTTGTTTCCTTGCAAATATCGCACCACACTTCAGCCGAAATCACATTGCAGATCAATGGCTTACGAGTTGTTCAGGGCGGACTCACTACTGTCGTGCCCTTGCATGGAGGTCGTTGACCTCTGGGGGGCATCGGAGCATGAGCACATTGACCACTGCTTGGGAACACCACACACGCCGCCGTTCCATCGGGACCGAGTGGATTCAGCCGCCGCCAAAGGGCTCGTCTGTGACGACGTTCGTTGAGCCGATTCGGCCCACGGTCAATGAGGACGTGGGCTCGATCGTCGGGCGCAACCTGCACCGCTTGCGCAAGCAGCACCGGCTGTCGCTCGAGGCGCTTTCTCGCCAAAGCGGTGTCTCCCGGGCCATGCTGGGGCAGGTAGAGCAAGGCAAGAGCGTCCCGAGCATCAAGACACTGTGGCAAATCGGGCAAGCCTTGGGCGTGTCGGTGTCGTGGTTCCTGGAGGCCTCAGTGGCAGCGCAAGTCTTGCTGCTTTCGCCTGATGCAGAAAGCCACGAAAGCTTGCAGCGCGGCGAGGCCGAAATGCGTTCTCTGCTGCAAGCCAATGGCCGCAGCCGCGACGATTTTTACGAGTTGCGACTTGGGCCTGGCGCCTTGCTGAGACAGCCCGTCTCTTACTCTCCTCGACGCATCAACCTGGCGGTGTCATGCGGGGCATTGCTGGCCGAAGTTGACGATGTGGCCCATGTCGTCAAAGCGCGAGAGGCCTTGCAGTATCAAACCACCAACGAGCTGATCTGGCGCAACGTAGGCCAGGTCGAAGCCCATGCATTCGTATTCATCCGCGATGGGATCTCGCTTGATTGATTGCCTTCATTCGATGACGCCCCCATGGACAAACTGCTGACACTGCCTGACTCCGCCCATGCGACCTTGTCCATCCGGGCGAAGGCCTTGGTCTTTCACGATCCCAAGTCGCTGGCCTTGCTGAGCGATGTGGAGCGCATCGCGCGCAGCGATGCGACCGTGCTGGTGGTCGGTGAGACTGGCACTGGCAAGGAGTTGATTGCTCGACATGTGCATGCCACCAGCGGCCGTAAAGGGCCCTTTGTGGCCGTCAACTGTGGTGCCTTCAGTGAGACTTTGATTGACGCGGAATTGTTTGGCCACGAGGCCGGTGCCTTCACCGGCGCCTCGCAAGCCCGCTCAGGCTGGTTTGAAGCCGCCAACGGCGGGACCTTGTTCCTGGATGAAATCGGCGATTTGCCCATGGCCTTGCAGGTCAAGCTGTTGCGTGTTTTGCAAGAGCGTCAAGTCGTTCGGCTCGGTGCCCGCAAAGCAATCCCGCTGGATGTGCGCCTGGTTGCCGCCACCAACATTGACCTCGCGCGAGCAGTCGAAGCGCAGCACTTCCGTGCAGACCTCTACTACCGCTTGAGCGTGGCCAGTGTGCGCTTGCCACCGCTGCGTGAGAGGGTCGATGACATCGTTCCTTTGGCTCAACATTTCATCTCGGTGTACCGCAGCCGCTTGCACCTCGGCGACGTTGAGCTGACCCCGCAGGCACAAGATGCCTTGCTCAGCTACAGCTGGCCTGGGAACATCCGCGAGCTGGAAAACGTCATTCACTATGCCTTGATTGTCTGCAAGGACAACGTCATTGGCATCGACGACATCAAGTTGGTGCCATTGACGTCCCCCAGGCATTCGTCGCAGTCAGGGCTGATTGCCGGCGGCCTTGGCGTCAAGGTCGACGATGCCACGCCCGCTCACAGATCGCATTCGCAAGCTGCGGGCGCGACGCCCTTGTCCACCACTGGCGGCCCCAGCGAATCACAAGCCCATGCCGAGATCGTTGGCGGCGGCTTGGTGCTCTTGGGTGCGGCATTGCAGGCTTTGCTTCAAGAAGGGCATCAGCCTTTGTTTGATGCCGTCGAGTCCAGCTTGGTTCATGCAGCGTTTTCCTATGCTGGGCAGAACCAGGTCAAGACCGCCAAGGTGCTGGGCATCACCCGCAACATGTTGCGTACCCAGTTGCTGCGCCACGGCCTGTTGAGCCGAAAAAGTGAACACCTTGACGAGCATGTGGGGGCCGACGAAGCCAACGCTGACATTGACCTGAGTGCAGCATGATCTGATCCCAAGGGTCCAGCCCATCAAGCCGCCGACATCCCGTCCGGCGGCTTTTTTTTGGCATCGCGCTCATCGAACACGAAGCACATCGAGCATAAAAAAAGCGGCCTTGGCGTGTGTGCCAAAGCCGCTGAAACGTGTCCGAGGGTTCCTGATGAGGCCCTCGAGACACCCCCACTCATGTGTTCATCGATTCGTCTGAATCAGCTCACTTCTTCAAGTAGATCTGGTCAAACACACCGCCGTCGGCGAAGTGTGTTTTCTGGGCCTTGGTCCAGCCGCCAAAGGTGTTGTCCACCGTGAAGAGGTTCAGCTTCGGGAACTGCTTGGCGTACTTGGCTGCGGCCTTGGGGTCGGTCGGGCGGTAGTAGTACTTGCCGATCAGGTCCTGGCCTTGCTCGGTGTACAAGAAGTCGATGTAGGCCTGGGCCACGGCGCGGGTGCCACGCTTGTCGACCACCTTGTCGACGATGGCCACAGGCGGCTCAGCCAAGATGCTGACCGATGGGTAGACCACGTCGAACTTGTCGTCGCCAAACTCTTTCTTGATCAGGCCGACTTCGCTTTCCCATGTCAGCAGGACGTCGCCCAAGCCGCGCTCAGAGAAGGACACCGTGGCACCACGCGCGCCCGAGTCCAACACGGGCACGTGCTCGAACAGCTTCTTGATGAAGTCGCGCGCCTTGGCGTCGTCACCGTTGTTCTTCTTGAGGGCGTAGCCGTAAGCGGCCAGGTAAGCCCAGCGTGCGCCGCCCGAGGTTTTGGGGTTGGCCGTGATCACGCTGTTGTTGGGCTTGACCACGTCGTCCCAGGTCTTGATGTTCTTGGGGTTGCCTTTGCGGACCAAGAAGACGATGGTGGACGAGTAAGGCGTGCTGTTGCTCTTGAACTTCGTTTGCCAGTCAGTTGCCAGGAGGCCTTTCTCTGCAATGGCGTCGATGTCATAGGCCAGGGCCAGGGTGACCACGTCGGCTTCGAGGCCGTCGATCACCGAGCGTGCTTGCTTGCCCGAGCCACCGTGCGAGGCTTTGACGGTCACGTCGTCACCGGTCTTGGCCTTCCATTGCTTGGCAAAGGCCGCGTTGACTTCTTGGTAGAGCTCACGTGTGGGGTCGTACGACACATTGAGCAGCGTGATGTCTTTGGCTTGTGCGACCACTGGGGCCAAGGTGGCCAAGCTGGCAACGGTGGCCAGCGCCAGGGTGGTCAATGAACGACGTGTTTGAAACTTGATCGACATACAGTTTTTTCGCAGAAGTGAAAAGTGATAAGGAGATGCTAAAAGCAGCGCCACCCAACAAGTACGAATGAAAAAATGCTTTGTTATTCGCTGGGCGAATGAATGGGCATGGGCCTACCAGGCTGGTGCCTTGTCGGTGGAAGCCTTGTCTGCAGGCGTGCTGCTTGGCGGCACCGGAGCGGGGTCTTTTGCGACCCAAGCGCCGCTGGCGCCATAGGCCGCGCCCACACCAACTGCGATCGCCATCGCCAATGAGATGCGGCGTGCGCGCTGTGGCTTTGGCAAGTCAGCCGGCACATCTTTCCAGCCAGTGACCATGGGGCGCACCAGCTTGTCCTTTTTGACGTGGGTATAAAAAAGGATCGCGGCCACGTGCAGGCCCAGCAACACGAACAACACCGTTGCACTTTGGTGATGCCAGTTGGTGATGGCGTGCGAGGCCTCGTCACCAATCAGGAAGGCCAGCGGACCAGCGAACGAAATGTCGTCGTTGCTCAGCAAACCAGACCCTGCCTGAAAAGCCAGCAGCCCCAACAGCGCAAACACAGACAGGGCGCCCAGCGGGTTGTGACCTACGCCACGCCACCGTCCTTGAACATAGGCCAACAGCTTGCCGGGCGTCGGTGCAAATGCAATGAAGCGTGCAGGCGTCGGCCCAATCAGGCCCCACACCACACGAAAGGCAAGCAAGCCCACGATGGTGATGCCTGCTTTGGCATGCCACTCGATCCACGCGCCGCCGATCTCGCCCGTGACGATGGCAGCAGCCACGGCGGCAAGCAAAGACCAGTGAAAGACGCGGAGAGGGAGGTCCCAAAGTTCGATGCGAACGGTTGCAACGGAGTCAGCTGATGCAGCTGGTGGCGCCACATCACCTGTTTTGAACGAGCTTGCTTTGTGCAGTGCCATGGCGGGTGCGTCATGCGGCGGGTGCGCCGAAACTGGTGCAACCCGCCTTCAATGGATCATTTAGAGGCTGCCGATGCAGCTGGGGCGGGCGGTGGCGTCACCTTGGTGATGGTGCCGCCCGCTTCGCGGTAGTCCTCAGAGCCAATGGCGCCAGCGACTTTGTAGCCCGCAGCCGAGAGGATGTCACCTGCGGCGCCAGCACGGTGAGCGCGGTTGGACACGGTCAGGATCAGGCGGTCCTTGGGGATGTACTCCAGCAGCTCGGGCAAGTCTTTGACTTGCAGGTTCAGGTAAGCCGAGAAGCTGCCGTACTTGACCAACTCGTCAGGGCGACGCAGATCGACGATCAGCAGCTTCTTTGGGTTGCCCAGCAACGCGTCCACTTGATTGCGAGTGAGTTGCTTGGTCTTGTAGGTCCAGGGTGGCGCGACGTAGGCACCGCTGGCCGCTGCTGCAGGGGCAGAGGCGGCAGCTTGTGCAAACGCGAAGGTGGTGCCTACGGCCAGCGCAATGGCCAGCAAAGTCTTGACGGCTTTCATCTTGTGTGTGCTTGAAATTTTGAGGAAGGTAAGTGAGTGCATCGTAGAAGTGCGCTGCTCACGCCGGAAGGAATGAAAACGCACTTGCATATCCACTTGCGGTATGAAATTGACGAGTGCTCAAGCCACCAGCGGGTCGGCCGATCGTTCCAGGCGCTCGGCCACCGTGGCGTGGTTGATCTCGTGGCTGAACTCGCTCAGCACGTCGTCCTTGATGGCGGTGAACTCAGCGCTGACCCGGTCACGTGGGCGATCAAGGTTGACGTCAACGATGCGCTTGATGCGACCGGGGCGGGGCTGCATCACCACCACGCGGTC
Organism: Burkholderiales bacterium; assembly: GCA_947377275.1. GTDB lineage: Bacteria > Pseudomonadota > Gammaproteobacteria > Burkholderiales > Burkholderiaceae_C > Aquabacterium. The sequence continues at coordinate 54,745 of CANCFV010000009.1, read as the reverse complement.
ACCCAGGTACACCGCCTCTTCCACATCGTGTGTGACCAAGATGGCGGTGATGCCTTCGGCCAACCAGATGCGCTGCAGCTCTTGCTGCAAGCGGGTGCGCGTCAGTGCGTCGAGCGCGCCAAAAGGCTCATCCAGCAACAACACTTCGGGCCTGTTGACCAACGCCCGCGCAATCGCCACGCGTTGCGACATGCCGCCTGACAACTGGTACGGGTAGGCTTTCTCGAAGCCCTTGAGGCCCACGAGGTGGATGTGCTCTTGCACGTTCTTGTCTTTGGCTGCTTGGCTGCCTGGCGCATTGAGCAGGCCCAGGCCGACGTTTTGCTCGACCGTCAGCCAAGGAAAGAGGCGGTGCTCTTGGAAGACGATGCCCCGCTCCAGGCTGGTGCCACTGATGCGCTTGCCGTCCAGCAGCAATTCGCCTTCGTAGCCGCTCTCCAGGCCGATCAGCAGTCGCAGCAAGGTGGACTTGCCGCAGCCGCTGGAGCCCACGATGCTGATGAATTCGCCGGGTTTGATCGACAGTGAAATGTTGTCCAAGACCTTCAGGGGCTTGCCCTTGACGTCGTATTGCTTGTGAAGGTTCTTGATCTCGATGGTGCCTGCGTGAGCCATGTCGGACTCCTTGTGTGTGCGGTGTGTAGAACTTGATGTGCTGGCGGACCGGGAGCGCATGTGGCTCAACGGATGGGCGCGCGCCAGCGCAGCAGATGGGCTTCGGCGGTCTCTGCAATGCGGTTGAAAACGTTGCCGACCAGACCAATCGCCACCAAGCCGAAGATGATCAATTCGACATTGAAGGCATTGCGACCCTTGAAGACGATGTTGCCGATGCCTTGGCCGTCATTGACCAGTAAGAACTCGGCGCCAATCGTGGCGAGCCATGCGTAGAGCAGGCCCAAGCGCAGACCACCCAAAATCTGTGGCGACGCAGCGGGCAATATCAGTCGCGTGAACAACTGCTTGCGCGTGAAGCCATACACGCGTGCAACCTCTGCATGGGCTGCGGTCACGCCACGCACGCCTTCCAGCGTGCCCAGCACCACAGGGTAAAAGGCCGAGAAGGCGATGAAGATCACCTTGGACACATCGCCGGTGCCCAACAGGGCAGACAGCAAAGGCAGCCACGCAAACAGAGAGATTTGGCGAGCCGTGTGGTACGTCGGGCCGATGACCTTGTCAGCCAGCCTGGACACGCCCATGAGCGAGCCCACGGCGACCCCGGCCAGTGCGCCAATCAAAAAGCCAGACAGGTCGCGCCACAGACTCAAGGCCACGCCCAGGTAGAAGTCGGCGTTGGCCAGTTCGTGGATGCCTGTGGTCACGACACCTGCGGGCGGCACGATCAGTTTGGTGTTGACCCAATGCAAAGACGTGGCCGCGTACCAAAGCGCGATGAAGGCCACGGGCAAGACCAGCCCGCGCCAGTTGAAAGCTTTCTTGTTATCAGACATGAGAGCGCCCCCTTCACTTCAAAAAGCCGAACGACGCCAGCCTTGCAGGCGGGACTCGATCAAGCGCAAAACCAATTCGATGAGGATGCCCACGACGCCAATGGCGAGCATGGCCACAATCACCATGTCGATCTGGCTGAGTGAGCGGCTGTAAGCCATCAAGAAGCCAAGGCCCTCGCTGGACGAGAGCAGCTCGACGAAGATCACAGACAGCCAGGCCTGCATCACGCCTTGGCGCAAACCCGTGAACAAGGCCGGCGCGGCTGCGGGCAAGACAATGCGTGTGATCACCTGGCTTGGGCGGAAGCGGTACACGCGCCCCACCTCCAGCAGGGCCTTGGGGATGTTGGCGATGCCATTGAGCGTGCTCAAGGCCACAGGCACCACGACCGCGATGGACACGGCGGTGACCTTCAAGGGCTCCTCGATGCCCACAAAGATGATCAAGAGTGGGATCCAGCCCAGCACGGGTAGTTGGGCAAGCACATCAAAGGTCGGGAACACATAGGCCCGAAAGCTGCGTGACAGGCCCATGCCAAAGCCCAAAACCAGGCCTGCACCTCCGCCGATCAGCAGGCTCCAAGCGACGCGTTTGGCGCTGAAGATCACGTGCTGCAGCAACTCGCCAGTTTGCAAAACGTCTTTGAGTGAGTCCCACACGAAGGCGGGGGGCGGCAGGATTTGTTCGGCGATCCAATGGCGCTCGGTTGCCGTCCACCACAGTGCGAACAGCAGGGTGGGCAGGATCGCGCCCAACAGTGCGCTGAACAGGCCACGGCCCACCTGAAGCGTGACCTTTTGAAGCGCTTGTTGAATGCCGGTGTCGGTGTTGATCCGGTGCGCGATGGCTGCTGGAAAAATCTGGGGGTCGTCGGTTGATGCGCTCATGGCACAGGCTCCACTGGAAACTCAAAGACCACCGGCCTTGGCCGGTGGTCGTGACACGCGAAATGGCGTGTTGATCAGGCGTTGCTGAACTTGCCGTCCGCGCTTTGCGTGGGCCAGTAGTTCTCAAGCTTCAACTCACGCAGGGCGTTGTTGAGGTACTTGGGCTCCAGCCAGCCATCCAGGCTCACATCGCGACGAGTGAGTTTGTACTGGCGTGTCTCGGCGATCGACTTCTGGATCTTGGCCTTGTAGAAGTCGTCCAGCAAAGGCAGGTGGCGCGTGCGCAGGTCTTTGACGCGGTCCCATTCTTTTTTGCTGTCGATGTAGGTGTTGGCGCCAGAGCGCGTCCAGTACTGGTATTGGGTTTCGCGGTTGGCTTCCAGGGTGCTCCAGTGCGCCACCTTCACCACGCGGTTCACCACACGCTGAACCAGGTCGGGGTATTGCTGCTCAAACGCCTCACCCACCCACAGTGAACTGGGCGCGTTGATGTTCAGGTCGTCGTGCACCTCGGCCAGACGGCGGGTGATGCCGCGGGCTTCCAGGCCCCATGGCGTGTCGATGGCGCCGTGCACGTCGCCGGTGGCCAGCGATGCGCGACGGTCATCTTGGATCTGGCTGATGATGCGGAACTCTTTTTCTGGGTCGTTGAAGCCGTACTTGGCCAAAAAGCGGTACAGGGTCAGCTGACCGGCCGTGCCTTTTTGAACCGACAAGGTCTTGCCTTTGAGGTCGGCAACTTCTTTGTATGGTGATGCCGCGGGCGTCAAAAGGTAGGTGTCACCACCGCGGCCTGACGACAGCAGGATCTTGTGCTTGAGGCCGGTCGAGCGGCCCACGATCAAGGGCAAATCGCCGTGGCCGAAGCAGAAGTCGAGCAGGCCGTTGGCATAGGCTTCGTTCAGCGCGGGACCGGCGCCCACGTAGTACTTCCATTCGATCTTGATGCCATCGGCAGCGAACTCTTTTTCAAGCTCGCCCAAGAACACCACGTTGGCTGTGAAGCCGCTGCTGGGCAGCGGACGGCCGCCCGTGCCGGCGCCAGGAAAACCGATGCGGATGCTGGTGGGTTTGCCGCCAGCGGCACGGGCTTGTGTGCTCAGGCCTAACAGGGCGGGGGCGCTCAAACCGGCGGCCAGGGCTGCGTTGAAGTTTCTACGATCCATGTTGTTCTCCTATCGAAATCAGTTCATCAGAATGTGGTGGACAGCTGCACAGCCCAGCCATTGAGCGTTTCAGGACGCGATGCGGTGAACGCCGGGCCTTGGTTGGTCTGGTGGACATGGTTGATGCGCAGGGTGCTGGTCTCTGCGAAGAAGATGTTCACGCCCACGGTGCGAACCCAGGACTTGTCGTTTTTCACGGCGTCGTTGCGGTTGGCGTCGTATTCGTCGAATCGAACAAATGCCTGGTAGGACAGGGGCCAGTAGTCGTCGAACTTGCCTTGGCTCTTGGAGCTGTTGAGGAACTGCTCACCCCAGGTGTAGCCAAAGTTGATGTACTGGCCGGTGCTGCGCAATTTGCCGTCGGCATCGCCGCCCGTCAGGACGGTCTTCTTGATGTTGGCCCACTCATACGAGATGGAGTAGGGCAGGTGAGTCCAGTTGATGTCGAACCCCGTGCGGTCGTTTGAGCCCGTCTTGGTGGCTGCGCTGGCGGTGACGGTGTTCGTGCTCGAGTTCAGCGAAGTTTGGCCGTGGTAGTAGGACGTGCCAACTTGGATTTGGCGCAGCCAGCTTGCGTAGTCCACTGGCAGCGTGTAGACCAAGCGGCCGACGAAGTCTTTATGGTTGTTGTTGTCGGCGCGGTTGGTGCCGTTGCCGTCAAAGACACCGAACGAATACGCGAGCAAAGGAGCACGGTAGTTGTTGGTGAAGTCGACGTAGGGGTCGTAGTCGCCAGACACCACGATGCCAACCTGACGCCCCAAGCCCAGTCCGGTGGTCAGCTGGGATGAGTTGATCACTGGGCGGACTTCAGGGTCGAGTGCCTGGGGGTCCAGGCCGAAAGGCACAGCCTGTTGACCCACGGTGATCGTGCCCAAGGGGTCTTCAGGGTTGCCGCTGGCCGACAAGAAGCTGTAGCGCACATAGGCATCCTGAACGTTCAGGAACGAGTTGCCATTGGCAACCGTGGTGGTCGTGCTGGCCGTGGCCGATGAGCCGGACACCGTAGAGCCGTTTGTCAGTGACGTTGCGTTGTTTGAAGCAACACCGAAGCGGTACGTCAGGTTCTTGCCCTCGGCGTAGTCACGGTAGAGCGTGCCTGTCAGGTTCAGCGAAACAGCCGGTGCTGCAAAGCCGTTGTTGCGGGCCTCGGTGGCACCACCACCGCTAGAGCCGGCAGAAGCGGAGGCCGCTGGGTTGTTGGTGTTGTACTGCAAGGTCACGCCACCACCGATCTTGGTGTTGCGCACCACGCTCGGAACGTTGCGCTCAAGCTGGCGTGCGTTGTCGTACTTGTAGTTTTCAAGGTCAGTGCGCAGGCCTTGGATGTCGGCCTTGCTGGCGGCTGTGCGCGCGTCGATCGACTCTTGGCTCTCGCCTTCGGTCGTTGTCACAGCAGCGACCGCGGCGCCTTGCTGGGCCTTCACGGTGGCGCGCAGTTCCTCAAGCTGTTTGCGCAACTCATCCAAGCGAGCCCGTTCGAGCGCGCTCACGTCGTTGGCTTGCGATGCACGTTTGACTTCTTGCAATTGCTTGCGCAGCTCTTCCACGGTGCTGCGCAGGCTCTGAACCTCAGCACGTGTATCGACTTTGGGTTGTGCCAGAGCGCTGCCACCAGAGAGGGCCAGCAATACCGCGCCTGTCAGCGCTGTCGTTTTGAATTTTGAATGCACCTTGCAAACTCCTGTTGTTGCCGATCTTGGTTTTGTTGTGATCCGGTTATTGCAGGACTTGTGCCAGGTTTTTATATTGTTTTAGGCCGTTTTTTCGCTGAATTTAGATGGGGGTGTTGAATTGCGAACACATCACGTGTTGATTAATCAGCAATCCATGCGAGGTGTTGAAAAATGCGCTTATATGCGGTGGGCAAATTAGCCAGCTACCATCAAGAATATGCATATAAATCAACAACTTAGCATTTTGTGAATGTTTTTGGATTTTTTGACTCTGTTGGCACGATAGTTGCCCTATGAAGCCACGACCAAGTTGTCTTGGGCAGTTCTGATGTTGCTGGGCATTGGCATCAAATTGCAGAAATCAAAACTTTTGGAGCAAGCAAATGAGTAAATCGCTTGAGGTATTTGGGGTAGATCAATATGAATAAGTCCATCTATGTCTCTGCCGTGCTGGCACTGTTTGCCGCATCGGCCATTTCTGCAGAAACTTCTGCTTCGACCGAGGCCAAGCCAGCCCAGGCTGCGGCAACCAAGGCTTGGTCTCCGTATCAGCCTGTGAAGTCGGTCGACGTGCTTGCAGTCAAGCAAAAAGCTTGGGTTCGCACGCCCATCGACGCCTTCGTGTTGGCCCAGATCGAAGCAAAGGGACTCAAGCCATCGGCTGACGCAGACCGGGCCACCTACATCCGTCGTGCCACGCTGGACACCTGGGGTTTGCTGCCCACGCCTGAAGAGATCAAGGCGTTCGTGAGCGACAAGTCACCCAACGCCTACGAAAAGCTGGCTGACCGCCTGCTGGCCTCGCCGCACTTTGGCGAGCGTCAAGCACGTCGCTGGCTGGACCTGGCTCGCTACGCAGACAGCACGGGCTTCCAAAACGACAACACCCGCCCGAACAACTGGCGCTATCGCGACTACGTGATCAACGCTTTCAACAGCGACAAGCCTTTCAACCGCTTCATTCAAGAGCAGGTGGCGGGTGACGAACTGTTCCCGAGTGATCAAGACGCTCGCATCGCCACGGGCTTCCTGGCCAACTACCCAGACAACGCCAACTCGCGTGACCTGGTGCAGCGCAAGTACCAGATCGAGACCGACATGACCGACCTGGTCGGCGAGGTTTTCTTGGGCAGCACCGTGGGTTGCGCGCGTTGCCACAACCACAAGTCCGACAAGGTCAGCCAGAAGGAGTACTTCCAGCTGCAGGCTTTCTTTGCCAACACCGCCTTCAATGAAAAGGCGCCTTTGGCCAAGGGCACTGAAACCGAGTGGGACAAGGATTACGCCAAGGCGCAGGCCGCCTACCAGGACGCGACCAAGGACATCCGTACCAAGCAAAAAGCCATCTTGGACACCGTGCGCGAAGCGGGCCGCAAGTACTACAACGAGCGCTACCTGACCGACAGCCGCGATGCCATCTTCAAGCCTGAAGCCGATTGGACCGCACTCGACAAATGGGTCAACTGGCGCAAACAGGCCGTGGCCTCTGACGCCGAGATCATTTCTTACCTGCGCAACACCGCCGAAGAAAAAGAGCGCGCCGACTACAACCCCGCCAACGTCGAGAAGTGGAAGCAGTACCAAGAGCTGACGGCCGAACTCAAGAAGTTCGACAAGCTCAAGCCAGCCAAGGGCACCAACTGGTTGACCACCGCGTTTGAGTTGACGAGCAAGGAAGTGCCCGCCACCCACGTTCGCTTTGGTGGCATCCATGAGCGCCCGTTGGAAGCCGTTCAGCCCGCCATCCCGGCACTGTGGGGCGGCAAGGGCGCGGTTGAGATCACACCCACGGCCACCTCATCGGGCCGCCGCACTGCGCTGGCCAACTGGCTCGGCAGCGATGGCAACCCGTTGACCGCCCGTGTGTACGCCAACCGCATCTGGTCGCAGTACTTCGACAAGGGCATCGTGAGCACCGTGGCTGACTTCGGTCGTGCCGGCCAGAAGCCCACCAACCCCGAGTTGCTGGACCACTTGGCAGGATCGTTCGTGAAGAACGGCTGGAGCGTCAAGAAGGTGCACCGCGAGATCCTGCTGTCGAGCGTGTACCGCCAGACTTCTGATGAGCGCACAGATGTGGTCAAGGCCGACCCAGAGAACAAGCTGCTGGCGGTCTACCCACGCAAGCGCCTGGAAGCCGAAGTGATCCGTGACTCGCTGCTGTATGCGTCGGGCTTGCTGGTTGACAAGGTTGGTGGCCCATCGGTGTTTCCTCCGATCGTCAAGACGGGCTCGGAGCTGGGCAAGTCTCAGGACTTCTACGGCAACCGCGCCTGGTCGGTGTCGGAAGACAAGGCCGACTGGTATCGCCGCAGCATCTACATCTTCACGCGCCGCAGCTTCCCGTACCCCGTGACGCAGAACTTCGACCCAGCCAACCCGAACCACCCGCACCAAAAGCGCGATGTGACCACCACGCCGTTGCAAGCCTTGACCCTGTTCAACAGCGATGTGGTGTTTGACTGGTCGCAAGCCTTGGCGGGTCGGGTGATCAACGAGGCTGGCCCTGATGAAACCGCGCAGCTCAACAGGCTCTACCAAATCCTGTTTGCTCGTGAGCCCAACAAGACCGAGCGCGCCGCACTGAAGTCCTTCTTGAACGAAGAGCAAATCCTGGTCAAGCAAAAGGCGCTGAACGGCAAGTTTGAAGTGGCCATTCCGCAAGGCGTGAAGGACACCAAGAACTTTGACCCAGTCAAGTCGGCTGCTTTCTTGGACTTGGTGCACACCGTCTCCAACTCCAACGACTTTGCTTACCGCTTCTGATCAAACACATCACTGACGAACACAAGGACGATCCATCATGAGCAACGATTCACGTCGCAATTTCCTTTTCAAGTCTGGCCTGGGTGTCGGTGGTGCCGCATTGAGCGGTGTCATCCCTGGTGTGGGCGCCTTCTCTGCGGCGCACGCTGCCGAGCTGGAAAACCCCCTGGCTGCCAAGTCCGCGCACTTTCCAGCCAAGATCAAGTCGGTCATCTGGTTGCATCAGAACGGCGCGCCCAGCACGCTCGACCTCTACGACCACAAGCCTGATTTGGTCAAGCTGGCGGGTCAGGACATCCCTGCCAGCTTCCTCAAGGGCATCAAGACCAGCACCCAAGGCGGTGTGGGCAAGCTGTATGCCTCGAAGAGCCGCACCTGGAAGCAACACGGCGAGAGCGGCGCGTGGTTCTCGAACCTCTTGCCCAACCTGGCCAAGCAAGCCGACAAGATGACCTTCATCAAGTCGAGCACCACCGTGGGCGCCACCCACGACATCTCGATCCTCAAGCTGAACACGGGCGACTTGAACCCAGGTCGTCCATCCCTGGGTGCATGGATCACCTATGCGCTGGGCTCGGCCAACCAAGACCTGCCGCCTTATGTGGTGCTTTACAACGGCGACCGCGAGCCACAAGCCGGTTCGGTCAACTGGAGCTCGGGCTTCTTGCCTGCGGTCTACCAAGGCACGGCCTTCCGTCCAGGTCCATCGCCGATCTTGTACCTTGACCGCCTGGCATCGCGTTCGGCCACGCAGCAACGCAGCTCGCTCGATTTGCTCAAGCGTTTGAACAACATCGGTGCAGAGCGCCATCCGTCGGACACCGAGCTTCGCGCTCGTCTGCAGTCTTACGAGCTGGCCGATCGCATGCAAACCGCAGCGCCCAAGGCCGTGGACATCAGCAACGAAAGCGCAGCCACCAAAGAGCTGTACGGCTTGAACGACAAGACCAGCCAAAGCTATGGCGAAGTCTTGCTGCGCGCTCGCCGCTTGGTTGAAAACGGTGTTCGCTTTGTGCAAGTCGTGTCGGGCTTCCCTGAAGGCGTTGAGACCGATCGCCAAAGCTGGGACGCGCACAGCGAGCTGGACGAGAACCACGGCGTCATGGCCCGCATGGTCGACAAGCCCATCGCTGGCCTGCTGCACGACCTCAAAGAGCGTGGCTTGCTCGACAGCACCCTGGTGGTGTGGACGTCTGAGTTCGGCCGCACCTCGTGGGGCGAAAGCGGCAGCGGCCGTGACCACAACCCATGGGGCTACACCCAGTGGCTGGCTGGTGGTGGCCTCAAGGCGGGCTTCACCTACGGCGAGACCGACGAAGTGGGTCTGCAAGTGGCCGACAAGGACAAGTCGGTGGACACCTATGACCTGCACGCCACCGTGCTGCACCTGATGGGCCTGGACCACCTCAAGACCACCTTCCTCAACAGCGGCCGCTCTGAGCGTCCAACGGTGGTGTACGGCAAGGTCATCAAGGACATCCTGGCCTGACCTGTCGGTTGACAAAAGAAAGGCGGGGCCAAGACCCCGCCAGAAAGACTGTGTTTTGTATGCGTAAGCTCATCATCGTTTTCGGTGTGATGGCTGTGTTGATGGGGGTGGTTCGGGCGGCCGATGGCGAGCTGGACATGGACTTGATGCAAACCATCGAGGACACGAACAAGAGCCTGGCCTCGAACATCGCCGTTCAAAACATCCCTGGCAGCACCGCCGACGCCAAAGAGCTTCAAGGTTTGTTCACGCAGGTTGAAAAGCACTTCGTGGCCAAGGGCGATGCCCCCGATGCGGTCGAGTTGTCTCGCAAAAGCAAAGACTTGGCTACCGGGATCATCAAGTCGGTGTCCAACAAGGACTTCGACACGGCCACTGGCGCAGCCACGGACCTGTCGCGCACTTGCCGCGCCTGCCACACCTTCTACAAGAAGTCTTGAAGGTGAAGGGGCTGACGTGAAAACAGTGATTCACCTGGTGCTTTTGAGCGTGTTTGCGTTTTCATCGGCATGGGCGGCGGGGGGCAGCGGCAAGGCCAAAGTGGCCGAGCCCAAGCAAACCAAGCTGACTTTGCCCATGGGCAACCCTGTCTGGGGGCAAGAAAAGGCGGACAACGAGCGGTGCATTGAATGTCACGGCACACACGGGCAGGGTGGGCAGCATCCCAACAGCACCGAGGGCAAGTTCGCCAAGCTGGCAGGCCAGTACCCGAGCTACATCCTCAAGCAGATCCGAGAGTTTCGCTCGGGTGCGCGCAAGCACGATCAGATGGCGATCATGGCGCGCAGTGTGTCTGACGAGGATGTGATCGACATCGCGGCTTTTTTTGGCAGCCAGAAGCTGATGGCAGGCGAGGGTGCCGGATCAGAGCTGGGCAAGAAATTGTTTGACCAGGGTGACGCAACCCGAGGCATTCCTGCGTGCGCCTCGTGCCATGGCGCCAATGGCAAGGGCTTGGGGTTGGTGCCCAGCGCGCCCATCGTTGGGGGACAAGAGTGGCGCTACCTTGACAAGCAATTGCGTGACTGGCGTTCGGGCGACCGGCGCAACAGCCCTGACGGCGTGATGAACAAGGTGCTCAGCGCCTTGACAGACAAAGAAATCGAGGCGCTCGCAGACCACCTGGCTGCGCAGTGAGCCTCACCAACAACATTGATTTGGAGAACGAGCATGAAACGATGGATCGCCATGGGTGCTTTGGCCACCCTGTTCGCTACACCCACGTGGGCCGCCCTCAAAGAGGGTGATGCCGCGCCGGCATTCAAGCTGCAGGCTTCGCAAGCGGGTAAGGCCTTCAGTTACTCGCTGCAAGATGCCCTCAAGAAGGGCCCCGTGGTGGTGTATTTCTACCCCTCGGCCTTCACGGGCGGCTGCAACGTGCAGGCGCACACCTTCGCCGTCAATGCAGACAAGTTCGCTGCGGCCGGTGCCTCCATCGTGGGTGTTTCGCTTGACAGCATCGATCGTCTGAACGCGTTCTCGGCCGACCCCGAGTACTGCGCCGGCAAGATCGCCGTGGCTTCTGATGCCCAAGGCAATGTGGCCAAGGCCTTTGACCTGCCGATCACCGAGATCCCATCCGGTCGCAAAGACACCCGTGGCATCGAGATCGATCACGCCCGCACCGAGCGCACCACCTTCATCGTCACACCTGACGGCAAGGTGGCAGCGACGGTCGGCGGCATTGCGCCTGCAGCCAACGTGGAGCAAGCGCTCAAGGTGATTGAAGAGTTGGCCGCCAAGGCCAAGGGCAACAAGTCCTGATCCAGGCAAAGCGGGGAGGCATGACCATGAAGACACGTTCGATTGTTCGCAAGTCGGTGCTCGCCTCAGTGCTGACGAGCGTTTTTGCGTTCGGTGTCGCTCAAGCACAGAGCGATGCTTCAGCCTTGGTGACGCCGGCCATTGCGGGCGTCGTCTCCGCTGGCACGAAGATCGAGTTGATCAAAGAGGGCTTCACCGGCACCGAAGGGCCCGTGGCCTTGCCCGATGGCAGCCTGATCTTCACGGAAACGCAAGCGAACCGGGTGACACGCATCGCCTCAGACGGCAGCACCTCGACCTTTGTTGAGGGCAGCAACGGCGCCAATGGCCTGGGCTTCACGGCCAATGGCGATCTGTACGCGGTGCAGGTGCTCAAGCCGCGTGTGGGCATCATCTTCCCGCCGCCCAAAGTCAAGACCTTGGCCGATAACTTCGAGGGTGCGCCATTTGGTCGCCCCAATGATCTGGTGGTGGACCAAAAGGGCAACGTCTATTTCACGGACTCTGGCGTGAACCCGCCTGCCCCGGGGCAGGCTGCGCCAACGCCTCCCACCGTGGCACCCGCCAAGCCTGCGGTCTATCGCATCTCCAACAAGGGCGATCTCAAGCGTTTGGTGGCTGACATCGAGCGCCCCAACGGCATCCAGCTGAGTCCGGACGAAAAGGTGCTTTACGTCGCCAACACCTTTGGTGAGCACCTGTTGGCGTACGACCTCTTGGCCGACGGCTCTTTGGGGCCTCGTCGCAATTTCGCCAAGCTCGATGGATGGCGCAAGACCGAGACCGGTGGAACCAGTGGCGCCGATGGTTTGGCCGTGGACGCCGATGGTCGCGTCTACGTGGCGGCCAACACCGGCATCCAGATCTTTGACAGCAAGGGCACGGCCTTGGGCACGATTGCCTTGCCCAAGCAACCCCAAAACCTGGCGTTTGCGGGCGATGACAAAAAGACTTTGTACGTCGTGGGACGCGGGGCTGCCTATCGCATCCAGCTGCAGGCGGGCGGCTTTGAAGGCCGAGCCAAGTAAACGGAACCAAAGGACCACGCCATGACACGCAAAACCGCCCATGATTTCGCGCCAGAAGTGCTCAAGCTGTTCGATCAGTACGTGCATGGTCTGATTAGCCGCCGAGGTTTCTTGCTGTCCGCGGCCAAGTACACGGTCACCGCGGTGGCAGCGGAAGCGGTGCTTGCCGAGCTGAGCCCAAACTTTGCGAACGCTCAACAGGTACCGGCGCAAGATGCACGCATCAACGCCCGCTATGTGGAGTTGCCATCGCCTCAGGGCAACGGTGTCGTGCGCGGTTATTTGGTGCAACCCGTCAACCCCAAAGGCAGGTTGCCGGTGGTCCTGGTGGTGCATGAGAACCGGGGGCTGAACCCGCACATCGAAGACATCACACGCCGCTTGGCGCTGGACAACTTCATTGCCTTTGCGCCTGACGCCTTGCACACGCTGGGCGGCTACCCCGGCGATGAGGACAAGGCCCGAGAGCTCTTCGCCAAGTTAGACCAGACCAAGACCCGGCAAGACTTCATCGCAGCCGCCGGTTACCTGAAGTCTTTGCAGCAAGGCAATGGCCAGGTCGGCGTGGTGGGGTTTTGCTATGGCGGTGGCATCTCGAACTTCCTGGCCACGCAGTTGCCTGACCTGGGCGCTGCCGTGCCGTTTTATGGCGCACAGCCGGCGCTCGCTGACGTGCCTCGCATCAAGGCGCCGATCTTGTTGCAGTACGCCGCCAATGACGAGCGCATCAATGGGGGGTGGCCTGCTTACGAAGAGGCCCTCAAGAAGGCGCAAGTTCGCTACGAAGCCTTTGTCTACCCGGGCACGCAGCACGGCTTCAACAACGACACCACGCCTCGTTACGACGCGGCAGCGGCCAAGCTGGCGTGGCAGCGAACGGTTGACTTCTTCAACACCCACCTGCGCGGCTGAACCGCAGGCGGTGCGGCCATGGCCGCGACCGGATCCCCCTCCGTCAGGGCCCACCCTGACTTCTTCATCCCAACTTCAAGGAAACAAGCATGAACAAGCTCGTCAAACACATCGCGGTGCCAGTGCTGGTTCTGGGCGCCTTGGCCGCTGGCGCTTCCGCCATCGCCCAGCAAGGCCCCAAGCCAGAGCAGCTGATCAAGTGGCGCCAGTCGGCCTACCAAGTCATTGCTTGGAACACGGGCCGCGTCAAGGCCAACGTCGACGGTCAGTACAACAAGGAAGACGTGATCAAGGCGTCCAACACGATCGCCGCCTTGGCCAACTCCGGACTGGGTGCCTTGTATGCCCCTGGTACCGAAACAGGCAAGGGCTGGCACGAAACGTCGGCCAAGCCTGAAATTTTCACCGACAAGAAGGCCGGAGAAGCCGCTGCTGCCTTCAACAAGGAAGCCAATGAGCTGGCCAAAGTGGCGCAAGGCGGTGACGTGGTCGCCGTGAAGGCCCAACTGGGCAAGCTGCAAGCCACGTGCAAGGGCTGCCACGACGACTTCCGCAAGAAGGACTGACCCATGTCTTTCAAGCGAACCCTGAGCGCTTTGCTGGCCGGGCTGTCTCTGTCTGTGGTCGCGCAAGCGCAAACTGCAGCAGCACCTGAGACGCCCAAGCCTCCGTTCAGCTTCTTCATCACCAGCGTGGGTGGTGGCAAAGGGGCTGATCTGGGTGGCTTGAGCGGCGCCGATGCCCATTGCCAGTCGCTGGCAACGGCAGCCGGTGGTGGTGCCAAGACCTGGCGTGCCTACCTCAGCACGCAGGCGCGTGATGGCCAGCCACCCGTCAATGCGCGTGACCGCATCGGCCAAGGCCCTTGGTACAACACCCGTGGTGCGGTGGTGGCGCGTGACTTGGCGCACCTGCATGGCGACACCTTGGAGCTGGCGCGCTTGGGCAACAACCTGACATGGGCAACGGCCTTCACTGAGAAGAACGAGTCCGTCAAGCGTGCAGGCGACAAGCCCAATGAACACGACATCCTGACGGGGTCAACCCCTGACGGACGTGCGTTCACCGATGCAGCGGATCACACCTGCAAGAACTACACGAGCAGCGCGGCCGACGGTTCCGCTCAAGTGGGCCACTTCGACCGCACAGGCGGTGGCAACACCTCGTGGAATTCAACCCATGGCAGCCGTGGTTGTGGGCAAGACAACCTCGTCGCCACCGGCGGTGCAGGTTTGCTGTACTGCTTCGCCATCAACTGATGGCACTGGGCAAGGCCTTTGGCCTTGCCCTTCTCATACCTCCCATCGCTCCTTTTTTGCGAGCTTCAGGCAGTCTCCCTCATGTGGATCGTTCAAGTCGCCCTGCGACGTCCCTATACCTTCATCGTGGCGGCGTTGCTGATCTTGTTGGCGACGCCCTTGGTGCTGCGCAAGACCCCAGTGGACGTCTTCCCGGAGATCGACATCCCCGTGGTGGCCATCTTGATGAGCTACAACGGCTTGAGTGCCAAGGAGATGACCGACCGCATCACGACGCCGATCGAGCGCAACCTGGCCAACTCCGTGAGCGACATGGAGCACACCGAGTCGCAAACGCTCGGTGGCATGGCCATCATCAAGGTCTTCTTTCAGCCGCAGGTGAACCAGGCCACGGCCATCGCCCAGGTGGTGGCCAGCACGCAGGCCTCGCTTCGCTCATTGCCGGCGGGCGCCACACCGCCCACGATCATCAAATACAGCGCGACCGACCTGCCCATCTTGCAGCTCGGCTTCAGCAGCCCGATCCGCAGTGAACAAGAGCTGAACGAGCAAGCCTTCAACGTCTTGCGCACCAAGCTGATCACCATTCCCGGCACGGCCGTGACGGCGCCTTACGGCGGTCGCTTCCGCCAGGTGCAGGTCGACATCAACGGCCCCGCTTTGGCCGCGCGCGGCCTGACCGCGGTCGATGTGGTCAATGCCCTGAGCGCACAAAACCTCACCTTGCCCTCAGGCACCGCAAAGATCGGCGGGCAAGAGGTGAGCGTGGAGCTCAACGGTTCGCCCAAGAACATGGCCGCCCTGGGCGACATCCCGATCACCACCGTCAACGGTGCCACGGTGTATGTGCGCGACGTGGCGCAGGTGCGCGACGGCTACCAGGCGCAGACGAACGTGGTGCGCCGCGATGGCGAGCGTGGCCTGCTGATGACCGTGCTCAAGAACGGTGGGGCGTCGACGCTGGACATCATCGACACCATTCGCCGTGACCTGCCCAAAGCGATCTTGTCGTTGCCGGAAGACATCACCGTCACGCCATTGGCAGACCAGTCGGTTTTCGTGGGTGCAGCCATCAAGTCGGTCGTGCACGAGGCCTTGATTGCTGCTGCCTTGACAGCTGCCTTGCTGTTGCTCTTTTTGGGCAATTGGCGCAGCACGGCGATCATCGCCATCTCGATCCCTTTGTCGATTTTTTGCTCGCTGATCGTGCTGCACCTGATTGGTCAGACGATCAACATCATGACGCTGGGTGGCTTGGCCTTGGCCGTGGGCATCTTGGTCGACGACGCGACGGTGGAGATCGAAAACGTCGAGCGCCACCTCCACATGGGCAAGCGTCCGCACCAGGCCATTCTGGATGGCGCGGCCGAGATCGCCGGGCCCGCCTTGGTGGCCACGCTGTGCATTTGCATCGCCTTCGTGCCCATGTTCTTTTTGACGGGTGTGGCGGGCAAGCTCTTCGTGCCCTTGGCCGAAGCCGTTGTGTTTGCGATGCTGGCGTCTTACGTCTTGTCGCGCACTTTGGTGCCGACCTTGGTGATGTACCTCATGCGCCACCAGGCTCGCCAAAGCGCTCATTCGCAGGCCAACCATCGGCCGGGTCGATTGCGTGCCATTCACCTCAGCTTTGACGCTTGGTTTGAGCGTTTCCGCCAGGGCTACACGGGGGTCTTGGCCGCATTGCTTCAGCGAAAACGGCTGTTTGGCGGGGCCTTTGTGCTGTTCTCGCTGTTGTCATGCGGGCTCTACTTGGCGCTGGGGCAAGACTTCTTCCCAGCGGTTGACGCCGGTCAGATCCGCTTGCATGTGCGTGCGCCGTTGGGAACCCGCCTGGAAGAGATGCCGGCCTTTGTGGACCGCGTTGAAGCGCACGTGAAGCAGGTCATCGGCCAGCAAGACCTGGCCAACATCGTCGACATCGTTGGGGGCCCTTACACGCCTTACAACACGCTCTACAACAGCAATGGCACGTTCGACAGCAGCGACGTCGAGATCCTGGTGTCCCTCAAGCCGGACCATGAGCACCCGACCGCGCAGCACATCAGGGCTTTGCGTCAAAGCCTGCCCAAAGCGTTTCCTGGCAACGAGTTTTACTTCCAAAGCGCTGACATGGTCAGCCAGACGCTGAACTTTGGCTTGAGCGCGCCGATCGACATCCAGATCCAGGGCCCGAAAACGGCAGAGAACCTGGACGTGGCCAGCGAACTGATCGGGCGCATCAAGCGCGTGCCGGGTGCTGTGGACACCATCCTGTACCAGCGTTTCAACCGCCGTGCCTTGTCTCTGGAGATGGACCGTTCCAGCTTGGCTCAGACCGGCTTGGTGGCCCGCGACGTGGCGCAGAACGTGATGGTGTCGCTGAGTTCCAGCTTCCAGACCGCGCCCACGTACTGGCTCAACCCGGCCAATGGCAGTGTCTACAACGTGGCGGTGCAGACGCCGCAGCACGAGGTGGACAGCCTGGGCGCCATGTTGAGCATCCCAGTCAACGCGCCCACCAGCAATGGGCAAAGCCGCGAGCCGCAGTTGCTGGGCAACGTGGTTCAGGTCAAGTCCAGCAGCCAGCAGGGCATCGTGTCGCACTACAACATTGCGCCGGTGATCGACATCTTCACCACCGTCGATGGCCGTGATCTGGGCAGCACGTTTGCAGAGATCGAGCCCTTGATCGAGGAGGCCCGCGCCAAGCTGCCTCGCGGCTCAGAAATCACGGTGCGTGGCCAGATCGAGACCTTGCGCTCGGCTTTCGTGTCGCTGGGATGGGGGCTGTTGCTGGCGATCGTGCTGGTTTATCTGTTGATCGTGGTGAACTTCCAGTCTTGGCTGGACGCCCTGATCATCGTGACCGCTTTGCCGGCCGCACTGGCTGGTATTGCCTGGATGCTGTACCTGTCGGGCACGCCCTTGTCGGTACCGGCATTGACTGGCGCGATCATGACCGTGGGTGTGGCCACGGCCAACAGCATCTTGGTCGTGTCGTTTGCTCGCCAGCGTTTGGCCGAGGGTGTGCCGGCACTGACGGCGGCCCTGGAAGCCGGCTCGACCCGCTTGCGCCCGGTGCTGATGACCGCCTTGGCCATGGTGATTGGCATGGTGCCCATGGCCCTTGGCCTGGGTGAGGGCGGGGAGCAAAACGCCCCGCTGGGCCGCGCGGTGATCGGCGGACTGACCTTCGCCACCTTGTCCACCTTGGTCTTTGTGCCGCTGGTGTTTGCCGGGGTGCACCACCGCCTGCAAGCCCGCCGCAAATCGCCAGGCCACAGCTTGGATGCAACTGCGTTGCCCGCAGACGCTGAGCCCAACCCCGTTTGACCGAGTCCGGCCACTGATTGGTGATCTTCATGACTTCCACGAATTCTTCCGTTCAACGCGCCCGTCGCATCGCGCTGGTGGCCTTGGCCTTGCTGCTGGGCGGCGCGGGTGTGCGCACCTATGTCAACTCAGTCCATGCCAAGGCGATCCAGTCTGCGACCGAGGAGGGCGCCGTCAACCAGGTGCTGGTGACCCACGCACGCTCCGGGCAAGGTCAACGCACCGTGGCCCTGCCTGCGACCCTGCGGGGCCAGAACGAAGCTGCCATCTACGCGCGCACCAACGGCTACCTCAGGTCTTGGCACAAGGACATTGGTGACACGGTCAAAAAGGGCGATTTGCTGGCTGTGATTGACACGCCCGAGGTCGACCAAGACCTGGCGCAAGCCAAGGCCACCCAAGAGCAGATCAAGGCCCGCCTGGCGCTGACGCAGTCTTCTCTGGCACGTTGGGAAGGTTTGCGCCAACGGGATGCCGTGTCTCAGCAAGAGCTGGACGAGCGCCGTGCCGCGCAGCAGCAGGCGCAGGCCGATCTGAATGCGTCCAAGGCCAATGTGCAACGCTTGCAGCAACTGCACGACTTTGGCCGCATCACGGCGCCGTTCTCGGGTGTGGTGGTGCGCCGCAATGTGGAGGTGGGCGCGCTGGTGGCTGCAGGCAGTGCCACCAACACGAAAGAGCTTTTCTACCTGGCCCAGACCGACGACCTGCGATTGACCGTTGCGGTGCCGCAGGCTTACGCAGGCGACGTGGCCATTGGCAAAGAGGTGAGCATCAAGCTGCTCGAAAAGCCCACGGCACCCGTGAAGGGGCAGATCAAGCGGGTGTCCGGTGGCATTGATGTGGCGACACGTTCGGTGCAGGTTGAGGTGTCATTGCCCAACAAAGATGGCAAGTTGCTGCCAGGCTCTTACGTCGAGGTGAGTTTGACCTTGAGCGGTTCGGCCAAGGCCTTGCTGCTGCCACCGAACACCTTGCAGTTCCGCCAAGATGGCCCGCGTGTGGCCGTGGTGGGTGAGGGAGGCAAGGTGAGCATCAAGCAGGTCAAGCTCGGGCGTGACCTGGGCAAGCAGGTTGAGGTGCTGTCCGGCATCACGCCCAAGGATGCGGTGGTTCTCAATCCGCACGACACCATCGTGGAAGGCGAGCGCGTCAATGCCAAGGATGCGCCGCCAGAGCCCAAGCCACCAGGCGCTGAAGGCGGTGCCAGCAAAGCCGAGGGCAAGGGTGGCAAAGCATGAGCTTGCGTTCAAGGCAATGCAGACTCGGCGCTACGGTGACGGTGACGGCGGCGGTCATGGCGCTGGCGGGTTGCGCGGCGCATGCCCCCGCGCCCCAGGTTCAGTCCGCAGCCGTCCCTGCCGCGTGGCACGCCCGTGTCCCGTTGGCCCCTCAGGGGCCCTGGACCTTGGCGCGGCCTGGCGACAGCGTTGACAAAGGGCCTTGGTGGCAGCTGTTCAACGACACCACGCTCAATGCCTTTCAGGAGCAGGCTTTGCGCGACAGCCCGTCCTTGAAGGCGGCCGCCTCCCGTGTGGCGCAGGCCCGGGCCCTGGCTGCCGTGTCTGCCGGTGCCCGTTGGCCCAAGCTGGACGTCGGCTTGCGAGAGGCCCGCACACGCACTTCGTCCAACCGACCCGGGGCGACATCCGGCGCGCAGGCGCTGTCGAGCGTCCAGAACGACACCGTGCTCAGTGGTTCCGTCAGCTACGAGGTGGATCTGTTTGGGCGCCAAAGCCAGGAGGCACAAGCGGCGTTGGACAATGCAGAGCAAGCCCAGGCGGATTTGCTCAACGCCCGTTTGGTGTTGAGCGCCGACTTGGCCACGTACTACTTCAATGCCCGCTCGGCGGACGCCGAGATCCATGTGGTGCAGCAGGGCTTGTCTGCCCAAACACGCGCTTCACAACTGCTTTCCGCACGGCACGAGGGCGGCGTGGCTTCGCAATTGGATGTGGCCCAACAGCAGGCCCTGCTGGACGCCACCCGGACGCAACTCACCCTGCTGCAAAAGCAGCGTGTGCAATACGAGCACGCACTGGCCACCTTGGTTGGGCAGCCGGCGTCCACATTCGCCCTCAGCACAGCACCCTTGCCAGGCCGTTTGCCGCGGGTGCCTGTGGGTTTGCCTTCAGACATCTTGCAGCGCCGGCCTGACGTTGCCTCGGCTGAGCGGGTGGTGGCCGCGGCCAAGTCCACCTTGGGGGCGGTTCACGCGGCGTGGTTCCCCAGCATCACCTTGAATGCCTCTGGCGGCTGGGAGGCCAAAGACATCGCTCGCTTGATCGAAGCGCCGAGCCTGATCTGGGCTTTGGGCGGTGGCGTTGCGCAGACCGTGTTCGATGGTGGACGCACACAGGCCCGAGAAGACCAAGCGCAGGCAGCACTCGATGTGGTCTCTGCAAACTACCAGCAAACCGTGCTGCGTGCTTTGCAAGAGGTGGAAGACGGCTTGTCATCCTTGACCAGCTTGGACGTTGCACACGCCCAGTCCGAGGCGGCCGTTCGCAGCGCGCAACGCGTGCTGGAGATCGCACTGGATCGCTATGCCGGTGGCCTGAACACCTACCTCGACGTGATCACCGCGCAGCAAAACGCGTTGAACAACCAGCGCTTGTCGACCCAATTGCGTGGCCAGCAGTTGCAGGCGACGACCTACCTGATCAAGGCCTTGGGCGGCGGCTGGGAGCCCATCGCGCTGGGGCCCGTCGCTGCGGCACTGCCCCAGCCTTGAAATCATCCGGCGCTTTTGCGCACACCGTGAACGAGGAGAGAACACATGCAAAAGACCATTCTGCGCCTGGGCGCCAGCCTGGCCCTGTCGGCCGTTGCCCTGGCGGCGCAAGCCGCTTCGCTCGAAGCTGCCGCGCGCAAGCTCAACGTCGATCAAGTGCAGTCCATCGAGTTTTCGGGCACCGGCCGCTGGTTCCAGTTCGGTCAGGCACCTGCCCCCCGCTTGGCGTGGCCCCAGTTTGACGTGAGCCGATACGTGGCCAGCGTGGACTACGGCAGTGCCGGCGCCCGTGTGCAGATCCAGCGCTTGCAAACCATCGATCCGAAGCGCGTGCGCCCCACGCCCATCGAGCAGCAGGTCGACCAGTACGTCAGCGGCAATGTGGCTTGGAACGTGGGCGTCGCCCCAGCGGCCACCACAGCCACCGCCCAGCCAGCAGCCATGGGTGAGCGCCAAGCCGAAATTTGGGCCACGCCCCAGGGCTTTGTGAAAGCAGCTTTGGCCAACAAGGCCACGACCAATCCCACATCCAAAGGTGGTTTGAAGGTGCAATTCACCGTCGATGGCAAAGCACGCTGGGAAGGCACGCTCGATGCACAGGACCAGGTGACGGCTGTGCGCACATGGATTGACAACCCCGTGTTGGGCGACACCTTGGTCGAAACCCAGTTTGGCCCTTATGTCGCCGTGGGCGACACCGCGTTCCCATCGAACCTTCGCCGGTCGCTGGGGGGGAATCCCGTGCTCGACATCGTCGTGAACGATGTCAAGGTCAACGCCACGCCAGCCTTGATCGTGCCTGACAACATTGCCAGTGCGCCCGTGCCCACGGTGGTGGTCAGTGTCAACAAGTTGGCAGATGGGGTGTTCTACCTCACCGGTGGCACACACCACAGCGTGGCCATTGAGCAGCGTGACCACATTGTGTTGGTGGAGGCGCCATTGAACGAAGCCCGCTCCATCGCGCTGATCGACAAGGTGAAAGAAACCTTCCCAGGCAAGCCCATCAAATACCTGGTCAACACGCACGCGCACTTCGATCACTCGGGCGGCTTGCGCACCTTTGTGGCCGAGGGCTCGACCATCGTGACGCACCAAGGCAACGTCGGCTACTACCGCTCGGTCTGGTCCAAGCCGCATGGCATCAGCCCTGACCGTTTGGCAACGGAGCCCAAGGCCGCCAAGCTCAAGGGCTTCAAGGACAAGCTGGTGTTGACCGACGGTCAGCGCCGCATCGAGGTGCACGCCTTGGCTGGCAACACGCACAACGATGCCTTTGCCTTGGTGTACCTGCCTGCCGAAAAGATCCTGATCGAGGTCGACGCTTACACGCCTTTGGCCCCGAACGCGAAGGCCCCCATCACGCCCAATCCGTATGCCGTGAACCTGCAAGCCACGGTCGGCAAGCTCAAGATCGACGTGGCGCAAATTGCCGCACTGCACGGCCCCGGTGTGGTCAAGCTGGCTGACCTGCAAGCCTACAACGCGGCGGCGCACGCTGACCATTGATCTGCGTCCAGCGGTAGGCAGAGGTGGATGCAGGTGCCGTTGCATATGCATCTGCCATTTCATTCCTTTGCCGCAGGCAGTGGTCTCGATAGAGTCCGCAGCGTTGTCAATGTGGCCCCCATGTCTGAGGTGTCCATCTGACGTGTGAACGGGCGGTGATCCAGTGATTCGTGATTCAAGCGTGGCGTTCTGCCGCATGGCGCAGCGCAGGGCAGAGGGCCACCATGGCGGCTGAGTTGGGCCAACTGGCCCTGATCTTCGCGCTCTGCTTGGCGACCTTGCTGGGCGTGCTGCCGGTGTGGGGGGCGCAGCGTGGCGATGCCCGCTGGATGGCCATGGCGCGCCCTCTGGCCTTAGGCCAGTTTCTGTTTGTGACGCTGGCCTTTGGCCTGTTGTTTCAGGCCTTTGTGGTCAACGACTTCTCTGTGGCTTATGTGGCCAACAACGCCAATGCCTTGCTGCCCTTGCGCTATCGGGTGGCGGCGGTTTGGGGTGGCCATGAAGGCTCGCTGTTGTTGTGGATCTGGATGCTGGCGGGCTGGACCTTGGCCGTGGCCTTGCGCAGCCGCGCCTTGCCCGATGTGCTGGTGGCCCGTGTGCTGTCGGTGCTCGGCTGGATCGCGGTGGGATTTTTGAGCTTCACCCTGTTCACATCGAACCCCTTTGACAGGGAGCTTCCCGCGCCCTTGGTGGGGAAAGACCTCAACCCACTGTTGCAAGACCCAGGCATGGTGTTTCACCCGCCCTTGCTGTACATGGGCTATGTGGGCTTCTCGGTGGCCTTTGCATTTGCCATTGCAGCCTTGATCGGTGGGCAGCTTGATGCGGTGTGGGCCAAGTGGTCGCGGCCTTGGACCCTGTGGGCATGGGCCTTCTTGACCTGCGGCATCTTGCTGGGCAGCTTCTGGGCCTACTACGAGTTGGGTTGGGGCG
Organism: Burkholderiales bacterium; assembly: GCA_947377275.1. Lineage (GTDB taxonomy): Bacteria > Pseudomonadota > Gammaproteobacteria > Burkholderiales > Burkholderiaceae_C > Aquabacterium. The sequence continues at coordinate 31,855 of CANCFV010000009.1, read as the reverse complement.
GCTGGTGGTTTTGGGATGCCGTTGAAAACGCCTCCTTCATGCCTTGGTTGGTCGGTACGGCTTTGATCCACTCGCTCGCCGTCACCGAAAAGCGCGGCAGTTTCAAGAGCTGGACGGTGTTGTTGGCCATCCTCGCTTTTTCGCTGTCTCTGCTGGGCACCTTCCTGGTTCGATCTGGTGTGTTGACCTCGGTCCATGCTTTCGCGACCGATCCGGCTCGCGGGCAGTTCATCCTCATCTTTCTGCTGATCGTGATCGGCGGCTCCTTGGCGCTGTATGCCTGGCGTGCGCCATCGGTGGGTCTGGGCGGGCGCTTCGGGGTGTTCTCGCGCGAATCCATGCTGCTGCTCAACAACGTGTTTCTGCTGGCCAGCACCGGCACAGTGTTGTTGGGCACGCTCTACCCGCTGGCCATTGATGCATTGGGGCTGGGCAAGATCTCCGTAGGGCCCCCATATTTCGATGCGGTGTTTGTGCCGTTGATGCTGCCTGTGCTGGCCCTCATGGTGGTGGGCCCCTATGTGGCCTGGAAGCAAGGTCAGGCTGCCAGCGTGCGGTCAGGGTTGCGGGGCGCGTTGTTGCTTACCGTCGTGTTGACCGCGTCGCTGTGCTTGGCCTTTCGCACCACCGTTGGCGTGGCCATCGGTGTGCTGCTGGGGATCTGGGTGCTGGTGGGCAGCCTCGTGCACGGCGCGCAACGCCTCAGGGCAGGCTCCGAGCGCGCCACCTTGTGCCAACGCTGGCGGGCCATCCCCAGCAGCTTCTGGGGCATGGTGGTGGCGCACCTGGGTGTGGGCGTGTTCGTGCTGGGCGTGGCGGTGGTCAAGGGGCACGAACAAGTCCACGACGCCAACATCAAGGTGGGCGAGTCCATCACACAGGGCGATTGGCGCTTTGAGTTCAAAGAGTTGATCAAGCGCAAGGGGCCTAACTACGTGGCTGGGACCGCCACCTTTGACGTTCTTCACAAGGGCCAGTGGGTGGCCACGCTGCACCCTGAAAAGCGCTTCTACGTGGTCCAGCGCATGCCCATGACCGAGGCCGCGATCGACCGCGGCTTCACCCGCGATGTCTACGTTTCTCTGGGCGATGCGTCGCCTGACGGCTCTTGGGGCGTGCGTACGCAAATCAAACCCCTCATGGCTTGGGTATGGGCCGGCTGCCTCTTGATGGCAACTGGCGGGGCACTTGCCGCGATCGATCGCCGATACCGAAAGGCAAAGTCAGCATGAACAAGCACATCAAATTCATGGGCCAAACCGGCCTCTTTGGGCTGGCCCTTGCCTGCGCTCTCAATGCGCTTGCTGCCCCTGCCACCACCTTGCCGCCTGGTGCCGATTCGCCTTTGCTTGACAAGGCCGTGCCCGCGTTCACGCAGGGGCAGTTGGACGAAGCGCAGCCCGCCTTCACGCCCCAGCAGCTCAAGGGCAAGGTGTGGGTGCTCAACGTGTGGGCCTCCTGGTGTGGCCCTTGCCGCAAAGAACACCCCTTGTTGGTGGACCTTGCCAAGCAGGTCAAAGTGCCCATCGTGGGTTTGAATCACCAAGACCAGCGCGATGCAGGCAAGCAATGGCTGGCGCAGCACGGCAACCCCTATACCGCCACGGTGTTCGATGGCGATGGGCAAGTGGGGGCCACGCTCCATGTCATTGGTGTGCCTGAGACCTTTGTGGTCGATGCCCAGGGGCGCGTGCGCTACAAGGTGGCTGGGCCGCTCACGCCGGAATTGATCAAGACCGGTGTCTTGCCCTGGATCCGATCGCTGCAAACAGCGAAAAGCAAGCCATGAGCTCGTTTCTGACCCTGGCCAGCATGATGTTCTTGTTGGCCGCTGTCGTGGTGGTGTGGCCGCTGTGGCGTGCCGATGTGCGTGCTGCAGAGCCTGTCTCGGCGCTGCGCGGCCGCGAGCCGCATCGTTGGTTGGGCATCTGGTTGGTCACCGCCGTGCTGGGTGTCGCCGTGTGGCTTTATGTCGTGCTTGGATCACCACAAGGCATCGAGGTTTCGGTGCCCTCTGCGGTGGCTGAGCAAGAGGCCCTCTCGGCAGATGCAACATCCGACGCCACGCCGCATGACGCAGGCACCCCGACCGGCGTGCCCGCAGCACCTCAGGTTGAAGCCATGGTTCAACGGTTGGCAACGCGCTTGCAGGCTCAGCCCAATGACCCGGCTGGGTGGCAAATGCTGGCCAAGTCTTATGAAACCCTAGGGCGGTTTGACCAAGCGGTGCTGGCCCACCGAAACCTGATGCGCTTGAGAAAGCCTGACGCCGACACCTTGTCCAACTACGCCGTGGCGCTGGGCATGAGCCAGGGGCAGCGTTTGGGCGGTGAGCCAGAAGCCGCCTTGAACGAGGCGCTCAAGCTGGATCCTCGTCACCCACAGGCTTTGGGCTTGGCGGCTGACGCGGCTGATGAGCGTGAGGAGCATCGACTGGCCATGTCACGCTGGCGCCAACTGTTGGCGGTGCTGCCTGCCAGTGACCCTTTGCGTGCACAAGTGCAAGGACGCATCGACAAGGCGCAGGCCTTGCTGTCGCGCGACGAAGCGCATGCGAAGCAGAGGCGCAAGCCATGAGCCGCATGCTGTGGACGGCTTGCCGGGCATTGCTTTTGGCCTTGCCTTTGTCGGCCTTTGGCGCAAGCCCTTGCTTGCAGGCCGCTTTGCCTGCGGGGTGGCCTTCAGTGGCCCACGCGGGGCAGGTGTTGATCAGCGCAGGCCAGGTCAGCTTGGGCAGCGACCACGGTTATGCCGATGAGAGGCCCGCAGCCGAGCCCACACGGGTCGACGCGTTCTGGATGGACCGCACCGAGGTCAACAACACGCAGTTCGCGTCGTTCGCTCGGGCCACCGCTTACGTGACCGATGCCGAGCGCCAAGGGGCGGCCGCCGTGTTTGCCGTGCCGACGGCGCAGGCCTTGCAGTCACAGCCCTTGGCATGGTGGAAGTGGGTGAACGGCGCAAACTGGCGTCACCCCGGTGGACCAGGCACCGACCTGCGAGGCAAGGAGCGTCTGCCCGTGGTGCACGTGACCCGCGCCGACGCACTGGCTTACGCGCGCTGGCTGGGCCGTGACCTGCCCACCGAGGCCGAATGGGAATACGCCGCCAAGGCGGGGCAGAGCGGCGATTCGCTTGACGCGGCCCCTCGTGACGCGCGCAGCCGACCGGCCGCCAATTACTGGCAAGGCAATTTCCCCTTGCTGAACACCCGCGAAGACGGGCATGCCGGCTTGGCGCCAGTGGCCTGTTACGCGCCCAACGCCTGGGGCTTGTACGACATGATCGGCAACGCCTGGGAGTGGACGAAAGACCCCTACCGCGGGCCCCACCAGGGCCATGCCAACGGCGATCCGGCCCTGCTGATCAAAGCGCAAGCCGCCTTGGGTCGCGTTGATGCACCCGAGCGTGCGGTCATCAAAGGCGGCTCCTTCCTGTGTTCGCCCGAGTACTGCGTTCGCTATCGGGCATCGGCCCGCGAATCGCAAGAGCCCGACATGCCCACGGCCCACGTGGGCTTTCGCACCATCACCCGCTTGACCCCTTCTGCGTCACCCAAGCCATGAACACATTCACACTCACACCACGCCCATTGATCCGCGCTTTGGCCCTGGCCTCCCTCGGTCTGGCATGGCAGGCGCAAGCAGCGCCTGCGGCCAACGCGACCAAAGCGCAAAGGCCCAACATCCTGTTGATCGTGGCCGATGACCTGGGCTTTTCTGACATCGGAGCCTTCGGTGGCGAAATCGAAACGCCGAACCTGGACGCGTTGGCCAAAGAAGGCCTGCGCCTGACCGACTTCCACAGCGCCGCCACCTGCTCGCCCACGCGTTCAATGTTGCTGTCAGGCGTGGACCACCACGTTGCCGGCATTGGCAGCATGGCTGAGTTGACGGTGCCTGAGCAGGTTGGCAAGCCTGGCTACGAGGGCTATCTGAACGACCGCGTGGTGCCTTTTCCCGCGCTGCTGAAAGAGGCGGGCTACCGCACCTACATGTCAGGCAAGTGGCACATGGGATTGAGTGAAGACCGCAGCCCAGCGGCGCGTGGCTTTGAAAAGTCATTCGCGCTGCTGCGCGGTGCCGATGACCATTACGCCCAGCCATGGAACACCCGGGTCAACCCCGCGGAGCCCTACTACCGCGAAGACGGCAAGCTCACCACGGTGCCCGCTGACTTTTACTCGACCAACTTTTATGCCGATAAGTTGGTGTCTTATCTGAAAGCAGGGCAAGGCGACAACAAGCCCTTCTTTGCTTACTTGACCTTCACCGCGCCCCACTGGCCGCTGCAAGCGCCTGCCGAAGCGATTGCCAAGTACGAGCATCGTTACGATGCGGGCTACGAGGCCATTCGCAACGCGCGCATTGAGCGGCAAAAGGCACTGGGCATCCTGCCCAAGGACTTTCAGCCCGCCAAAGCCTTGTCGCTGTGGCCTCGCTGGAACCGCCTGACCGAAGCGCAGAAGAAGCAAGAGGCCAAGCGCATGGCCATCTACGCGGCCATGGTGGACCTGTTGGACCAGAACGTGGGCAAGGTTGTCAAGCAGCTCAAAGACAGCGGCCAGTACGACAACACGGTCATCGTCTTCATCTCAGACAACGGTGCAGAGGGCGCCAATGTGGGCAGTCGCTACAGCGTGGTCCCGCGTGACAACAGCCTGGGCAACATCGGCAAGCCTTCGTCGTATGTGTCTTACGGCCCCAACTGGGCGCAGGTCAGCGCCTTGCCTTTCAATCTGTTCAAGGGTTACAGCTTTGAGGGCGGTACCACCGTGCCCACCATCGTGCGCTTCCCCGCGCACCTGGGCCAAGGCAAGGTCTCTGCAGCGCCTGGCCATGTGACCGACATCGCGCCCACCTTGCTGGAGCTGGCCGGTGCCGCTTACCCCGAGCGCTTCAATGGCCGTGAGGTGGCCCGCCTGCAAGGCGCATCGCTGCTGCCTTTGCTCAACGGCAAGCAGGGTGTGGTGCATGAGCGCTTCGAGCAGGGCTGGGAGCTGTTTGGGCAAAAGGCCTATCGCCAAGGCGATTGGAAGATCGTGTATTCGGTGCCGCCCTTTGGCCCTGGCGATTGGCAGCTTTTTAATTTGAAGGTGGACCGCGCCGAGCAGAACAACCTGGCCGCGCAACACCCCGAGAAGCTGTCTGAACTCAAGACCGCCTATGCGGTGTATGTGCACCGCAATGGCGTGCAAGAAGTGCCTCGCTTGGCCGAGCGCATTGCCGAGCGCTACAGCAGCCAGTCTTACTTCGAGCAACTGGAAGGCGCTCCCGCAGCCAAGGCGGCGCCTTGATGCGTCAAGCGAGTCATGTGCATCTGACATATGTGATTCGCTTTGCTGCACATGCGCAAACGTCGCTTCACGCCATGGTGCACGCCTTCTATCGTTGCATGCACTGAGCACCAAGAGGTGCTTGTGCATTCAAGAAGGAACACACCATGGCCAGCCTGCGACTCGGTGACATCGCACCCGACTTTGAACAAGCCTCATCCGAAGGCCCCATTCGCTTTCACGAGTGGCTCGGCGACAGCTGGGGCATCTTGTTTTCGCACCCCGCTGACTTCACGCCGGTCTGCACGACCGAGCTGGGCCTGACAGCCAAGCTTAAGGGCGAGTTTGCCAAGCGCAACGTCAAGGTCATTGCCTTGTCAGTGGATACGGCTGAGTCCCACAGCAAGTGGATCCCTGACATCGACAACACGCAAGGCACGGTGGTCAACTTCCCGATCCTGGCCGACGCCGATCGCAAGGTCTCCGAGCTGTATGACCTGATCCACCCCAACGCCAATAGCACGCTCACGGTGCGTTCGCTGTTCGTGATCGATCCGGCCAAGAAAGTTCGTTTGATCATCACCTACCCCGCCAGCACCGGCCGCAACTTCGATGAGATCTTGCGCGTGGTCGACTCGCTGCAACTGACCGATCACCACAGCGTGGCCACCCCAGGCAACTGGAAGGACGGCGATGACGTCGTCATCGTGCCCTCGCTGCAAGACCCCGAAGTCATCAAGCAAAAGTTCCCCAAGGGCTACACCGCGGTGACCCCTTACCTGCGCCTGACGCCTCAGCCCAACCGCTGATCGCGCAAGCCGCCTGACCCTCGCTGACACAAAACAGATCCCAAAGAAGGAAATCGACCCATGCCCATCCGCCCACTGCACGACCGCCTGATCATCAAGCGCACCGAGCCTGAGCTCAAGACCGCCAGCGGCATCGTGATCCCTGATTCGGCTGGCGAAAAGCCCGAGCAAGGCGACGTCATCGCTGTTGGCCCCGGCAAGCGCAATGACAAGGGCGATTTCATCGCCCTGAACGTCAAGCCCGGCGACCGCGTGCTGTTCGGCAAGTACGCCGGCCAGACCGTCAAGATCGACGGCGACGAGGTGCTGGTGATCCGCGAGGACGATGTCCTGGCCGTGATCGAGAAGTGATTCGAAGACCCATCAACTGACTGCAAACGGAGAACTCAAACATGGCAGCCAAACATGTCGTATTCGGTGATGACGCCCGCGCCAAGATCGTGCGCGGTGTGGACATCCTGGCCAACGCCGTCAAAGTGACTTTGGGCCCCAAGGGGCGCAACGTGGTGCTCGAGCGCTCGTTCGGCTCGCCCACGGTGACCAAGGACGGTGTCTCAGTGGCCAAGGAAATCGAGCTCAAGGACCGCTACGAGAACATCGGCGCCCAGCTCGTCAAGGAAGTGGCCTCGAAGACCTCGGACAACGCCGGTGACGGCACCACCACCGCCACCGTGCTGGCCCAGGCCATCGTGCGCGAAGGCTTCAAGTACGTGGCCGCTGGCCTGAACCCGACCGACCTCAAACGCGGCATCGACAAGGCCGTGACGGCTTTGGTGGCCGAGGTCAAGAACCTGTCCAAGCCCACCACCACGTCGAAAGAAATCGCCCAGGTCGGTGCCATTTCGGCCAATTCCGATTGGGACATCGGGCAGATCATCGCCGACGCCATCGACAAGGTGGGCAAAGAAGGCGTGATCACCGTTGAAGATGGCAAGAGCCTGAACAACGAGCTGGACGTGGTCGAAGGCCTGCAGTTCGATCGCGGCTACCTGTCGCCCTACTTCATCAACAACAACGAGCGTCAACTGGCCGAGCTCGACAACCCCTTCGTGCTGCTGTTCGACAAGAAGATCAGCAACATCCGCGACCTGCTGCCCACGCTGGAGCAAGTGGCCAAGGCCGGACGGCCCTTGTTGATCATTGCCGAAGAAGTCGAAGGCGAAGCGCTGGCCACCTTGGTGGTCAACACCATCCGCGGCATCTTGAAGGTCGTGGCGGTGAAGGCCCCTGGCTTTGGTGACCGTCGCAAGGCCATCTTGGAAGACATCGCCATCTTGACCGGCGGCAAGGTCATCGCCGAAGAGGTGGGCCTGTCGCTGGACAAGGTCACGCTGGCTGAGCTGGGCCAGGCCAAGCGCGTCGAAGTGGGCAAAGAAAACACCACGCTGATCGATGGCGCCGGCAATGCCGCTGACATCGAAGCCCGCGTCAAGCAGATCCGTGCGCAGATCGCCGAGGCCACGTCCGACTACGACCGCGAGAAGCTGCAAGAGCGCGTGGCCAAGCTGGCCGGCGGTGTGGCCGTGATCAAGGTCGGTGCTGCCACCGAGGTCGAGCTCAAAGAGAAGAAGGCCCGCGTGGAAGACGCCCTGCACGCCACGCGCGCTGCCGTGGAAGAAGGCGTGGTCCCTGGCGGTGGTGTGGCCCTGCTGCGCGCCAAAAAGGCCGTCGGCGCCCTCAAGGGCGACAACGCCGATCAGGACGCCGGCATCAAGCTGGTGTTGCGCGCCATCGAAGAGCCTCTGCGCCAGATCGTGGCCAACGCCGGTGGCGAGCCCAGCGTGGTCGTGAACCGTGTCTTGCAAGGCGAGGGCAACTTCGGCTTCAACGCGGCCAACGACACCTACGGCGACCTGGTCGAACAAGGTGTGCTGGACCCAGCCAAGGTGACCCGCACGGCACTGCAAAACGCCGCCTCGGTGGCCAGCTTGATCTTGACGACCGAAGCCATCGTGGCCGAGGTGCCCGAGCCCAAGGTGCCAGCAGCGCCGCACCACGACGAGGGTGGCTTCGGCGGACCTCAGTTCTGACGCCGGCCTTGGCCCAGAGATCCGAAGAGCCTGCATTTGTCAGGCTCTTTTTTTGCCCATTCAAACCATCACCGACCCACGGAGGCCACATGGCTCAAAACAACTGGCGATTCGAAACCAAATCCGTGCACGCAGGCTACTCGCCTGACCCGACCACCAAAGCCGTGGCCGTGCCGATTTACCAAACGGCGGCCTATGCCTTTGACAGTGCGCAGCACGGTGCTGACCTGTTCGACTTGAAGGTGCCGGGCAACATCTACACCCGCATCATGAACCCCACGCAAGATGTGCTGGAACAGCGCATCGCGGCGCTGGAAGGTGGCATTGGCGCCTTGGCTTTGGCGTCTGGCCAGGCGGCGGTCACCTACGCCATCTTGACCATTGCGGAGGCGGGTGACAACATCGTCTCGTCCACCGCCCTGTATGGCGGCACCTACAACTTGTTGGCGCACACCTTGCCGCAGTGGGGCATCACCACGCGCTTTGCCGACCACCGCGACCCATCGAGCTTTGAGGCGCTGATCGACAAGCACACCAAGGCCGTGTTCGTTGAGTCGCTGGGCAACCCCTCAGGCAACATCACCGACATCGCCAAGGTGGCCGAAATCGCCCACCGCCACGGCGTGCCGCTGATCGTGGACAACACGGTGCCATCGCCTTACCTCAGCCGCCCGTTCGAGCATGGCGCTGACATCGTGGTGCACTCGCTCACCAAGTACCTGGGTGGACACGGCACCAGCCTGGGCGGCGCCATTGTCGACTCGGGCAAGTTCCCTTGGGCGCAGCACAAAGAGCGCTTCAAGCGACTGAACGAGCCGGATGTGAGCTACCACGGGGTGGTCTACACCGAGGCCCTGGGCCCTGCGGCCTACATTGGCCGTGCGCGCGTGGTGCCCTTGCGCAACACGGGTGCGGCCATCTCGCCTTTCAATGCCTTCTTGATCTTGCAGGGCGTTGAGACCTTGGGCTTGCGCATGGACCGCATCAGCGACAACACGCTCAAGGTCGCGCAGCACTTGCAAAAGCACCAGCGCGTGAAGTGGGTCAACTACGCGGGCCTGCCCGATCACCCTGAGAACGACTTGGTGCACAAGTACCTGTCGGGAAAAGCCTCCGGGGTGTTGACCTTTGGCGTGCCCGGCGGACGCGAGGGCGGAGCGCGCTTCCTCGATGGCCTGCAACTCTTCACACGTCTGGTCAATATTGGTGACGTGCGCTCGTTGGCCACGCACCCGGCGTCGACCACCCACCGTCAGCTCTCGCCTGAAGAGCTGAGCAAGGCTGGTGTGGGTGAAGACACGGTGCGCTTGTCGGTGGGCATCGAGCACATCGACGACCTGCTGGCCGACCTGGATCAAGCTTTGGCTTTGGCTTGACCAGGAGGGCCGTTGGCCCAGCGCTTGACGGCTGTCACGCTGGGCTCAAATGGCCCAACGCAGGGTGCCGATCGGCGCGGCATTCAGGGCCTCTGAGGCGCTCAGATCAGGATCGGGCTTTTGCAGGACCCGGTTGAGGATGCGCTCGTCCAGCGTGGCAAAGGCGTGGCTGCCGCGCTGACGAGGGCGAGGCAGCGGTACGCGTTCGTCCAGCGCAATGCCTTGGTCTTCGATCAGCAAGATGCGGTCGGCCAGCGCCACGGCTTCAGACACATCGTGGGTGACCAGCACCGCAGTGAAGCCATGCTCACGCCACAGCCGCTCGATCAGGTGCTGCATCTCGATGCGGGTGAGGGCATCGAGTGCACCCAGCGGTTCGTCCAGCAGCAGCAGGCGCGGCCGGTGGATCAGCGCGCGGGCCAAGGCCACGCGTTGGCGTTGTCCACCCGACAAGGCCGCAGGCCATTCGCCTTGCCGGTCGGCCAAGCCCACGGCGCTCAGCGCTTCAGTGACGCGCTCCGCCACGTCTTTGCCACTCAAGCCCAACGCCACGTTCTGCGCCACGGTCTTCCAGGGCAGCAGCCGGGCGTCTTGGAACATGAGCCGCAAGCCTTGTGAGGCCACCGCATCGGCCCGCAGGGGCGCTTGGTCAAGCTCAATGCCGCCGCTGGTGATGCTGTCCAGGCCAGCCAGCAGGCGCAGCAAGGTGCTCTTGCCGCAGCCGCTGCGGCCCACGATGGCCACGAATTCGCCTGGCGCGATGTCAAGGTCGATGTTGGCCAGCACCTGTCGCGTGCCAAAGGTTTTGCCCAGCCCATGGATGTGGACGCGGGTGCCTCGTGGGGCTTCGGATGTGGCGGTCTGCGGTGAGGCACGGTCGCGCCCTGCGGTGCCGCTGGGTGAGGGGGATGCGCCGATGGGGCCGATGGCCTTGAGGGTGGTGCTCATGAGGTCGAGGCTCTGGTTCGGGTGTGTTGGGTTGGCTGATGGGCCATGTGGGGATCAGGCCTTGGCGCTTTGGTAGCCCGGGTGCCAACGCAGGGCGACGCGCTCCAATGCCCGAGCCAGCACGTCGGCCAGCTTGCCCAGCAAGGCGTACAGCAAGATGCCCACCAAGACGATGTCGGTTTGCAAGAACTCGCGGGCGTTCATGGTCATGTAGCCAATGCCAGCTTGCGCTGAGATGGTCTCGGCCACGATCAACAGCACCCACATGAGGCCCAGCGAGAAGCGCAGCCCAACCAAGATGGAGGGCAAAGCGCCCGGCAAGATCACCTCTTTGTACAGAGGCCAGCCCCGCAAGCCATAGCTGCGCGCCATCTCGATCAAGCCCTTGTCTACCGAGCGGATGCCGTGGAAGGTGTTGAGGTAGATCGGGAAGAAAACGCCCACGGCCACCAAAAAGAGCTTGGCCGTCTCATCAATGCCGAACCACAAGATCACCAAGGGGATCAGTGCCAGGGGCGGGATGTTGCGCACCATTTGTAAGGTGGTGTCGAGCAGCGTTTCAGCCCAGCGCAAGCTGCCCGTCAAGAGCCCTAGCAACAGTCCCAGCCCGCCACCAATGGCCAGCCCTGTCAGCGCCCGTGCCGAGCTCACGCCCAGGTGTTGCCACAGCTCGCCGCTGGCCGACAGCTTGGCGAACGCCTGGATGACGGCCAGTGGCTCGGGCAGCACGCGCGTGGACAGCCAGCCCAGCCGGGCGCTGGCTTCCCACACGGCCATCAGCAAAACGGGCAAGAGCCACGGGATGCTTTTGCGCCACAGCGCGGGGGCTTGTTCACGCGAAGAAGAGGCGATGCTCATGGGGTCTGGCTCCGTTGCGCAAAACGCGGCTCAGCTGGCCGATGTTTGCTTGGCTTGCGGCACATAGGTGTTGGCCACGATCTCGCCAAAAGGCCCTGTCAAGGTCTGACCAGGCAGCTTCTTTTGCACATCCAGTGGCAACAGGGGGAAGACCAGCTCGGCAAAGCGATGGGCTTCTTCGAGGTGCGGGTAGCCCGACATGATGAAGTAGTCCAGGCCCAAGGCCGCGTACTCCTTGATCAGGTTGGCCACTTGTTCTGGGTTACCCACCAAGGCCGTGCCAGCGCCACCGCGCACCAGGCCCACGCCGGCCCACAGGTGCGGATAGACCTCCAGGCCTTCGCGCACGTTGTGCTTGTTGAGCTTGCCCTTGTTCAACTCGGCCATGCGGCGCTGCCCGATCGAGTCCATCTGGGCGAACTTCTTCTGAGCGGCGCTGACTGTGGCCTCGTCCAGGTGCGAGACCAGCTCGGCTGCGGCGCGCCATGCCTCGTCTTCGGTCTCGCGAACGATCACGTGCAGGCGGATGCCAAAGGTCAATGTGCGACCGTACTTGGCGGCGCGCTGACGAATGTCGGCCACCTTGGCGGCCACGGCCTCGGGGGGCTCGCCCCAGGTCAGATACGTATCGAGCTGCTGAGCCGCCAGCTCATGGGCCTCTTCAGACGAACCGCCGAAGAACACGGGCGGGTAGGGCTTGGTGATGGGCGGGTACAGCAGCTTGCCACCCTTGACCTGTAGGTGCTTGCCGTCAAAGTCAAAGGCCTCGCCGTCGTGGCTCTTGGTCAGCAGCTCGCGCCAGATGGTCAAGAACTCACGTGACAGCTCGTAGCGCTCAGAGTGGGGCATGAACAGGCCGTCGCCTTCGAGCTCTTCGGGGTCGCCACCGGTCACCAGGTTCACCAGCAGCCGGCCGCCTGAGATGCGGTCGAGCGTGGCGGCCATGCGGGCCGTTTGCGAAGGCTGCATCAAGCCAGGGCGCAAAGCCACCAAGAACTTGAGTTGGCGCGTCACGTCGATCAGGCTGGCCGCCAAGATCCACGAGTCTTCGCACGAGCGGCCCGTGGGCAAAAGCACGCCTTCATAGCCCAGGCTGTCGGCGGCCACGGCCACTTGCTTGAAGTAATCGAAGGTGGCCGCGCGGGCGCCCTTGGTGGTGCCAAGGTAGCGAGAGTCCCCGTGTGTGGGAATGAACCAGAACATTTTCATGATGGTGTCCTTGTCGAAAGGAATGTGTTTTTTGGGTGTGTGTGGCTCAGCGCTTGGGCTGCCACACGATGTCGGCCACGCGGACCGACTTGGGAATCAGGCCCTGCTTGAAGAAGGCATCGGCGACGCGCTGCTGCTCGGTAATCACCTGTGGCCACAGGGGCTTGACGGGTGAGATCGGACGGCGCGCCAAGAAGCGGTGCACGGTGGCCAAGCCCAAGCCGCTGAAGTCGGCGAGCAATTGCGCGGCCTCTTTGCGGTTGGTTTGCACATAGGTGTCGGTTTGGGTCAGTGCGTCCAGCAGGTCTTTGACAGCTTGCGGGTGCTGTTCGACCAAGCCACGCGAGCTCAGGTAGAAAGAGTTGTTGTCAGACAAGTGGGTGGCCAGCACGCGAGGCTTGGCGTCGACCTCGGCGGCGGCGTAGAAGGGGTCCCAGATCGCCCAGGCGTCGATGCTGCCTCGCTCGAACGCGGCGCGCGCGTCAGAAGGCGTGAGGTAAATCGGCGTGATGTCTGACCAGGCGACACCGGCTTTTTCAAGCGCGCGCACCGCGAGGTAATGCGCGCTGGAGCCCTTTTGAAAAGCAAGCTTCTTGCCCTTCAGGTCGGCCAGCGTCTTGATGGGTGAGTCTTGTTTGACCAAGATGGCCGAGCTGCTGGGCTTGGGCAACTCTGCCCCCACGTAGAACAAGTCTTTGCCCGCAGCCTGCGCAAACACAGGAGGCGCGTCGCCCGTCATGCCAAAGTCCAGGCTGCCCACCGACAAGGCTTCCAGCAACTGTGGCCCAGCGGGAAACTCGATCCATTGCACTTTGGTGTTCGGGAAGCGCTTTTCCAACGTGCCCAACTGCTTGAGCACCACGAGGTAAACCGCGCTCTTTTGAAAGCCGATGCGCAACTGCGCTGGTGCCGCCTCTGCGGCTTGAGCAGCATCGGGCACAAGGCCCAGCACACCCGTACCTAAGGCTGCAACACCGGCCAGCAACACATCACGGCGTTGCCGCAGTTGAGGGGTCGTCAAGAACTCAGACATGGTGATCCTCCGTGTGTTCGCTGACTTGGCTTACTTGGCGGCGACGCCCACCGGCAGCGCATCGGCAATGCGGATGGCCTTGGGGATCAGTTTGAGGTCGTAGAACGCATCAGCGATCTTTTGCTGCTCAACGGCCACGGCCGTGGTGATGGGCTGGATGCCATACGAGAAGCGGCGAGCTGCGAGCTCAGAGATGTCCAAGTCCAGGCCAATCTGGGGTGACAGCACCTTGGCCACACCCTTGATGTCGGTCACGGCCCAGGTGTCGAGCTTTTGCAGCTCAGACACGATGGCCTTGATCGCGCCGGGGTTCTTGTCGGCATAGGGGCGCGAAGCCAGGTAGAACTGGTGGTTGGACACCAGGCCCTTGCCGTCGGCCAGCACGCGCGCGCCGATCTGGCGTTCGGCCGCAGCCAGGAAGGGATCCCAGATGGCCCAGGCGTCCACAGCGCCGCGCTCAAAGGCCGCGCGTGCATCGGCCGGCGGCAAGAAAACGGTCTGCACTTCGTTGTACTTGATGCCCGCCTTTTCCAGCGCCTTCAGCAACAGGTAATGGACGTTCGAGCCCTTGTTCAAAACGATCTTCTTGCCTTTGAGGTCGGCCAGCGACTTCAGGTTCGAGCCCTTCGGCACGACGATGGCTTCCGAGATGGGCGAGGGCGGTTGGTTGGCCACGTAGACCAGGTTGGCGCCAGCGGCCTGCGCAAAGATGGGCGGGGCTTCGCCCACAGTGCCGAAGTCAATCGAGCCCACGTTGAGCCCCTCGAGCAATTGAGGCCCGGCCGGGAACTCAACCCACTTGACGTCAATGCCCAGCAAGGCCAAGCGCTTTTCAAGGTTGCCTGTGCCTTTGAGCACGGTCAGCGTGCCGTACTTTTGATAGCCGATGCGCAGCAGGCTGTTTTCAGCCAGGGCTTGCGTGGCGGTGAGCAAAGAGCCCACGGCCACGGCGCTGGCGACGGCGATGCGGCCCAGGGTGCGGGCAAATTGGCGACGAGGTGTGTTCTTCATGGCGTGCTTCCTCAGCGGGTTGGTTCAGGTGCTTGGTGCAGGTGTTCAGTGCGCTTGCGTGGCGCGGATCGGATCGGATCGGCTTCAGGCAGCCTGGTGCAATGCCTCGGCCCGTGCAGGCGTGCCGCTTTTGATCGTTGACAGATGGGTGTGCGCGGCATGCTGCGCTTGGTGCTGCGTGACCCTCGCGCGGATGTGCTGTGCAGCGCGTGCCAGCCGGTCATCGATCTCTGGGGTGCTGGTGTAGGCGCCTGCAGGGTCTTTGGGCACTTGTGCATCGGTGGCATAGACCGCGTCCAGCGTGTCCCGCGCACCCAGTGCCGACAACACGGGCTTGAGTGCGTAGTCCACCGCCAAGAAGTGCGCTTGGCTGCCGCCTGTGGCCAAGGCCACGATGGCTTTGCCATGCAGTCCGTCTTGCGGCAGCAGGTCCAAGAAGACCTTGAGCAGTCCGCTGTAGGCCGCTTTGTAGATGGGCGTGGAGATCACCACCAGATCGGCCTCGGCCACGCGAGCCAGTGCCTCGGTAAGTGCCTTGTCGCTCAGGTCGGCATGCAGCAGGTGTTGGGCCGACAGCTCGCGAATGCGCACTGGGGCCAGCACCTCGACGCCCTCGATCGATTCAATGCCCGCCAGCAGCTGCTGCAAAAGCCAGTTGGACCGAGAGATGGGTGTGGGGCTGCCAGACAAACCGATGATCTTCATGATGGGGCTTCGTGGTGTTCGCATGCCCTGCACGATATCGACCGCCAGATATGCTCACAAGCAATGTTTCTGCAGGCCGATGCTTGCTTTGCGCATATGAACAAGCCCGCATGAGCTCATCTGTTTTTGGCATGTCGAAGCGCGTGGGCCTGCTGCAAAACGCGCAGCAATTGGGTGCGGGTTTGGGCGATGGCATCGTCATCGCGTTGCCGGGGTTGATCCAGGTAGATGTCCATGGTGCCGAGCAAAGGGCCGGGCACGTGGTCAAGCACCACCACGCTGTCACTCAAGTAGACGGCCTCGTCCAGGTCGTGGGTGACCAGCAGCACCGTCACGCCATGCTTGTGCACCACGCGTCGCAGCATGTCCTGCAGCTTCATGCGCGTGAAGGCGTCCACGGCCGAGAAGGGCTCGTCCATCAGCAGCACGCGAGGCTTTCGATACAAGCCACGTGCAATCGCCACACGCTGCGCTTGTCCGCCTGACAAGGCCTTGGGCAACACGTCTTCATAGCCACTCAAGCCAACCTCATCGAGCAGAGACTTCACATCGTCGGTCGATGCCTGAGGCGCTGACTCATCAAAGGCCACGTTCTGTGCCACCGTCAGCCAGGGGAAGAGCCTGGGCTCTTGAAAGACAAAGCCAATGTCGCTGGTGATGCCTGGCGTGCGTTGCCCATCGATGCGCACCTCGCCTCTGAAGTCGGCGTCCAGGCCCGCAATCAGGCGCAGCAGCGTGCTCTTGCCGCAGCCGCTGGCGCCCACCAGGCTGACGATCTGTCCAGCTTGCGCCTGCAAAGACAGCTGCCGCAGCACGGCACGGTCACCGTAGTTCTTGGTGTGGACGTTGACTTCGAGGAGCGGGGTCATGTGCTTTGAACAAGGCAAAGTCAGCCCTCACGACTGACCGTTGAAGGTGTCGCGCCAGGCCAGCCAACGCGCGGCCCAGGCTTGCATCAGCGAGTCACTGAGCTTGCCCAGCACGGCCAGCAAAACGATGGCTGACAAGACCAGATCGGCGCGACCGGTTTCACGGCCGTCGGTCAGCAAATAGCCCAGGCCTTTGGTGGCGGCAATCAACTCGGCCGCCACCATGAACATCCACGCCAGGCTCAGGCCCTGGCGCAGGCCGGTCATCAAGGCGGGCATGGCTGCAGGCAATAGCACCCGCCTGGCCAGCGCCACCGATGACAAGCGGGCCATGCGCGCCACCTCAACCAGCTTGCGGTCCACGTCACGCAAGCCCGATGACGTGCCCAGGTAGACCGGGAAGAAGGCGCCAATGGCGATCAGGGTGATCTTGGGCGCCTCATCAATGCCCAGCCACAGCAGCAGCAAAGGCACCCAGGCCAATGAAGGGATGGCACGCAGCGCCTGGAAGCTGGGGTCCAGCAGGTGCTCTGCCTTGCGGCTCAAGCCCACAGCCGCGCCCAGCAAGAGGGCCAGCGATGCCCCAATGCCAAAGCCAGCCAGGACCCGGCTGGTGCTGGCCAGCACGTGTTGCGCAATGAGCTCCCAGCCCAGTTCACGCAGCGTCTGAATCAGGTCAGACGGCGCGGGCAAGAGGTGGCGAGGCACCCAGCCCAACCGCACGGCTGCCTCCAGCAGACACACCGCGAACAGCGGTGGCAGCCAGCCCAGCCAAGCGGTGTCGCTTTGCGGGCGCGCTGTTGCTGGCTGTGGTGCAGGCGCGGTGGCCGTCGCCACCTGACAGCTCTCGACTGGGTCGGTCAGGCGTGGGCGGAAGGAGGCCGCGGCGCCTTGAACCTCGAAGGGCGGTTGCGCTGACATGCGATTCTCTGACCGGCTTGGCTCAGACGCGCGGCGTGATGCCCAACGCGAAACGCGTGTCCACCAAGTCGGTGATGACCTTGTTCAGGTCTGTGCCAGGGCGCACCAGTTGCTCTTCGAGCAAGATGGGGGCGGCAGCCTGAAGCGCCTTGATGTGTTCTGCGCCCGGTTGGGGTTGGCTCAGGTCGGTGCGCAGCTTGATCTGCAGCAGCGCCACTTGCAACGACACCTTGGCTTCTTCCGACAAGATGCGGGCGGCTTCGCTTTGATGCGTCTGGATCCACAAGCGGGCCTTTTCATACACGGCCAGCACGCGCTTGACCGCCTGCGGCTGCTCGCTCAAGAAGACTTCGCGCACGTTGAGGAAGCCATAGGTGTTGAACGCCACGTTGCGGTACAGCAGGCGAGAGCCCGAGTCCAGCTCGCTGGCGGCCATCAAGGGGTCCAGCCCGGCCCAGGCGTCGACACGGCCTTGTTCCAGTGCGGCCTTGCCGTCGGCGTGTTGAAGGGCCACGTGCTCGATGTCGCTGCGTTTGAGGCCCACGGTGCGCAGGGAGCGAAGCAGGAAGAGGTAAGGGTCTGTGCCTTTGGTGGCTGCGATCTTTTTGCCTTTCAGATCGGCCAGCGTCTTGATGGGCGAGTTCTTGGGCACCACCAGCGCGGTCCACTCGGGGCGCGAGAAGATGTACGGCGTCTTGATGGGGTTGCCGTTGGCTCGGGCCAGCACCGCTGCCAAGCCGGCCGTCGAGCCAATGTCGATGCTGTTGGCGTTGAGGTATTCGAGGGCGCGGTTGCTGCCGGCGCTCAACACCCATTTGACGGCGATGCCATCCTTCTTGAAATCCTCTTCTAGCCAGCCAAAGCGGCGAATCACCAGGCTCGAGGGTGAGTAATAGGCGTAGTCCAGGCGAATTTCTTTGAGCGCCTCAGCGGCGCGAGCGCCATGGGGCAGGGCGGCCACAGCGGTCGCACCCGCGGCCCATTGCAAGACGGAACGGCGTTTCATGGTGGTGTCTTTCCTGTCGATGGGTGGATGAGCGTTGCGCGTCAAAGCGCATCAGGTGTAGGCCGTGGGTTCGGGGTATTGGCCTGTCAAGGCATGACGGCCCAGGTCTCGGAGTCGGTAGTCCACGGGGTCGTGCAGGGTGTGCACGCGCACGTTGCGCCAGAAGCGGTCCAGGCCCAGCTTGTCGCTGGTCGAGCGTGCACCGGTGAGCTCCAGAAACTGTGAGCTGACCTCGACGCCTGCCTTGTGCGCCAGCACCTTGGCCTCGCTGACCGACATGGCGACGTCTCCGCGCTCGGGTGCGGTCAGTGCGGCGCCCTGGTCAAGCGCCGACTGCAATTGGCTCGCAGCGTCATCCGCCACCGCTTGTGCGGCGCGCAAGCTGACGCGGAACTCGCCCAGGCGGTGCAAGATGAAGGGGTCTTCGTGGACGCGCTGTACGCCCGAGGTGAACCAAGGCTTGCCATCGTCCTTGATCAACTGCCGTGCTGTTTCGTAGGCGCCCTGCCCGATGCCGAGGTACAGGTTGGTCAAGATCAGTTGCGAGATCAGTGTGCGCAAAGAGGTGTGCGCCGAGGGCACCAGTCCGGGCGCGTTCAGCACATCGGCCTGCTTGATGTGAACATCGTTGAATTGCACGGTGCCGCTGTCGGTTTGGCGTTGGCCAAAGGCGTCCCAGTTGCTGCGCACGTCCACGCCTTGCGCCTGGGTGGCGACCACCGCAATCAGCGCGCTGGCCGATGGCTCGTGCCAGGCCGAGAAGGTCATCATGTCGGACCCGACCGAGCCCGAACAGTAGGATTTTTGGCCGCGAATCCGGAAGCCGCCTGAGGTTGCCAGCGCCAAGGTGCGCTTGTCCAAGGGATTCAAGGCATTGCCCCAAAACCACTGTTTCTCAATGGTCTGCGTCAGCAGGCGCTCGTGTTGCTCAATGTCGCCGTACAGCAGCACGCTGGCCATCTGCAGGTGGTGGAAGGCAAAGACGTGTGCCAAGGGCGCATCGACGCGAGCCAGTGCACGCACCACGGCGTAGACGTCAGGCCAGGAGCCACCCAAGCCGCCCCAGCGCTCGGGGATGCTCAAGGCCAGCAAGCCGCTTAGGCGGATCAGCTGCTTCTCGGCCGCCGCATGGCCGCCGGCCTTGTCCCGCTCCACCGCCGTGCGCGCCAGATGCGTGACAAGCTGCTGCGTGACCTGGGGCACGTCGGCCAATGTCTGGGCTTTGTTGAGCTCAGGGGGTGAGGCAGGCTCAGCCAGCCTGAGGCTGCGCGCCGTGCGGTGAAATGGGGTGTTCATGGGCATGGGTGCTTTGGTGTGCATCCACTGTCCCATCACGCTGATCAAACGAAAACGAATGGATGCGTCTATGCATCTGCCCTTTCGTACATAGGTGAGCAGTGAGTTTTCATATGCGCTGCGCGCTCGATGCTCAAAACTTCCAGCCGTACGACACGCCCACGAGGTCTTCCTTCAGGCTGATGTTGGCGTTGCCGCCACCAAAGTTGCTGGGAATGGCGTTGTCCCCTTGAACGGTCTTCTTGAATGCGCGGCCATAAAAGGCGCTCCACTCACCATGTGCGTCCGCCTTCCATGTGCCGCCCACGGTGACATGGTCTTGCACGACCCCCGGGGCGAGGATGTTGAAGAAGGTCTGGTTGCGGGGCACGGCTTGTGTGGCGTGGCTGTAGCCGGCGCGGAGTGTCACGTTCGGGTTCAAGTGGTGGATCACACCGAACTTGTAGACGGACACGTCGTCCCATCCAAAGCCTGGGCCATCGTTTGATCCCAGCAACTTGCCGCTGGCAAGGCGGCTCAAGGGGTTGGAGACGGCGGCCACACCGCTGTACTCGATCACTTGGTAGTCGGCCGCCAGCTCCCACGCGCTGTTGGGCTGGTAGGCAATGCCGACGCCGTAGTTGGCAGGAATGTCGAATTCACCGCCGTCTGCAAACAGGCCTTTGTACTTCTCAAAGCGGCCGTCGATCTTGGATGCCCAAGTGGCCCCTACACTCAGCCCCGGCGCAAATTGTCCGATCCAGCCCAGGCGAACGCCCACACCATTGGTTGTGTCGGTGCCGCGGTCGCTCAGGCTGCCGCTGGCAATCGACGCTTGGCCGAACGGCGAGATGCCCGTGGCTGCAAACCGCTGGTGAGCCACGTTGATGGCCGCACCCAGCACTTGCCCCGGAGCCACCTTGTATGACACCGCGGGAGAGATGAACAATTGTTCAAGGTTGACGCCAGCAGGCCCCTGCGCACCCAGTGGCGCAAAGGGGTTCTTGTCGTACTGCGTGTTCATGCCGCCATTGCCGTAAATGGCCAAGCCGACGGTGATCTGGTCGTTGATTTGGCGGCTGTAGCCCAGCTCTGGGATCAGGAAGTGCTTCTTGCCGTTGCCGTCGTGATGACCGTTCAGCGTCGTGCTGCCAAAGCCAGACAGGTCGTTGCCCGAGATGTCGGCCGAGCGGCTGGGTGCAAAGTAGTTGATGCCTGCGTCCAGTCGGCTGCCAACGGCCGCCAGCCCTGCCGGGTTGGTGGCAATGGTCAAGCTGTCTTGTGGCAACGCGATGCCAACACCGGCCACTGCCTGAGCCTTCACACCATAGCCATGCGCAAAGTAGCCGTTGGTGGCTTGTGCCGCCCAGGGCAATGCGGCCAATGTGAGGGCCAACAAGGGGCGCAGGCGAAAGCGGTTGAGCGAGTGGTGCATGTGGACTTCCTTGGCTTGAAAACGAACAAGGCTCCCAATCTAGGGAGCCCTGTTCAGATCAACAAGGAAGCGATGCCTATGTGCTTATGACCTCGCCGCAGTTGACATCACACCCGACCACGCTGAGCCGCCAGCCGATGCAGCGTGCCCACGAGGGTGTCCACATCCGCACAGTTGTTGTAGAAGGCCAGTGAGGGCCGCACCGTGGTCTCCACGCCAAAGCGACGCAAGATGGGTTGCGCGCAATGGTGGCCCGAGCGCACCGCGATGCCCTCTTTGTTCAGCGCCGCGCCCACGTCCTCGGTCTTGTAGCCGGCCAAGGTGAAGGACATCACTGCCGCCTTGTCAGGAGCCGTGCCGATCAGGCGCAGGCCTGGCACGTCCTTCAACAGGCGTGTCGCATAGACCAACAACTGGTGCTCGTACGCACCGATGTTGTCGATGCCGAACTGGTTGACGTAGTCGATGGCCGCCCCCAGGCCCACCGCGTCTGCGATGTTGCCCGTGCCCGCTTCAAAGCGACTGGGTGCATCGTGGTACTCGGTGTGCTCGAAGGTCACGTCCTTGATCATGTTGCCGCCACCTTGCCAAGGAGGGGCTTCATTGAGCAAGGCCTCTTTGCCATACAGAGCGCCAATGCCCGTGGGGCCGAACACCTTGTGGCCAGAGAACACGAACCAGTCGCAATCGAGGTCGATCACGTCGGCGCGCATGTGCGATACCGACTGGGCGCCGTCCACCAGCACCTTGGCGCCAGCACTGTGCGCCATGGCCACGATTTGCTTGGCCGGCGTGACCGTGCCCAAGGCGTTGGACACCTGCGTGAACGACACGAGCTTGGTGCGCGGGTTCAACAGCTTGGCGTACTCGTCGAGCAGCACTTGGCCATCGTCGTCCACCGGAATCACGCGCAGCTTGGCACCCGTGCGCTGGCACAACTGCTGCCAGGGCACGATGTTGGCGTGGTGCTCCAGGTGGCTGACGATGATCTCGTCGCCGGCCTTCACGTTGGCCCATCCCCAGGTCTTGGCGACCAGGTTGATGGCTTCGGTGGTGCCGCGCACGAACACGATCTCGTTGACCGAACGTGCGTTGACAAAGCCGCGCACCTTCTCGCGCGCGCCTTCGTAGGCATCGGTGGCCCGGGCAGCCAACTCGTGTGCTGCACGGTGGATGTTCGAGTTCTCGTGCTCGTAGAAGTACGAGATGCGGTCGATCACCGACTGAGGCTTGTGCGTGGTGGCCGCGTTGTCCAGCCAGATCAGCGGGCGCCCATTGACCCGCTCGCGCAGGATGGGAAAGTCCTTGCGCACCAGGTTCACATCAAAGGGCGGTTTGAAGCCGTTCGACTGAGGCGAAATGGGTTGCGCTTGCTGGCCCGGCCTCTGGATCCTGGCGCCACGGCCGAGGGCCGGGTCCAGGAAGTAGAACGAGGGTGCACCTGCTGCCAACGCATGGCCGGTGGTCGGCGTGCGCTCGGGCGAACGCAAAGCGATCAGGTCGGCCAGTTCTTTGTCAGACGGCAGGCCCCAGTCCAGCGGGTTCAGCGTCAAAACCGGCTGAACCGTCTCTGTGCGCGCAGCCGGGTTGCTGGGCAGCGGCACGTCGCCAGGCAGCGAGTTGGGCACCAAGCCTGGCGCCGACAAAGTCGGCAAGGCCGGGATGCCCTCGTAGCCCCGCGCGCCGGGCACGCCCGATGGCAAGCTAGGGTGCGCAGCTTGACCATGCCCCGCAGGTGTGGCGTTGGCGGTGCTGGGCACCAAGCTGGGCGAAAAGCCGCCCGCGCTCAATGGTGAGGCATCCACCCCGGAAGCAGCAGGCACAGCAAATGGATGAGCGGCAGTGGGCGAGCTCAGGTGCGAAAGCCCCGGTGGCAAGCCAGCTGGCAGCGACGTTCCTGTCGGCGTTGCACTGGGCAAAGCCGTGAAGAACTGGTTGGCCAACTGCGCCAGGGTTTCCACATCAGGCAGACCCAGGCCGGCGAGTTCACTTGTACTCATGGTACTTGTTGACTTCAACGTCTTCGAGCACGGCGATGGCGTCGTCGGTCAGCACCGCCAGCGAGCAGTACAGCGACACCAAGTACGACGCGATGGCTTTGTGGTTGATGCCCATGAAACGCACGGCCAGGCCCGGGCTTTGTGCGCCAGGCAGATCAGGTTGGTACAGGCCCACAACGCCTTGGCGGCTTTCGCCCGTGCGGATCAGCAAGATCTTGGTCTTGCCATCTTCGATCAAGATCTTGTCGCATGGGATCAGGGGGATGCCGCGCCACGTGATGAACTGTGAGCCGAACAGCGAGACGGTGGGAGGCGGTACGCCACGGCGGGTGCATTCGCGACCGAAAGCCGTGATGGCTTGTGGGTGCGCCAAGAAGAAGCCTGGCTCCTTCCAGACCTTGCCCAGCAACTCGTCCAGGTCATCGGGCGTCGGCGCGCCGGTGCGTGTCTTGATGTGTTGGTGCGGAGCGATGCTGCTGAGCAGGCCGTATTCCCTGTTGTTGATCAACTCGGCTTCTTGGCGCTCTTTGATGGTTTCGATGGTCAGGCGCAGCTGCTCAGAGATCTGGTTGTAAGGCTTGCTGTACAGGTCAGACACGCGGGTGTGCACGTCCAGCACCGTGTTCACGGCCGACAGCAGGTATTCGCGCGGATCTTCGATGTAGTCCACAAAGGTTTGTGGCAGTTCGCGCTCGTCCCGGCCAGAGCATTCGACGGTGACGCTGGAGGCGTCCTTGACCCTGTTGACGCGGTAGATGCCAGCGTCAACAGGCACCCACTGCAGCAGGTGGGTCAGCCAGCGTGGCGTGATGGTGCCCATCTGGGGCACGGTGCGCGTGGCGATGGCAAGTTGCCGGGCGGCGATGTCGCCCAAGGCGGTGCTTTGTTCGTGGTTGTTGGCCATGTAGGCGTTCTCCGTTTTAACAGTGGGTTTGGGGTGTTGTGGATCAGGTTTGTCGGCTCAACGCCTGGGTCACGTTGCTGCCCGGTGGCACGCTGTGCGTCAGCCAGACGTTGCCGCCAATGGTTGAGCCCTTGCCGACGGTGATGCGGCCCAGTACCGTGGCGCCTGCATAGATCACCACGGCGTCTTCGACCACGGGGTGGCGGGCGTGGCCTTTGAGCAAGTTGCCTTCTTCGTCGGTCGGGAAGCGCTTGGCGCCCAGCGTCACCGCTTGATAGAGGCGCACGCCTTGGCCAATGACGGTGGTTTCACCAATGACCACACCCGTGCCGTGATCGATGAAGAAGGCAGGACCAATGTCGGCTCCGGGGTGGATGTCAATGCCGGTGCGCGAGTGAGCGATGTCTGAAATCAGGCGGGCCAAGAGGGGAGCGCCCAGCCGGTAAAGGGCATGGGCCAGCCTGTAATGGATGATGGCCGTCATGCCGGGATAGCAAAGCAGCACCTCGGATGCGCTCGTCGCGGCGGGGTCGCCGTTGAATGCCGCTTGAAGGTCGCTGACCAGCAGGGCCCTGATGTGTGGGAGCTGCGTCGCGAAAGCCCGGGTGATGTGGTTGGCTTTTTCGCTGAGGTCAGACTCAGGGCTTGCGCCGCTCAAGGACTCGTCGTCGCTGGCGTACAGCAAGCCGCGTCGAACCTGCTCTGCCAACAGCGCGAGCGTGCTG
This sequence comes from Burkholderiales bacterium, assembly GCA_947377275.1. Classification (GTDB taxonomy): domain Bacteria; phylum Pseudomonadota; class Gammaproteobacteria; order Burkholderiales; family Burkholderiaceae_C; genus Aquabacterium. Next base: position 7,466 of record CANCFV010000009.1, on the reverse strand, counting down.
TTGAGTGTGTTGCCGACGTAGTAGTCGATGCTTTCGTCGCTCAGGTCAGGGCGGCCGTAGTGCGTTGGGAACAGCGAGGCCGAGAGCCCCTGCACGACTTGGGACAGCGCATCGCGCGATGGCAGCTCCCGAATGCGTCCTTTGTGGCGAACGTTGTGAGTGCGTTCGCGGGAGTGGCGCAGCGCGGTCACCACCTCATGCAAGTTCCACTCTGTGGATGCGAAGTCGACAGGAGGGGCGTAAAGGGGGGCGGGCTGCATGGCAGGTCGAGGGCTCCAAGGTAGAAGCACCCAATTTGCCGCTTAAGCAGAAAAAACCAAACGACTCAGAACGAGTGAGGTCAGTAGATATTTGTTTGGTGGATATGCATATGTGGGATTGGCCGTGTGACACCACGGCCCGCCATCCCATGAGGCTGGGCGTGTCAGCGGTTCAGAATGACGGGTGCCAAGCGTGTACCAGCCTTGAAGCCCGCTTCAATCAGCGCTTTGCGAGAGGCAAAGTCGGTGCTGCTGACGCGCCCCACATCCGGACGGATCAGGATGTCGGCCTGTTTGCATTCGAACTCACGCAGCGATTTGCCCATGATTTCGAAGGAGCGCAAGATCAGCTCATACATGCCTCCGGTAGCGCGCTGGCGGTAGGTGCTCGGGTCTTCGGCCCCCACATCGACGGCCACCACCAGCGTAGCGCCGTTGGCTTTGGCTGTTCGCACTGGCACCGGGCTCACCAAACCGCCGTCCAGATATTCGTCATTGTCCTTTTCGGCGGGCAAGAAGATGCCGGGGATGCTGCACGAAGCACGAACCGCAAAGCCGACGTCGCCCGTCTTGAATTCCTGCAGCTGACCCGACGGGAACTGGGTGGCCACCGTGATCAACGGGGTGAGCAAACCGCTCATGGAGCGGCCACGCACCCCCTTGTTCACGAAACTCTCCAGCGATTGCCCACTGAGCAGGCCGCGTCGTCCGCTTGTTGTTGGTGCGATCAGGTCAACGATGGCGCTGTCCTGCACGTCGTAGGCCAGGGCTTCCATTTCTCGACCTGAGTAACCCGCTGCCCAGAATGCACCCACGAGGGCTCCGGCGCTGCACCCCACGATCAGATCGGGCTTGATGCCCGCGGCCTCCAGTGCCTTGATGACGCCAATGTGCGCAAAGCCCCTCGCCGAGCCACCACCCAACACCACAGCCACCCGTCGGCGTGAAGACTCGGTCTTGACGGCGGGTTGCGCGGCGGCGTGCGCGCGAGTCGAGCCCAGCGCCGCCATCGCAGCCAGGGAGCTCATACACGTTCTACGATCCATGACCTTGCGTCTCTTTCTTGATGCAGCTCAGCGAAAGCCACCGGCATTGACACGGTTGCCCAGCTCTGACTTGAGCTTGTCGAATGCATCTTCAAAGCGGTTGGCCGGCTCACCCTGACTCAGGTGTGCGACCGTTTCGTTGAGCACGATGATCTCCACGCGACGATTGAGCCGGCGACCGATTTCAGAATCGTTCGGGGCCAGCGGGCGCGTCAATCCGAACCCGGCGGTTTTCATGCGCTCACCAGGCACACCCAACTTGCGCAGGGCCTCGGCCACGGCATCCGCACGCTTGAGTGAGAGGGCCTGGTTGAAATTGGGGTTGCCCACGCTGTCTGTGTGACCTTCCAGGGCCAGTGATTCGGTGGTGCGATCCAGCGTCAAGTGCGCCACGAGTTTGAGGTACTCGTCCGCGTCTGGCGACAACGTGTGAGCGCCGAATTCAAACAGCACATTGTCAGGTAGCCAAATCAACACACCGCGTTCCACCTGCGTCACAGCCAGTTTGACCAGTGGCTTTTCGGGTGGCTTGGTGGCGCATGCACTCAGTGCGATCGCCATGACCATGGTCAGGTTGCGGGTCCAGCGTTTCATGGAATTGTCTTCGTGTGTCCGTTCAGCGGCTTGCACCCAGGGCGTCGCGGACTTGGCGCAACAACACGGTGTCTTCGTCCGCGCAGCTCATCGCCCAATTGTAGTCGGCAGCAGCCCATGGCTCGTGAGCTTGAGGCGCAAGCCGTCGTCTGGTTTCAGCGCCTGCATGAGGTCGTGCGCCTGCTCAAAAAGCCACGGCAAGCCGTCACTCGGCCAAGTGCAGACGCAATAACGGCCAACAACAAACGGTCAGATTCAATAGCGTCCTTCATTGTCAATCAAGTGAACGTACTGGGTGGCATGACTTGTCACCGCAAATTCATCCACGCTGCATAAACTGAGTCTCACCAACCATGACGCGATGACCTCCCAGCCGTGTGGCGACTTCCAACCTTGCTCTGTTTACTGGCGCTGCTGAGCGCTTGCTCGCCAAGCCATCTTGTGTTGAACAAGATGGCCGACGAATTGGCCGTGCAGGGGCAGGCCCAGGAAGATGATCTTTTGTTGGCCCGTGAAGCCAGCGCGTTCTACCTCAAGCTCTCCGAATCTGTCTTGCGCCAGAGCCCGGGTCATGTGGCTCTTGGCGAAGCCGTGGCAGGCGGCTTCACTCAGTACGCATTTGCCTTCGTCGCCTTCGACGCCGAACGCTTGGAGGCACAAGACGCCAAGGCCGCCTTGCGCTTGCGTCAGCGTGCCGCACGCCTGTACTGGCGCGCTCACCAACATGCGATGACGACACTCGAGCAACGCCGCCCGGGCTTCGCAAAAGACCTCACGGCCGGCACGCTGCGCCTCGATGGCGACCAGGTTGGCTTGGCTTACTGGGCTGCGGCGTCCTGGGGGGCGTTCATCTCGCTGTCCAAGGATCAAGCTGATGTCGTGGCTGACCTGCCTTTGGCTGTGCGCCTGGCGCGGCTGGCCTGGGAGCGCCAACCTGGCTACGGGGATGGTGCGCTGGCCAGCCTGATGGGCACTTTCGGGGCCTCCCGCCCCGGAGGCAATCGCCGTGAGGCCGAGCAATTCTTCGACCAGGCCGAGACCTTCGGGGCCGGCCGCAATGCGGGCGTCTATGTTTCAAGGGCCGAAGCCCTTACCGATGGCGACCGCAAAGCCTTCGAACGCCTGCTGCATCAAGCCCTGGAGGCCAGCGCGGCCCGCCCGGACTTGGGCAATCAATTGATGCGCGAACGCGCTCAATGGCTGCTTGACAGCGCCGACGACCGATTCTGAGCCTTCTTCTTCAGCCCGCCATGATCCAATCATTTGCCTCCGTGCACCTTACGCGCCGTCGCCTCGGCTTGACCTTGCTGCTGAGCATGGCACTGACGAGTCTGGCCGCCGCCCAGGCCGTGCAACTGCGCATCGGTTCTGTGGTTCCCAAAAACTCGCTTTTCCACCAGCAGCTGATGGAGATGGGTGAGGCTTGGCGCACAGCGCAGGGCGGCAACGCCAAGTTCGTTGTGTTCACCGACGGTAGCCAAGGGGGCGAGGCTGAGCTGGCGAGGCGCATGCGCATCGGCCAACTGCAGGGCGCACTGATGTCGGTGGTGGGCTTGCGGGAGATCGAGCCAAGCATCGCGGCCTTGCAGAACCTGCCGCTGTTGTTTCGCAACTGGGACGAGGTCGACTATGTGCGCGAGAAGATGCGCCCCAACATGGAAAAGCGATTTCTTGCACGTGGGTTCGTCGTGCTGGGTTGGGGCGACGCCGGTTGGGTGCGTTTCTTTTCCAAGGAGGCCGCATTTCGGCCTGGTGACTTCAAGCACATGAAGTTCTTTGCCTGGGGATCAGAGCCCGAGCAGCAGGCCATCATGAAGAGCCTGGGCTACACCCCGGTACCTCTGGAAACTGCCGACGTGCTGCCCTCACTGCAGACCGGCATGATCAACGTCATACCTGCCACACCCTATTTCGCGCTGGCCAGCCAGGTCTACGGCACGGCCTCGAACATGCTGGACATCAACTGGGCCCCCATCGTCGGCGCCATCGTGGTCACCCAAAAAGCATGGGACACCATGTCCCCGTCGGGCCAGCAGGCCCTGCGTGCGGCCGGAGAAAAGGCCGGGTTGCAGATGCGCGGCAAAGCGCGCCAAGAAGTTGACGAGGCCGTTGCCGCAATGAAGAAGCGCGGCCTGACCGTGAACACGCCCAATGCCGAGCAACAGCGCGAGTGGACAGACCTGGCAGAGAAGCTTTACCCGCGCATTCGGGGCACGATGGTGCCTGCCGATACATTCGACGAGGTCTTCCTCCATTTGAAGGCCTATCGCGCCTCGCGAGGCAAGTGAGGGTGGCGCACCGGCGTGAATCGGCCTACGCCCAAGGCCTGCACCAGTTCGCGCGGCTGGACAATGTGCCAGCAGTGCTGGCCCTCGTTTTGATGATGGCGTTGCCTCTGGTCGAGATGGGACTGCGGCCCATCATGGGGCGAGGCATTGACAACGCACCGGTACTGGTCCAGCACCTGGGCTTGGTTCTGGCCATGTTTGGCGCGATTGCCGCTGAGCGCAGGGGGCATCTCAGCAGCCTTGGCACCAACCTGGATGGCCTGGGCAGCGACAGGGCTAGAGCAGCGGTGCGCGCCTTCGCCAAGGGTGGGTCGGCCGTGCTGTGCGGGATGCTGGCCATGGCCGGCTGGCACCTGGTTGATGCCGAACGCCACGGCGGCCAACTGCTGGCCTATGGCTTGCCAACCTGGTGGGTGCAACTGAGCCTGCCATTGGGCTTTGCTCTGCTGGGCCTGCGGCTGGGTATCTCCGCGGCACAGCAGCCTGTGCTGCGTGTTGGGGCTGCCGTGGTGCTGCCACTGGCAGGCTGGCTGGCCGCTGGGGCCTGGGAGAGCAATGCACTGCCATTGGCCCCTGCCTTGCTCGCTGTGCTGGCCTTGCTGCTGGCTGGCGCGCCCGTGTTTGCTGCTTTGGGCGGCCTGGCCCTGGCGCTCTTTTGGAACGATGGCTTGCCATTGGCTTCCATTGCCTTGTCGCACTACCAGATCACCGTCAACCCCTCTTTGCCAGCGCTGCCGCTCTTCACCCTTGCTGGCCTGGTGTTCGCCCGCACTGGTGCGGCAGGTCGGCTTGGCGGCCTGTTCGTGCAAGTGTTTGGCGGAGGTCAGCGTGGCACGGTGTTGGCAGCAGCTTTGCTGTGTTCGGCCTTCACAGCTTTCACAGGTGGCAGTGGCGTCACCATCCTGGCGCTGGGCGGTCTGCTGTTGCCTTTGTTGCGACAGGCGGGCTACCCGGAGCAGCGCGGCATCGGCCTGGTGACCAGTGCGAGCGCGCTCGGCGTGTTGCTGGCCCCCTCAGTGCCGCTGATCATGTATGCAGTGATCGCTCGCGTACCCATTGAGGCCATGTTCCTTGCGGGGCTGCTGCCTGCCGTGGTGATGGTGGTCTGTCTGCTGTCAGTTGGCGGCTTCTTACGGCCTGAAGGCCGCGACAGCATTGGGGAGGCGGGCGATGCCCACGCCGCCCCGACTGCCAAGCCCAGCCTGCGTCGTGCCCTGGTTGCTGCTTGGGCAGCCAAATGGGAGATTGCAGCGCCGCTGGTTGCCATCGGCGCCTTGATCGGTGGTCTCGCCACGCCTACAGAAAGCGCGGCACTGACCGCGGCCTATGCCCTGTTCACCCAGGGCTTGGTACACCGCGAGCTGGGCTGGCGTTTACTTGGCAGCTGCCTGGCGGAATGTGCGCAGGTGATTGGTGGCGTGATGCTGATCCTGGGCATGGCCCTGGCGCTGACCAACTTCATGGTGGATGCCGGCATCCCTGATCAAGCAGTCACGTGGGTGCAGGCGGCCATCCCTGATAAGCATCTGTTCTTGCTGATGCTTTGTGCTTTTCTGTTCGTGGCTGCCGCGCTGATGGAGATCTTTGCAGCCATCGCCGTTCTGGTGCCTCTGCTCTTGCCGCTGGCACTCAGTTACGGCATCGACCCGCTGCATTTCGGCATCATCTTTCTCGCTGCGATGGAAGCCGGCTTTCTTTGCCCGCCAGCCGGCATGAACATCTATTTCGCCTCGGCCATGTTCGGCAAGCCCATCCGCTATGTCGCGCGCTCCGTGCTGCCTGCCATGTTGTCAATCTTTGTCGGGACACTGGTGATTGCGCTATGGCCCGCTCTGTCAACTTGGCTGCCAGGCATGTCGCGTCACTAGCCATGTCTGCCGCTGCGGATCTGCTTGATTCGCTTGTTCGACAGAAAAAGCTGGGCAGGTCCGGCGGCTTTGCAGCAGGTGACCTGCCCCCTCACAGCCGCACCAGTTGAATGGAGGTGAGGTCCGTGCGCCGCAGACCCGTGAGTTCACGCAGCGCTTCAGCGAATACCGCACATCGGCCATAGGTAAACTTGGCGGCTTGATGCGCCGGCACAAAGGGTGACTGTCGCGACGGTATGGCCGCGAGGAAATGAGCATTCCCTCTGATCGCCTCGGTGGCCTGCGCGATCTTCGCGTCGTCCTGCCTGCTCCGCAAAAGACGCGATGAGAGCGTGTCCTCATCATAAAAGTGGGTACGCACACTGCTGGTCCGAAATTTTCTGGCCCGAGGCGCAATGACGCCTTCATTTAAATCGACGATGGACCTGACGCCGCGCACGTCGAAAATCAGATCGTGGTTATCTGCTGCGTGAACCCGAAGCGGCTTCAGTTCGTCGATCGATGTCTCTGCGCTGTGGTCAGTAGATGGAACCCACCAGTCCACATGCAGCAGCCAACCTGTCAACCTGGCCAGCGCAACAGAGAAATTGACGCAATCCTAAGCCTCCCAAGCCGCAATGAGTTCTGGCCTGAAAGCTGCACGCTGCTTGATCTTTGCTTGTCCCATTCCTGCATCCTCATGCCTGGCATCAGCCCAGTGCTTTGTGCAGCTGCTCGTAAAAATCCATGTCATGCTTGAACTGCGCTTCCGAGATCAGGTTGTGTGACCGATCTTGTTTGAGCCCTTCCATGGTGTTGCTCACCGCTGCGGCATAGTCATAGTTTGGATCCGCATATGGGTTCTTCCATTCAGGGTCATCCGGCGAAATCGCAGTGCCATTGCCCGTGGTGGGGGCGGGTCTCAGATTGGCCAGACCAGCCGCCAGAATCATCTGCGCGGGGATGTCTCCAAATGATCTGCCCTCTGTGGCCTGCGCCCAAGCAGCTTTGAAAGACTCAGGCGCATTGTTTGGCGGAAAGGTGAACGTGTTGCCTGCTCCAACACTGGTCAAGCCGTTGTTGTCGAGGTCTTGCTCTGCTCCAGGCTGAACCAGCAAGTTTGCAGCGCCCTCCTGGTTGAGCGAGTTCACATCGATAGGCTGCCCCAAGCAATGCGCTGATTGAACAGCGGAAAGCTCATCGGCCGTCAGTGTTCGAAGGAAGCTTTTCGGGTCGGATTGAGCTTGATCGGTCTGGGCCTTTTGAAGCACTTCCTTGAATGTGGCCTGCTGAGCCTCGCTGACCTGCCGTTGCCGCATCATGGTCAGTGCCTGGTCAGAGAACTTGACCACCGTACTTGCCGGTGTACCTGAAGAGGTCGCCGGGGCCGCCTCGGAGGCTTGCATTGGCGCCGACGTGAAAGTGGACGCG
>CANCFV010000008.1 GCA_947377275.1 Burkholderiales bacterium | reverse complement strand
CTGCTGACGCGCGAAGGCGAAATCGAAATCGCCAAGCGCATCGAAGGTGGCCTGCAAGCCATGATGCTGGCCATCTCGGCCTCGCCCACCACCATTGCCGAAATCCTGTCGCTGGCCGACAAGATCAACAGCGCCGAGATGAAAATCTCCGAGGTGGTCGATGGCTTCGTTTCTGAAAGCGAAGCCGACGACTACGTGGCCGAAGAAGACTTCGACGAATTCGACGAAGAAGACGACGACGACGGCAACGGCGGCTCCAAGGCGCTGACCAAAAAGCTCGAAGAAATGAAGAACCAGGCCATGGTCAAGTTCGACGCCCTGCGCGTGAACTTCGACAAGATGGCCAAGTCCTTCGAGAAAGACGGCTACAAGTCGGCCCCGTACAACAAGGCCCAGGAAGCCATCAGCCAAGAGCTGATGACCATCCGCTTCACCGTCAAGACCATTGAACGCCTGTGCGACGTCCTGCGCTCGCAGGTGGACGACGTGCGCCGCTACGAACGTGAGCTGCGCAAGATCGTGGTCGACAAGTGCGGCATGGCCCAAGAGCAGTTCATCAAGTCTTTCCCACCCAATGTCCTGAACCTGGACTGGGCCGTGAAGGAGGCGAACGCCGGCAAGAACTACAGCGCGGTGATGGGCCGCAGCTTGCCAGCCATTCAAGAGTTGCAGCAAAAGCTGACCGACCTTCAAGCCAAGGCCGTGGTGCCGATCGAAGACCTCAAGGGCATCAACAAGCGCATGAACGAGGGCGAAAAGGCCTCGCGCGATGCCAAGAAGGAAATGATCGAGGCCAACTTGCGCTTGGTCATCTCGATTGCCAAGAAGTACACCAACCGTGGCCTGCAGTTCCTGGACCTGATTCAAGAAGGCAACATCGGCCTGATGAAGGCTGTGGACAAGTTCGAATACCGTCGTGGCTACAAGTTCTCGACCTACGCGACTTGGTGGATCCGTCAGGCCATCACGCGTTCGATCGCTGACCAGGCCCGCACGATCCGCATCCCGGTTCACATGATCGAAACGATCAACAAGATGAACCGCATCTCGCGTCAGCACTTGCAGGAATTCGGCTTTGAGCCCGATGCCCCTACGCTTGCCGAGAAGATGGAGATGCCAGAAGACAAGGTCCGCAAGATCATGAAGATCGCCAAAGAGCCGATCTCCATGGAAACGCCGATTGGTGACGACGACGACAGCCACCTGGGCGACTTCATCGAAGATACCAACAACACCGCGCCGATTGAGGCTGCGATGCAGGCGGGTCTGCGCGACGTGGTCAAGGACATCTTGGACAGCCTCACGCCGCGCGAAGCCAAGGTGTTGCGCATGCGTTTCGGCATCGAGATGTCGACTGACCACACGCTGGAAGAAGTGGGCAAGCAGTTCGACGTCACCCGCGAGCGCATCCGCCAGATCGAAGCCAAGGCCATCCGCAAGCTCAAGCATCCATCACGCTCTGACAAGCTCAGGACCTATCTGGACAACCTCTGATCGCCGGCACGCCCGCGTTGCGAGGCGACCAGATCACCCAGAACCCGGCCCCGTGCCGGGTTTTTCTTTGGTGGGCCAGCAAATCTGGGCTGAAAGGTGTGCAATTCGTCACACCAATGGCCCCCATTGCACTGCAAGATGGCCCTCCATGGAAACCACCAAGGAACGAGCCATTCTGTTTGCCGACCTGCGCGGCAGCACGGCGCTCTACGTCAAGCTTGGCAACACCGAGGCCGCCACAGTGGTCACGCACAGCCTGGCCTTGCTCGGACAGATCGTGGCCCGCTCGGGGGGCCGAGTGATCAAGACCTTGGGCGACGGGCTGATGGCGGTGTACGACGATGCCGAGCGCGCGGTCGAATCCGCAGACAGCCTGCACGAGGCGCTCGACCGCATCAGCCCTGTGGCAGACCAAGCCCCCACCAAGGCCCCCGCCATCAAGCTGAAGGTGGCGGTGGCCTGGGGCGAGATGGTCGAGGTGGACGGCGACTGCTTTGGCGATGCCGTGAACGTGGCCGCACGTCTGCTGGATCTGGCCGGCGACAACGAAACCCTGACGACGGCGCAACTCCTGCGCCAGCTGCCGTCAGACCAGCACGAACGCTTTCGCAGCATCGACAAACTCCACCTGCGCGGCCGCAAAGAACCCGTGGCTGTGCTTCGGATGGAAGGGCGTCGTTTTGGCGACACGCAGTCAACCATGATCATGGAGCCCGGCGCCACCGACATGCCGGACGGCGTGCGCCTGATGTGGCTGGGTACCGAGCGCATTTTTTCAACGGCGCACATGCCCATCGTGCTGGGGCGCAGCCCTCAGGCCTCGTTCTGCGTGAGCGACTCACGGGTGTCTCGCTCGCACGCGCGCATCGAATCGCACAGTGGGCACATCTACCTCACCGACCTCAGCTACAACGGCACGCACGTCAAGTTTGATCACGATGAACAGGTGTTGACCTTGCGCAGAGGCACCTGCACCCTGCACGGCAGCGGCATCATCAGCATGGGCGCGCCCACGATCGACCCGACCGGCACGCAGCTTCATTTCGAGGTGCTGAGCTTTTCTGACACCCTCCCTCAGTATTGACGCGTAGCGCCAATCGCGCTCAGATGGGCTAGAGTCGGCATTCAGTCGTTCCCTTCTGTCGCAGGCATGCCCCCCACCGCCGTTTCACACAGCGAATCTGATCGCGTGGCCTTGCTCCACGCGACCAAACTGCTGAATGCGACACACGCGCCAGCATTCGATGCATTGACCCGTTTGGCTGCGTCGATCACCGGCCAGCCGCAGGCTGCCATCAACCTGGTGGACACGCATGTGGTCTGGTCACTGTCTGGCGTGGGCCTGAACCAAACGCAAAACACACGCGATCGTTCTTTATGCCACCTGGCGATTGCGCATGATGGTCCTCTGCTGGTGAGCGACAGCAGTTCGGATGGGCGATTGGCCTCAATGCCAAGCGACGGCTTCGAAGCGATGCCACGCGCCTATGCCGGATTCCCGCTGGTGGTCGAAGGGCTGGCCGTGGGGGCCTTGTGTGTGTTCGGCCCTGAAACACACACTTGGCAAGACCGCGAAATCGCCAATTTGACCGACTTGGCCATCAGCGCCACCGCCTTGATCGAAGCCCAACTGAAAGCGCAGCGCGCACGCGTGATGCAGGCGCGCGTCAAAACCGCAAGCCTTTCAGGCAGCGATTTACTGTGGGAGACAGACAAGGATGGCATGCTGCGCTGGGTCTCGGCGAGGCTCACGCAGCACACTGGGCTGGACCCAGCCAATGTGATTGGCGAGCGAGCCGTTGGGCTCCTGAGGCCTCGCGGTGACGAAACACAGCCCCAATGGGAAGCCTTCCTCCAGGCTCGGCAACGCCGCGAGCCCTTCAGGAACGTGATTGCCGACCGCGTCACGCCGATGGGCGTGATCACCGTGTCCGTCAGTGGCACGCCGGTGTTCAACTCGCGTGGCGAGTTCATGGGCTACCGGGGCGCCAGCCGCAACGTGACCCACCAAATCGTCATCGAGCGCGAAGCTCGTCGGGCCGATCACCTGCTGAGGCAAGCGATCGAGTCCTTCCAGATCAGCGTGATGATCACCGACGTGAACGGCCAGGTCCTGCTGGCCAACCAGCATTGGCGAGACCACGTCGGCAACTTGTTTGACGAGCATGGACAACACTGGCCCAGCATCTTGCGCGCCCTGATCAAGCGTGGTGACTACCCAGATGCAAAAAACCAGGAAGAGGCGTACTACGAGTGGCGGCTGAACTTGCGCGAGCAGGCGACCCCACAGGAAACGCGATTTGCCGACCGCTGGCTGCTCATCAAAGACCACGACCTGCCAGACCATTGTGTGGTCCATTTCGCCATGGACATCACGCAAAGCAAGCGCGATGCGGCCTTGCTCACCGAGCAGCAAAACGTTCTGTTCGAAGCGCGGGCCCGCTTGAGCGCCGTGCTCAGCGCCCTGCCCGACTTGTGGTTCGTGATCGACGCCAACGATTGCGTTGTCGATGCGCACGAGGGGCACCCGATGTTGATACGCCCACTGGAGCAACTGCGTGGGCAGCCACTGGGCTCGGGCCTGCCCGACGAGCAGGCCCGAGCTCAGCGAGAAGCCGTACGGCAGGTCAGGTCCAGCAGGCAGGCACAGTGGCTTGAATACAAGTTGAGAAGCCCTGAAGGCAAGTTGAGGCATTTCGAGGCGCGCATGACGCCGATGCCCGACAAACAAATCCTCTTTTTGACACGCGACATCACCGAGCGCGAGCGCGCCGCTGAGGAGCTGCGGGTGAGCGAGGAGCTCTACCGTTCGGTCGCAGCCACCATCAGCGATGGCTTGGTGATCGTCGAATTGTCAGGCCGCGTCGTTGCCTTGAACCCGGCTGCCAGCCGCATCCTCGGCGTCCCACAGGATGTGCTGGTCAACCTCACATCGCCCAGCCTGTTGGGGATCGAATTCCTGCAGGATGACCTTCAGCAGCCGCTGCCCGTACCCGAGTGGCCGATCGCGGCCACACTGGCCAAAGGTGAGCGCATTGTCGACCGTGTGCACCCGCTGCGCCGGCCCGATGGCCAGATCGTGTGGGTTCAGGTCTCCAGCCATTTGCTGAGGGTCGATCCAAACGCCGAACCGTTTGCCGCAATGGCAACGCTGCGCGACATCACCCTGGAGCGCCAAGCTCAACAGGCCCTGCAATTGAGCGAGGAGCGCTGGGGCTTTGCCCTGGAGGGTGCTGGCGACGGCGTTTGGGATTGGGACCTGGCACGGGGACACGTCTTCTACTCGCATCGCTGGAAAGGCATGCTGGGCTACGACGATCACGAAGTTCAGCACAACCTGGACGAGCTCTTCCGGCTGGTACACCCTGATGACCGAGAGGCTTTGGCAAAAACGCTCACCCACTGCCGCAAGCTGGGCGACGAAATCCTGCAAACCGAGTTCCGGATGCAGCACCGAGACGGGCGCTACCTCTGCATCTTGTCGCGCGGCAAGGTGGTCAGCCGCGGTGCCGATGCCCAACCGCAGCGGATCGTGGGTACCCACTCCGACATCACCCCCATCAAGCAAGCCGAGCTGGCCCTGCGCGAAAAGCAAACGGCCGAAGCGGCCAATGCAGCCAAGACCGAGTTCCTCTCGCGCATGAGCCATGAGATACGAACACCACTCAATGCGGTGAATGGCTTCGCTCAGCTGCTCAAGCTGCAACTGGGCCAATCTGATGCATGTCCGACGCAAGCGAGCTATGTGAATCAGATCTTGCACGCCAGCCAGCATTTGATGGGGCTGGTCAACGACGTGCTCGACCTGCAGCAAGTCGAGGCCGGCATCCTCAGCATCAAACCTGAGGCCTTGTCGCTGGACGCTGAGGTGGCGCAGTGTTTGTCCATGCTGAGCCCGATGGCCGCCCAACGCAGCATCACCCTGAGCAACAGGGTCGATGGCCCTTGGCATGTGGTTGCTGACCGGCAACGGCTGCGCCAAATCATCATGAACATCGGCTCCAACGCGATCAAATACAACCAGGCTGGCGGCATGGTGCGCCTGTCTGTTGACAGCGCCATGCCACAGGGCCTGAGCCTGATCATCGAGGACACCGGTGCAGGCCTGAGCGCCCAACAACTTTCACTGCTGTATCAACCCTTTGAACGGCTCGGTCGTGAGACCTCCGCGATCGAAGGCACGGGGCTGGGTCTTATCATCACCCGGTCTTTGATCCATGCAATGGGCGGACACATGAACATCCGCAGCCAGCCGGGGGCCGGGACCCGGGTTCAGATCACGCTGCCCCGGGTGGGCGAAGCGCCACACGCCGAGCCCGAACTCACTTTGTTCAGCACCATCGACATTCTTGACACCACACCCATGCCTCCACAAAGTGACTCGGCCAATGCGCCAATGCGTGTGCTGTACGTTGAAGACAACCGCATCAACGCCATGCTCTTCGAGGAGGCCTTGAGGCCCTACCCCCAACTCGAATTGAGCATCGCTGAGGATGGTCAGATGGCGTTGTCTATGGCACTTGAAACACAGCCTGAGGTGCTGGTGCTGGACGCCCACTTGCCTGGCATGTCGGGCTTTCAGGTGCTCGAAGCCTTGCGAATGCTGCCTGCTCTGGCAAACGTTCCCGCCTACATGTGCTCTGCGGACGCCATGCCGGAAGACCTGGTCAAGGCTGAGAAGGCAGGCTTTGTCGGCTATTGGACGAAACCCATCGACATCACCGCAGTGACCACAGAGCTGTGCAGGTTGGCGGACAGCCGTGACAATACGGCCCCATGAGCGTCAAAACCGAACCTGATTTTCAACACGGCCAAACGCCCCGCACCGGGGTCTTGCTGGTCAACCTGGGCACCCCCGAAGCGCCAACGGCGCCCGCACTGCGCCGCTACCTCGGGCAGTTCCTGAGCGACCCACGCGTGGTGGAGATCCCACGGTTGCTGTGGTGGCCGATCCTGCACGGCATCATCCTGCGCGTGCGGCCCGCCAAGTCAGCGGCCAAGTACGCCAGCATCTGGATGCCAGAGGGATCGCCCTTGCGCGTCTGGACAGAACGGCAGGCCACCCTGCTTCAGGGCTACCTGGGTGAAGCTGGGCACGTGGTGTCGGTTCAACACGCCATGCGATACGGCCAGCCCAGCATTGGCTCCCAGCTGACGGCACTGCGAGCACAAGGCGCGACGCGCATCCTGGTGGTGCCCTTGTACCCACAATACTCTGGCGCCACAACGGCCAGCGTCATGGACGACGTCTTCGCCTGGGGTCGCGAGACACGCACCCTGCCCGAGCTGCGACACATCAACCGCTTCCACGACGATCCGGGCTACATCGAGGCGTTGGCCGACAGCGTCAAGCAGCATTGGGCGTCAAATGGCCGGGGTGCCAAACTCGTGATGAGCTTCCACGGCATGCCGCACCGGACCTTGCTGTTGGGTGACCCCTACCACTGCGAGTGCCTCAAGACAGGCCGCCTGCTGGCTGAGCGACTGGGCTTGGGCAAAGACGACTACGTGGTGACCTTCCAGAGCCGCTTCGGTCGAGCCAAATGGCTGCAGCCCTACACCGAGCCCACTTTGCGTGAACTCGCCAAGCAAGGCACCACCAGCGTCGATGTCATCTGCCCGGGTTTTGTGGGGGACTGCATCGAAACGCTGGAAGAAATCGCCATGGAAGCCAAAGAGGCCTTCCTGCACAGCGGTGGCCAGCGCTTTGCCTACATCCCCTGCCTGAACGAGCGCCCCGAATGGATTCGGGCCTTGTCGCAATTGGTGACCCGACACCTTGCTGGCTGGCCGACACAGCGCAGCGATCAGCCATCGGGTGCCTGCCTCAAGGCGCAAAACGACAGAGCCCGCGCACTGGGCTCACCTCGCTGAGGGCGGCTGAAGAAAAGGCCTTGAACGACATCGATGCCCTCGATCGTCCCACTCAGGCTCAGCCCGTGACCGACGTCAATCATCGCTTGCAACACCGCTTGTTTGCGTTCAAAACCGAGCATGTGGGTCACGAAGCTGCAGCCCACCTTGGGTTCGTCCAAGGGCATGGACGAACAGTGCCGTGAAGGCCAATGCGCCACCTGCCCCGGACGCAGCGACCAGGGGATCAACCACTTTGCAAACGAGTGGATCGAACGATCCTAGAACGGCCCGGTGTCGCCCAGACGGTACGACGCGTTAGCCAGCCACGGCGAGATGACAAAGCAAGCCACATCAAACCCATGCTGCACTTGGCTCAAAACCCAGCGCACGCCCGAGGGCTGAGCCTGCCAAGCCATCGGCGCGCTTGTGCGCCTTCCAACGCAGGCCCAGGGGATTGCAGCGACACGCCGCCACCGCGGTCTCGACCGACGAAGGATCGCCACGTCCAGTGAGCGCCGCGAAGTCAACCACCGTTGTGGCCTGCCCAAGCGGGCGCGGTCAGCACCGAAGCGCAGAGGCAGCGCCTCAACGACCGAAACAGGTTCACGATGGACTTCAGACCGGGAGCGAAGCCTCACCCGCCAACCACGGCACAGCCACGGTTTATCGGCGGCTGTGTGGTCGGTCTTGCGTCAGGCCTGATCCTCATCCAAAGGCAACTGGCCGGCGTCCGACGGCAGCAGCGCTTGCGTCTGCCCCTCCGGCATGGCTTCAACCTGTTTGAGCGCGCGCCCCATCACACGGGTGCGTGTTTCGACCGACGAAATGGTGTTGCTGGCCTCGTCCAGCTTCTTGCGCGTCTTGGCCAGCACATCGCCGAACTTGGCAAATTCGGTTTTGACCGCGCCCAGCACCTGCCAGACCTCGGACGAGCGCTTTTCAAGCGCGAGCGTGCGAAAGCCCATTTGCAGGCTGTTGAGCGTGGCCAGCAGCGTGGTCGGGCCGGCCAGCATGACGCGGCATTCACGCTGCATGGCCTCCATCAGACCCGGGCGGCGCAAGGCTTCGGCATAGAGGCCTTCGGTTGGCACGAACAAGATGGCGAAGTCAGCGGTGTGCGGTGGCGCGAGGTATTTTTCTTTGATGGTGCGCGCCTCCAGCTTGAGGCGCTGCTCAATGGCCTTGCCGGCCACTTCGACGCCGGCGGCGTCAGCACGGTCCTGGGCATCGAGCAAGCGCTCGTAGTCTTCGCGTGGGAACTTGGCATCAATGGGCAGCCACAGCGGCTGACCATCGACACCGCCCTGCCCTGGCAAACGGATGGCGAACTCCACCCGGGCGCCACTGCCGGGTACCGTCTCCACGTTGACCGCGTATTGCTCAGGCGTGAACACCTGCTCCAGCAAACCGGCGAGCTGAACCTCACCAAAGATGCCGCGCGTCTTGACGTTGCTCAGCACCCGGTTGAGCGATCCGACGTCGCTGGCCAAACGCTGCATTTCGCCCAAGCCCTTGTGGACCTGCTCCAGGCGCTCAGCCACTTGCTTGAAGCTTTCGCCCAAGCGGGCCTCCAGCGTGGCGTGGAGCTTTTCGTCCACCGTCTGGCGCATCTGCTCCAGCTTCTTCTCATTGTCGGCCTGCAAGGCCAGCAAGCGTGTCTCGACCGTGGTGCGCACCTCGGTCATGCGGCGGTCGTTGGCCTCAGACACATTGCGCAGTTGCTCGGCCGTGCCCTCACCCAAGCGACGCAAGGCGGCCTCCTGCGCTTCGTTGAAACGCGCCAATGCCCCGGCTTGCGCTTCACGCAAGGCATCAGCCTGCTGGGCTTGCAAATGGGAAGACTCGCGCAAGCCATCGCTCAGCGCCTGCTGCATGGTCGCGAGCTGCACGCGGAAGCTGTCGAGCTGTTCGTTCTGCGTCCGCGTGGCATCGCCTTGTTGCGCCAGCAGCGTTTGCTGGAACAAAGCCACCGTGCCGCTCAGCTCTTGCCGCGTGCCAGAGGCGCTGCGCAGCACCTCATCGCGCAACGCACGCTCAAGCTGCTCGCTGCGCTGTTGCAGGCCTGAGCCCAACTCGCTGCCCCATGCCGGCGCCACAGCATCGTCCCTTTGCCCAGAAGGCTTGAACAAGAGCCACAGCAGCAGCAACAGGTTGACAACAAGCAGAGCAAGGGTGATCCAGTTCATGCGGCGATTGTCTCAGAGCAGCAGGCATGAAAAAGCCGCCCGAAGGCGGCTTGTCGGCAACGGCCTTGTCTGGCCCTTGCGCGGTGCATCAATGGCTCAAGCAGTGAGGGCCGACATGTCCACAGGTGCACCGGTCTTGGCGCGGATTTCATCGGCCGTCACCCCAGGAGCCATCTCGATGCACTTGAAGCCAGCTGGGGTCACGTCCAGCACACACAGCTCGGTGATGATGCGGTCGACCACGGCCAAGCCGGTCACCGGCAGCGTGCACTTTTGCAGCAGCTTGTGTTCGCCATTCTTGGCAGCGTGCTCCATCAGCACCACCACGCGCTTGACGCCTGCGACCAAGTCCATCGCGCCGCCCATGCCCTTGACCATCTTGCCGGGGATCATCCAGTTCGCCAGGTCGCCTTGGTCAGACACCTGCATGGCGCCCAAGATCGACAAATTGATCTTGCCGCCGCGGATCATGGCGAAGCTTTCGTGCGAGCCAAAAATCGACGAACCAGGCAGCACCGTCACGGTTTGCTTGCCCGCGTTGATCAGGTCAGCGTCGACCTCATCTTCGGTCGGGAACGGGCCAATGCCCAGCATGCCGTTTTCAGACTGCAGCCACACGTCAATGTCGGGGCTGACGTGGTTGGCCACCAGCGTGGGCAAGCCAATGCCTAGGTTCACGTAGAAGCCGTCTTGCAACTCACTGGCGGCACGGGCCGCCATCTCATCGTGCGTCCATGCCATGGTCAAGCTCCTGCCTTTGATGCCGCGGTTTCGGTGATGGTGCGCTTTTCAATGCGCTTCTCGGGCGTCGCATTCAGCACAATGCGGTGCACATAAATGCCAGGCAAGTGCACTTCATCCGGGTCAAACGTGCCGGTCTCGACGATCTCTTCGACCTCGACCACGGTGATCTTGCCCGCCATCGCAGCGGCCGGGTTGAAGTTGCGCGCCGTGCGGCGGAACAGCAAGTTGCCCGACTTGTCTGCCTTGTAGGCCTTGACCAGCGACACCTCTGGGATCAGGGCACGCTCCATCACGTAGACCTCGCCATCGAACTCGCGCGTTTCTTTGCCCTCGGCCACCAGCGTGCCGACGCCCGTCTTGGTGAAAAAGGCGGGGATGCCCGCACCACCGGCCCGCAGCTTTTCAGCCAAGGTGCCTTGCGGTGTGAAATCCAGCTCAAGCTCGCCCGCCAAATATTGGCGCTCGAACTCTTTGTTCTCGCCCACGTAGCTCGAGATCATTTTTTTGATCTGGCGCGTGTTGAGCAGCTTACCCAGGCCGAAACCATCGACCCCAGCGTTGTTGGAGATGACGGTCAAGTCCTTCACGCCCGTTGCCTGCAAGGCATCGATCAGGGCTTCTGGGATACCGCACAGGCCGAAGCCACCCACTGCGAGCAACTGCCCGTCTTTGACAATCCCAGCCAGCGCACTGGCGGCGTCGGGATAGACCTTGTTCATCCATTCACTCCTTGGCTACAGGGGTTCATTAGGCAGCACTTCGCTGCAGTGCAGCATTTCAAGCGTACACCCACACACGCCTGGGGATCCAGAGGAATCAACGAAAAAATCCCGTTAAAGCGGCGCTCACTTGGCAAGCAAGGCCGGCGGGTTGTCTCCGCCAGGCAACGCAGGCATGCCGCTGGCAATCGCGCGGATGGCCTCAGGCAGGGGCACTGGCCGGCCATCGCTGTGGCTGACCCACACGAGCGTGGCACCGCCGGCCGCATACGGCGAGCCAGGCTCGTCGCTGCGCTCGATGGTCACGAAGGTGTCGATGCTGGTGCGACCGGGTGCTGCCACGTGCAACTTGACCACCAGCTCCCCTGGAAACTCTAAAGGGCGGTAGAAGTTGAAAAAGGCATTGGCAATCACAGGCCCGTCGCTTGCAGACGAGACGGCGCCATTGATTGACTCGATCCAAGTCACCCGGGCTTGCTCCATGTACTTGAAGTAAACCGTGTTGTTGACGTGACCCAGGCTGTCCATGTCGCCCCACATGATGGGGATCTGGACCTCATGGACAAGGATCTTGTGTTCAGGCAGGTCGAGGCGCATGGCGATTCAAATGAGATGCACAGGTTGATGAGAACTTGGTGCTGCACGTGCGGGCACGTCGCGCAACTTCAAGGCCTCAGGCCGCCACCATGCCGTCGTCGGCCGAAATCACGGCGCCGTTGATGAAATCGCTCTCGGCAGAGCACAACATCACCACCAGCGCGTCCAGGTCTTTGGGCTGCCCCACGCGCTTGCGCGGCAGCATGCTGACCAGCTTCTTACCGCCCTCGGTGTCCCAATGGTGGTGGTTGATCTCGGTGTCGATGTAGCCCGGGCAAACGGCGTTGCTGGTGATGCCAAAGCGCCCCCACTCGGCGGCCATCACCTTGGTCATGTGGATAGTGGCGGCCTTGCTCATGCAGTACACGCCGATTTGCGGCATGGTGCGCAAGCCCGCGGCCGAAGCGATGTTGATGATGCGGCCGCCGGTGTAAGTGCCAGGCGCCGAGCCTTTGGCACGGGCCAGCATGCGCTTGGCCACCTCTTGCGCCACGAAAAACGCACCGCGCGTGTTGGTGTTGAACACGAAGTCGTAGCTGTCTTCGGTGACGTCGATAAGGCGCTCGGTGGTGCTCACACCGGAGTTGTTGATCAGGATGTCGATGGGACCGACCTCGGTCTCTGCGTGAGCCACGGCGGACTTGACGCTGTCCAGATCGGTCACGTCCAAAGACACGGCATGCGCGTCGCCTCCATAGGCTTCGATTTCAGAGCGCAGCGTTTTGAGCCGCTCGATGCGGCGCCCCGCCAACACCACCGCAGCCCCCGCCTTGGCCAGGGTGTGGGCGAACTGCGTGCCCAGGCCGCTGGAGGCGCCGGTGATCAAGGCCACGCGGCCGGACAGGTCAAGGGTGTAGCTCATTCAAATTGCTCCTCAAATCTCATGCCATCGAGCGCGACGGCGTCATTCACACGTCACCGCATGGCGAAACATTAGCACGGCTGTCGCAGGCTCATCCCCTTTGGAGAGGGCAGGAATTCCCGCGTTCCTGGAGCCCCCGCCAATGCGGGGGACATTTTCGAACGATCGTGCTATTTTTGCGAGAATCCATGTTCAGGGGCGCACAGACACCGCTTAGAATCGCGCACCCGTTTCAAAAACAAGCAATACCTGTTTGCTCGAACAGAAAGAAGCACGATGACGCCCCAGGAAATCCTTGCGCAGTTTGGCCCCCGTGAGTCGATGGAATACGACGTCGTGATCGTCGGCGCTGGCCCTGGCGGTTTGTCGACAGCCATCCGCCTGAAACAACTGGCTGAAAAGGCCGGCAAGGAAATCAACGTCGTCGTGCTGGAAAAGGGCTCCGAGCCTGGCGCGCACATTTTGTCGGGCGCCGTGATGGACCCCCGTTCGATCACCGAGCTGTTCCCCAACTGGAAAGAGCTGGGCGCCCCGCTGAACCAGCCCGTCACGTCTGACGAAGTGCTGTTCTTGACGAATGAAACCGGTGTCTTCAAGACCCCCGACGCGTTCGTGCCGAACAACTTCCACAACGAAGGCAACTACGTCATCAGCCTGGGCGCCGTGACCCGCTGGTTGGCCGAGCAAGCCGAAGCATTGGGCGTTGAAATCTTCCCGGGCTTCGCGGCTGCCGAAGTGCTTTACAACGACGACGGCTCCGTCAAGGGCGTGGCCACCGGCAACATGGGTGTCGACAAGTCGGGCGAACCCACCGACAACTTCCAGCTGGGCATGGAACTGCTGGGCAAATACACCGTCTTCGCGGAAGGTGCGCGCGGCCACCTGGGCAAGCAACTGATCGCCAACTTCAAGCTGGACGCTGGCAAGGCCCCGCAAAGCTTTGGCATCGGCATCAAAGAACTGTGGGAAATCGACCCCGCCAAGGCCAAACCTGGTCTGGTCGTGCACACCGCCGGCTGGCCCATGGACACCGAAACTTTCGGTGGCGGCTTCTTGTACCACCTCGAAGGCAACAAGGTGACCTTGGGCTTTGTGGTCGGCCTGGACTACAAGAACCCCTGGCTGAGCCCCTTCGAAGAAATGCAGCGCTGGAAGAAGCACCCCAGCATCATGGCTCACATCGAAGGCGGCAAGCGCCTGAGCTATGGCGCCCGTGCCATCAACAACGGCATGCTGCCCAGCCTGCCCAAGACCGTGTTCCCTGGCGGCGCCCTGATCGGTTGCGACGCAGGCTACATGAACGCCTCGCGCATCAAGGGCAGCCACGCTGCAATCAAGTCGGGCATGCTGTGCGCAGAAGCCGCGTTTGAAGCTGTGGTCGGTGGCCGTCAGCACGACGAACTGAGCGCTTACCCCGCGGCCTTCGAACAAAGCTGGCTGCATGAAGAGCTGAACGGTGCCAGCAACTTCAAGCCCTGGTTCAAGAAGGGCATGTACGTTGGCATGGCCATGACCGGTGTCGAACATTGGTTGCTGCCCAAGCTGGGCTTCAAGGCACCGCCTTGGACGCTCAAGAACCCTGCGGCAGACCACACCTTCCTCAAGCCCGCGGCCGAGTGCGCCAAGATCGAGTACCCCAAGCCCGATGGCAAGTACACCTTCGACCGCCTGAGCTCGGTGTTCGTGTCCAACACGAACCACGAAGAGCACCAGCCAGCGCACTTGACGCTCAAAAACGCCTCGGTGCCCGTGAACATCAACCTGGCCAAGTACGCTGGGCCTGAGTCGCGTTACTGCCCCGCTGGCGTGTATGAGTTCGTCAAGAACGAAGACAACAGCGACCGCTTGGTGATCAATGCGCAGAACTGCGTGCACTGCAAGACCTGCGACATCAAGGACCCTACCCAGAACATCGTCTGGGTCACGCCTGAGGGCGGCGGCGGTCCCAACTACGCTGGG
Source organism: Burkholderiales bacterium (assembly GCA_947377275.1). Taxonomy (GTDB): domain Bacteria; phylum Pseudomonadota; class Gammaproteobacteria; order Burkholderiales; family Burkholderiaceae_C; genus Aquabacterium. The sequence continues at coordinate 49,465 of CANCFV010000008.1, read as the reverse complement.
ATGTGATGCAAAAAAGGAGCCTGCGGGCTCCTTTTTTCATGGTTGAGCCACTCGATGGGGCTCACTCTTGCGGCGACTCGATCACCTGTGGCACCGGCAGCAACTCATCGTCTGGCGTTGGCTCGATCACGTCCAGGCCTCGCAAAGCCTGCACCGATGACAACGCGCGCCGCTCGTCACGCAAGGCCTTGATCTGGACGCGACGCTCGGCAAAGAACTGCTTGAGCATCTGGCTGCTGGCCTCGGCCAACACGCCACCCACAATGTGCGTGTGGTGGTTGAGTTGAGGGTTGGCAAACAAGTCAAGCACCGAGCCGGCCACGCCGGTTTTGGGGTCGGTGGCGGCGAAAACCACGCGCTTGAAGCGCGCATGCATCAAGGCCATGGCGCACATGGCGCAGGGCTCGAGCGTGACGAACAACTCGCACTCAGGCAGGCGGTAGTTTTCAAGCAACTGCGCTGCATGGCGCAAGGCCACGATCTCGGCGTGCGCCGTGGGGTCGTGCGTGGTGATGGGTCGGTTGTAGCCGGTGGCAATCACCTGGCCTTCGCGCATGATCACCGCGCCCACCGGCACCTCACCCGCCAGCCAGGCGTTGTGGGCCTGGTCCAGCGCAATGCGCATGGCGTGTTCGTCAGCGTGATGGGTCATGGCGTGGCGGCTGACCGCGCCGCGTGGCTGCAGCGGGGTCGCACAAAAAGAGCGTCAACAGGCGTACATCATAACGATCGGCCTGGCGCCCAGCGTGGCCGCAACGCCTGCCCAAAGGTCAGCGATGTTGCGTCGCGAGGAAGCGCTGGTAGAGCTCTGCCGTGTCCGCGGGGCGCTCAACCATGGGCATGTGGCCAACGCCATCCCACACCACCACCATGGCTTGCGGCAGTGCCGCTTTCCAAACGGGCACGGCGCTGACATCGATCAGGCGGTCTTCCTTGCCCCACAGCAACAGGGTCGGCGCCTTGATCTGAGACACGTTCGCCTGCAGGTCGGTGGGCTGGTGTGCTTGCGGGAAGATGATCGCCAGCTCGGGGCGACGGGTGATGTACTGATCTGCGATGGCGTCCAGCACATGCCCGGGCATCCATGGCGGCGAGGCCATGGTCATGGGGTAGAACTTGGCAAAGTCCTCACGCGATTGGATCAGGAAGGGGTTGCGGCCTTCGGCCAACATGCGCTGCATTTCGCTGGGTGTGGGCTGGGCTAAACCGGCAGGGTCCACCAAACCAGCCGAGAGCACGCGATCAGGGTAGGTCAACGCCATCTGCGCGGTGATGTAGCCACCCATGGAGTTGCCAATCACGTGCGCTTTCTTCACACCCAACTGGTCCATGAGCATGACCAGCCGCGCAGCCTGGGCCGACGCGGTGTATGACCACTCGGGCTTGAAACCGGTTTCACCGTGCCCAGGCAGGTCGGGGATGATCACCGTGTGCTTGCCTGTGAAGTGCCGCGCAAAGCGAGCCCAAACGTCTTTGTCGGCGCTGAAGCCGTGCAGCATCAAGATGGCCTCGCCCTCACCTGCTGATCGATACAGCGTGATCGGGATGCCGTCAACTTGCACGGTTTCTTTGTGCAAGCCATACAGGCGAGACTCGACTGCGGCACCCAGGTCATAGGTGAGCTGCCCGATGCGTGGATAAGTGGCGTAAGACCAGGCCAATGCGGCTGCGCCAGCCACTGCGGCCAGAACGGCCTTGAAGTTCAATGTCATGGGGTACTGCTTGAGAGAATGGAAAACCGGGGCACCCGAGCGTGTCAAGTGAACAGGTGGTGCTTGGCCTTGAAGGCCTTGGCCAGTTGCCGGAACGTGAAGCTGAACCCCGGGAACATGGCGATGACATGACCGCTCTTGCTTTGGTACCAGCTGTTGCACCCGCCCGATTGCCACACCGTCTGCTTCATCTCGCGGTGGATCATGGTGGTGTAGTCGTTTTCGGCTTCGGGCGTGACCTCGATGGTGCGGCCCTTGCGCGATTGAACGGCCGCAATGGCCCGGCAGATGTATTCCATCTGCGCCTCGATCACGAAGATGGCCGAGGTGTGGCCAATGCCCGTGTTGGGGCCAGTCACCACAAAGAAGTTCGGGAAGCCGGGCAAGGTGGTGCCCAGGTAGGCGCGCGGGAACTCGTGCCACTTGTCTTGCACCGACACGCCGTTTTTGCCAATCACCGGGTAAGAGATGACGCCATCGGTGGCGTCATAACCGGTGGAATACACGATGAGGTCGAGGTCAATCTGCTCGCCCTTGGTGGTCAAGATGCCGCGATCGTTGATTTCGGCGATGCCGTCGTCACGGGTGTGCAACTGCACGTTGGGCCGCGCCAACGCGGGGTACAAGGTGCTCGAGAGGATGATGCGTTTGCAACCGATCGTGTAGTCGGGCGTCACCGCGGCTTGCAGCTTCGGGTCTTTGAGTTGCGTGCGGATGTGCTTGAGCGCCGTTTGCTTCGCGACCAGGTTGAGCATGGTCTGGGAGTACTTGAAGCCAATGACGCGGCTCTCCAAACCCCAGTAAATGGCCGTGCGCAAGGCCTTGTAGACCAGCTTGGAGCCCAACAGGCTGCGCTCGAAAGCCGAGAAAACGCGATCGGGTCGCGGCAACACCCAGTGCGGCGTGCGCTGAAACACATCCAGCTTGCCTACCTTCGGCGCAATCGCCGGGATCACCTGGGCCGCGCTGGCACCGCTGCCAATGATGGCCACCCGCTTGCCCTGGATGTCGTAGCTGTGATCCCAGGCATTCGTGTGGAAGGTCTGCCCTTTGAACGTGTCTCGGCCCTTGAACGCGGGAATCACCGGCGTGCTCAATGGGCCTGAGGCGTTGATCAGGAACTTGGCGAAGAAGCTGCCCTGCCCCTCGGTTTCGATCTCCCACAGACCCTTGGCCTCGTCCCACTGCACACGCAGCACGTTCGCGTTCAGGCGCGTCTTCTCGCGCAGGCCGTGTTTGTTCAAGACATGGTTGGTGTACTCGACCAACTCGTCTTGCTCAGCGAACATTTGCGTCCACTTGTAGGGCTCGAACGAGAGCGAATACAGAGGTGACTGCACGTCCACCGCTGCACCGGGGTAGCTGTTCTGGCTCCAGGTTCCACCCATCCAAGCGCGACGCTCGAGGATCAGGAAGTCTTCAACGCCAATGCGACGGAGGTTGATGGCTGCGGCCTGGCCACCGAAGCCGCTGCCGATGATGATGGCGGTGTGTTGCTGCATGGACGAAACGCCTGGGGCGTAAAGTGAAGATGAACAACGTCAGTTTACAAGTGACGATGAATGTCGTCAAATAGAGGCATGACCAGCACAGCGCAAAACAGCGAACCGGCAGGCCGCGTCTACGGAGGGCAAAAACTGGTCGACCGCATGGCGACACGCCGCCAAAAGTTCATGGACGCTGGCTTGCACGTGTTTGGCACCACGGGCTACCGTACCGCCACCGTTCGGCAACTGTGCAAGCAGGCCGAGCTGACAGATCGCTACTTTTACGAATCGTTCAGCAGCACCGAGGACCTCTTGATTGCGGTGTACCAGCAGCAATTCGAGCAACTGCAACGCGCGGTTGTGGCCGAAATGGTGGGCGCCCTGCCCGGCACGACCGATGTCATGACTGTGGTGCGAGCCGGATTGAACGCCCTGTTTGAGATGGCCTCAAACCCTTGCGTAGCCCGCGTGTGCTGGCTGGAGGTGCTCGGCCTGAGCACACGGGTGGACGAGACTTATATGCGCAATGTCAGCGGCTTCGCGGACCTGGTGGTTGGCTTTGCCCGCCAGATGTTTCCACACTGGCAAGTCAATGAGGATGAGCAACGCATGCTGGGCCTCGCGCTGATCGGTGCGGTGAGCCAGCCCATCACACACTGGGTGCTGGGCGGCTACAAAGAACCGACTCAAGCCCTGGTGGCCGCGTCCTCAAAGGTGTTCGAGGGCGTGATGAAACTGATCCAGGCGGATCACCCCATCAAAGCCTGATGTCATAGGCTGGCCCGCTCAAGCTGCCCTCAACTGCCTGCGACGAAGCAGGCAAAATCCAATGCCCAGTGCACTCAGCGCCCAGGCGGATGGCTCGGGCACCGATGAGGGTACGCTCGTGGCAGTCAAGGTTTGGAATTGCGTGAGCGTCGTCACGGGCTCACCCAAGTCAGTGACCGAATACACGCCCAGACCTCCACCACTGGCTCCGAAGGTTTCTGCGAACTGAGGAACCCCGGCACCGGGAGCTGACAAGGGGTCGCCAAAGAAGGCGAAATACACCCCGGTCATGCGCTTTACGGCCACGTCAGCGGCGTCACCACGCCGGTAAAGCGGATCGACACCACTGTCGTCGCAAACGGCATCAAGGGTGCCATTCGGACACACCAAGGAGGCACTCATGCCGTTGGTGGCGAAGCCACGGGTGAAAAGTTGCACAGACAAGCCCAAGGGATAGGGTGAGCCCGGGCCAGCCAGCATGGTGTGGTTGACAACGATGTCGAGCTCAGGCGCGCTCACCGATGCACCGTTGGCAAAGTTGATCTGCAGGTTGGTGGCACCTTGGTAGAAAGTGGAGTCCCCCGCCCAGACCCCGACAAATGCGGGCGCGCTCACGTCCGCGGCATTGGCAGGCCTGACGTCCGTCCCGAGCGGATCGGTGACAGAAAACATGCCGGTGTACGCCAAAGGCACGGACGTGCCATTGCTGACACCGTTGTAAGTGCCAGAGAAGCTGTATTGAACCGTGTCGGCCACGGCTGGCGCCAAAGCTGCACAGCAGAAGGCAAAAACCAATGCGCGTTTGAACATGAACGGAACCCCTTCGACGCGGTGTCGCGCGGGGCATCCCAAGGGCCTCATGCCCTTGTGAACAGCGTGATCACCAAATCAATTAATGTGAATTATGCACATTTATTTGAATGTCAATGCGGGATGGGCGTGCGCAGGTGTCACTTGACGTCGAAGCGGTCCAACATCATCACCTTGTCCCAGACTTGGATGAAGTCATTCACGAAACGTGGGTGCCCGTCGCTGCCGGCATAGACATCGCAGATGGAACGCAACTGCGCGTTCGCCCCGAAGACCAAGTCGTTGCGTGATGCCCTGAATTTGGGGGCGCCCGATGCGCGATCTTTGAGCACAAAGCTCATGCCATCCGCCTCGGCCTTCTCCCAGACCAAATCGGTGTCGGTGAGATGGACAAAGAAGTCGTTCGTCAACACGCCGACCTTGTCCGTGAAGATGCCGAGGTCTGATGCATCGTGGTTCGCGTTGAGCACCCGCAAGCCGCCCGTGAGCACCGTCCATTGCGGCGCGGAGAGGCTCATCAGGTGGGCCTTGTCGAGGAAGAACGCTTCCGGAGCGACACCCTGAGAGATCTGCCCGAAGCGCTCATCGGTGTAGTTGCGAAAGCCGTCCGCGACCGGCTTCAACCACTCGAACATCTCCACATCGGTGAGCTCCTGGGTGGTGTCGACCCGCCCGGGCTTGAAAGGCACCGTGGCCTCGATGCCCGCCGCATGAGCCGCGCGTTCAACGGCCGCGCAGCCGCCCAGAACGATCATGTCGGCCAGCGAGATCTGCTTGCCATTGCCCTGCCTGCCGTTGAAGTGAGCCATGGTGGCGCGCAGCTGCTCGACGACCGGAGCTGCGCGGCGGTTGACCACCCAGTCCTTCTGCGGCGCCAACGCCAGCCGCCCACCGTTTGCTCCGCCACGCTTGTCGCTGTCGCGGTAAGTCGCGGCCGCAGAGAAAGCGGTGAAGACGAGATCAGACACCGACAGGCCCGTGGCGAGGATGGCCTCCGTCAACGCAGTGATGTCCGCCTCGTCGACCAGCTCATGGTTGCGCTCTGGCAAGGGGTCCTGCCAGAGCAGGCCGGGCTCGAGCGTCACCTCAGGGCCGAGGTAGCGATGCCCAGGCCCCATGTCGCGGTGGGTCAGCTTGTACCAAGCCTTTGAGAACGCTTGGGTGAAGGCGTCGAAGTCTGCCAGGAAGTTCTCGCAGACCTTGCGGTACTCGGGGTCGACCTTGAGCGCGATGTCGCTGGTCATCATCATCAAATCGTTCATCTGACCTTTGACGTGCGCATCGGGTGTCTTGGGCGCATTCGGGTCCATCGGCGTCCACTGCAGTGCCCCGGCCGGGCTCTTGATCTGCCTCCATTCGAACTTGAACAGGTTCTCGAGGTAGCTGTTGTCCCACTGCGTGGGGTTGGGTGTCCAGCTGCCTTCGATCCCATTCGTCATCGTGTATTGCGCAAAGCCCGGGCCCTCCGGATTGGCCCATCCCAGCCCCATGGCCTCCATGGGCGCGATTTCGGGAGGCGGTCCGACATCTTTCGGCGACACCATGCCGTGGCTCTTGCCGAAGGCGTGGCCGCCCGCGATCAGCGCCACGGTCTCTTCGTCGTTCATCGCCATGCGGGTGAAGGCGATGCGGATGTCGCGGGCCGATCCCATGGGGTCGCCATTGGCGTAGGGACCTTCCGGATTCACGTAGATCAGCGCCTGGTGCGTTGCCGCCAGCGGATTTTCGAGGTCGTAGTCGGCATCGCCGTTCTGGCCGCGCCAGCGCTTGTCGCGCGTGACCATGCTGTTGAAGCCGTCGACGTTCTTCGGATCCCAGATCTCGGGGCCCCAATACGTCGCGTTGTCAGCCTCCCAGGCGTCGCGCCGCCCGCCACCAAAGCCATAGGTCGGGACACCCATGATTTCCAGCGCGCAGTTGCCGGTCAGGATCATGAGGTCGCCCCAGGACAAGCCGTTGCCGTACTTGTGCTTGATCGGCTGAAGCAGGCGGCGAGACTTGTCGGTGTTCCCGTTGTCCCACCAGCTGCTGATGGGGGCAAAGCGCTGCATGGCCGTGCCGGCGCCGCCTCGGCCGTCGGCGATCCGGTAGGTGCCGGCCGCGTGCCAGGCCATGCGCACCATCTGCGGGCCGTAGTGGTGATAGTCGGACGGCCACCAATCAACCGAGGTGGCCAGGAACTGCTTGATGTCGTTCTTCAGCGCCTCGAAGTCGAGCTTGGCGAACTCGGCGGCGTGGTCGAAATCCGGGCCCAGCGGGTCCGCCGCCAGGCCGTTCTGATGCAGCAGTTCCACCCGCAGGCGGTCCGGATACCAGTCCTCAAGGGTCGGTGGCGTTGCGAATGCGCCGCCAACCCGGTCTCCGCCGAAGGGGCACTTGCCCTCCATCGGGTGGGTGGCCGTTTGGGTCTTGTCAAGGGTGGTGGTGTTCATGGCGCCATGCTCGCTGAAGCAAGCGCAAGGTTCTGTGCGCCAGGGCACCTGGGGTTCTGCTCGCGACGTGGGTCAACGCACAGACCATCAACGCTCGGGGTTTCAGAGTTCAAGCGTCCCGATCACTTTCACATCAAGCCTGCTGCGAACAAACCGTTGCACAAGCCGCCGCGCCGGCGGAACGCGCTACCACCTCATCCGAAGGAACACCTCATGAAGACGATCGTTGATGTTGCCGTGGCCGACGGCCATTTCAAGACACTGGCCAAGGCCTTCACGGCCGCCGGCATCATCGCGCCCCTCAAAGGGACTGGCCCCTCCACTGTTTTCGCGCCCACCGACGACGCCCTTGCAAAGACCCCGAAAGCCGACAACGGCCTCATCCCTGCCACCGACACGGTGTCGATGCGCCAGTGAGCGCCCCCCTGGGCACAACGCGGCGCGGCGCCCCACCTGGCGCGCCAGCACCAGTCTCAATCCACCGAATGAAGAGGTTCACCCATGAAGATCGCTACCCAGACCAGTGCCGAACTCACCCACGTCGCCCAGCTGATCGAGAACATCCCGATCGCCATGCTGACAACCCTGGATGCCGATGGCGCCTTGGTCAGCCGCCCGATGACCGCTCTGGAAATGGATGCCCAAGGCGCACTCTGGTTCTTCATTGACGTGCAGTCCTCGAAAGCCGAGCACCTGAGCGCGGTCAATCTCAGTTTCACGGACAGAGATCACGGCGACTATGTTTCGCTTTCGGGCCGCGGCGATATTGACACTGACCGCGCGCGCATCAAGAGCTTGTGGACCGTGTTCGCCAAGCCCTGGTTTCCGAGCGGCCCCGACTCAGACAACCTGGCACTGCTGAAATTCGTTCCCGATACTGCCGACTACTGGGATGGCCCCAGCAGCAAAATGGTACGTGCGTTCGGAATGATGGCTTCGGTCATTGCCGGCAAGCCCGTGGCACTGGGCACGCATGGGTCACACTCCGCCCTATCGGCATCAACACAGGCCCAGCAAACATGAAAAGACAACTTGCCGCCTATGCCGGCACCATGATCGTGATGGTGGCGCTGGACTTGCTGTGGTTGGGCGTTGTCGCCAAGCCGATGTACCAGCAAGGCATTGGGCACCTGATGTCCGACAAACCCAATGTGCCGGTGGCTATGCTGTTTTACGTGCTGTTCGGGCTTGGGCTGGTGGTGTTTGCGGTGTTGCCCAGCGGGCCCGCCCCGGGCTGGGGCAAGACCGTCGGCATGGCGGCCCTGTTCGGGTTTTTCGCCTATGCCACCTATGACCTCACCAACCTGGCCACGCTCAAACAATGGCCCGTTGGCTTGTCGTTGGTGGACATGGCCTGGGGCACCTGCGTCAGCGCGGCGGCCGCTGCCGGTGGCAAGGCACTGGCGGATTGGTTGACGCCGCTGTAGCGGCCTGGCCAAATCAGGTGCGGCGCGTGCAGCGGTGAACAGCCGGGGGGCTGCGGCAAGCGCGCCGTTCGTGTCACACGGCAGCGCGCCAGCGCCGAACCGTCGGTGTGAAGCGCCCCGGGTATCACGGGCTCATGTCCACAGGGCCAGTGCGCATCTTGTCCACATCCATGCAGCCGAGCGATAACGACTGCAGTTTACGGATAGTCGGGGCGCGGGATTTACGGTGTGATGTAAGCACACAGTTTTTCCTCAAGAGGCCCCCCATGTCGCAGACCCTCCAGATCCAAGCCGGCGACGGCACCGGTACTTTTTCGGCCTACATGGCTGTTCCCACCAGCGGCCGCGGTCCTGGCGTCGTCATCGCCCAGGAGATCTTCGGCGTGAACGCCAACATGCGTGCCGTGGCCGATGCCTACGCCGAAGAGGGCTATGTCGCCATCGTGCCCGATCTGTTCTGGCGCCAAACGCCTGGCATCGAATTGGGCTACACACCGGCCGACTTCGAGCGCGCCATCGGCCTGTTCCAAGGCTTCAACCTCGACAAGGGCATCGAGGACATTCAGGCTTGCCTGAATGCCCTGCGCGCGCTCCCCGAGGTGGACACCAGCGTCGGGCAGGGCCTGGTCGGCTTCTGCCTGGGTGGCCGCCTGGCTTACTTCGCAGCCTGTCGCACCGATGTGGCGGTGTCAGTGGGCTACTACGGCATGGGCATTGAACATGCGCTGAACGAGGCCGAGCGCATCAAGGGCCGCCTGGTGCTGCACTTTGCCGAGCAAGACGCCTATTGCGACGCCGCAGCCCGCACACAGATCACCGATGTCTTGAAGGGGCGCCCGCAAACCGAGCTCTACACCTACCCTGGCGTTGACCACGCCTTTGCCCGAGCAGGCGGCATGCACTTTGACAAGCCCGCCGCCATGATGGCCCACCAGCGCACCCTGGCCGCCTTGCAGCGCCACATTGGCCCCAACCACGACCTCAGCGCGCTGTGGGACAAGCATTGCGAGTATGAGTTCGGCACCCGCAATGTCGAAGACACCATGGCCACCATGGTCAGCGAGCCCTATGTGAACCACATCCCGACCATGACCGGCGGCGTGGGCTACAAGCAGCTCTACCGCTTCTACAAGCACCACTTTGTGCATGGCAACCCGCCAGACATGACGCTGCTGCCCATCTCGCGCACCATCGGCGCCGCGCAGTTGGTGGACGAGTTCATCCTGCGTTTCACGCACACCACCGAGATCGACTGGATGGTGCCCGGCATTGCCCCAACGGGTCGCGTGGTCGAGATCCCCATGTTGGGCGTGGTGCGCTTCCGTGGCGACAAGCTGTGCCACGAACACATCTACTGGGACCAGGCCAGCGTGCTGGTGCAGCTCGGCGTGCTTGACCCCAAAGGGCTGCCGGTGGCGGGTGTCGAAACAGCCCGCAAGCTGCTGGACGAGACCCAGCCGTCGAACACCCTGATGGCATCTTGGTCCAAGAGCGCTGAGCTCTGAACGGGGAGCGCGTCATGCATGCCCTTGCCCTGACCCCGTCCGACACCTTGCGGCAGCACCGCTACTTCGAATCCTGCGATGTTGAAGACACCAAGCGCCGCATCGCCGAGGTGCTGGTGGAGCACAGGCTCAAATCCCTGCGCGCCGAGCGGGGCTTTCGGGCACACATGGATCACATCACGGTGCCGGGATTCAGCCTGGGTGCCATTGCCTTTGGCTCCATGCAGGTGGAAGTGCCTGACCTGAAAGACAGCCACTTGCTCATCACCTGCACCCAGGGCAGTGCCGAGGTGAGCTACCAGGGACAGCAACTGCGCTGCGATGCGCAGCATGCAGCCTTGTTGCCACCCGAGGCGTCTTTCAAGTTGCAAACCTCAAACGATTGCGAACAGCTCGTGTTGCGTGTGGACCGCCAGCTCGTCAGTGCCCATGCCGGGCACAGCGCCGTGCAGTTTGCGCCTCAAGTGCGCTTAGACGACGAGGCCCATTGGCCCTGGCTCAACCACCTGGCCAACATGTTGCGCGAGCCCGCGCTGGTGAAGCTCTTGCGCAGCAACGCCCTGGTGGCTCAGGATTACGGCAACCTGCTCGTCAGCCTGATGCTGGCAGGCCAGCCGCACGATACGCCTTCAGGCGCTGCCAGTTGGCGTGTGCGCCCAGGCTGCGTGCGCCGCGCAGATGACTACATCGCCGCCCATGCGAGCGAGCCCATCACCCTGGCCGACATTGCCCAGGCGGCCGACGTGCCCGCGCGCACCTTGCTCGACAACTTCCGGCGTGTGCATGGCGTCAGCCCCATGCACCGCCTGCGCGACGTGCGGCTCGACCACTGCCGCAGTGCCCTGATCGCCCCCCATGACCACCGCAACGTGACCGAGGTGGCCTTGGACCACGGTTTCGGCCACCTTGGGCGTTTTGCCATCGTGTATGCAGAGCGGTTTGGCGAGCCGCCCTCGGTCACCGCGCGCCGCTGCAAGCACTGAGTCAGTTGGCTGGGCTGAAGGCATCGCTGTGAAAGTGCTCAGCGGGCAGGCCCGCATGCTGCGTCAAAGCTGCCTTGGCCGAGGCCACCATCACGCCGACACCGCAGGCATAGGCTTCCCAGGCGGACAGGTCTTGCGTTTGCCCGTTCCATTGCCCTTGCGCCTTCAGGTCGGCCAGCACCGCGTCCTGGATGAAGCCGCGGCGGCCTGGCCATGACGCAGGGGCATGGTCCAACACGGGCCTGTACTGCAAGCGCGGGTGCTCGGCCGCCCATTGGCGACACAGCGCGTCGAGGTAGAGATCAGGCTCGGTGCGCCCGCCCCAGTACAGCACCATGGGGCGATCTCCCCCTGAGGCCAGTTCGGCTTCGATGATGGCCTGGATGGGCGCAAAGCCCGTGCCGGTGGCCAACAGCAGCATGGGGCGCTGTGAATGGGCTTGATGAAAGAAGGTGCCATAAGGGCCCTCCACGCGCACCACTTCACCCAGCTTCATGCCGTCAAACACATGGGACGTGCACACGCCCCCCGGCACCAAGCGCAAGTGCAGCTCCATGGCCTCACCTTGGCGCACGGCGCGGGCCAATGAATAGCTGCGCCGCAAGCCGCCTCTGAGCAGCACGTCGAGGTACTGGCCGGGCAGCGCATCCAAGCCCTGCCCTGCGGGTGGCGTGAGCGTCAGGCGCATCACATCAGGGGCGAGTTTCTCCAACGACTTGACCCGCGTCGGCAGGCGTTGGCGCACCTGGCCCTGGAGGCCTTCGACAAAATCGCAGCGCAAGTGCATCGCGCCGGTGGGGCGGGTCTGGCACATGAGCAGCGTGTCGCCGGGCGCGTGCATGTCGCAGTTCTCCAGCACCGTGGCACGGCAGCGGCCACAGTCGCCCGTTCGGCAGCTGTAGGCCACGGGCAAGTTGGCATTCAGGGCGGCATCCAGCAGGGTTTCAGCTTCGCTGACGACCAAGCTGTGTACCTGGCCTGGGCCGCTGAGTTGAACGGTGTGCGCAGTCATCGTCAGCTGCCTTGTGGCGTGCCGCAGGCACTGCCATGGGTGCCACATCCGGCCATGGCACCTGTTGGTTTGGACAACGATGCGGCGCCAACCGGCGGCACCGCGATGCGCACCTCGCCGCCCACCACCTGCGTGGCGAAAGCGCGCACGGCCACCGTGATGGGCTCGCTGCGTGGTTCGCCGGTCTTCAAATCGACCAGCCCTTGGTGCAGTGGGCACTCCACGCAACCGTCGACCACAAAGCCTTCAGACAGGCGCGTGGGCCCGTGGCTGCACTGGTCATACAGGGCGTAGAAGGCCTCGCCTTCTCGGTACACGACGATGGGCAGGCCATCGGCCACCACCGGCCAGAGGTCGCCATCGGGGAAGTCATCTGTGCTGCCAACGGCGTGCCAGCGCTCGTCTGCGTTCAAAGGGGTGTCCATAGGGGTGTCCACAGTTGTGTTCATGCTCGCCTCCCTCAAATCGGCGTGGCCAGCAGCGTGGCCACACGCGAGGTGTCGTACACCACGCGCTTGCTGCGGTAGCGCCAAGTGCCGTCGTCGCCCTGCACGATCACGTCCAGGTAGCGCCCTGCCTGGTACACGCTGGACTCACCCGCCTGCCCGGTGATGATCACCACATAGCTCGACTCGGCGTGCACCGAGCCATCCGCCTGAGGCGCGATGCTCAGGCCCGAGGTCATGTGCCGGTAGGCGTGCTTCTCGTAGATGTTGGCGTGGCGCAGCGACAGCACGCGGTCGCGGATCATGCGGGCGTTGGTGCAAAGCATGATCGGCGCAGGTAGGCCCTCATCGAAGTTCTCACGCGGGATGATTTCGTAGCGGGCGTCTTCGGTGAAGAAGGAGGGCCACACTTCAAGCCGGTCGTTGTCCAGCGCGGCCACATAGGCCTGTTGCAGTTCGTTGATCTCGAACCAAAGCTTCATTTTGTCCATGTCGATGCCTCTGTTCTTCTTTAATAGCCCATGAGCTTTTGGTAACCCAGCCAGAAGCGGCGGATCATGTTTTCGGTGATGACCGTGTCGGTTTGTTCGGGCGCGCCCTTGGCCATCTCGATCACCGAGCAGGCGTCGGGGTCTCGGAAGGTGCCACGTTGCACCAGCTCGGTGGCCTCGGTGTCTTCCATCGAGATGTAGCCCGCCGGGCCCACCAGGTTGGCTTGCAGCAGACGCAGGTCGCGCATCTCTGGCGTGTCGTCTTCATAGCCAAAGAAGTGGAAGACGAGCTCGAAGTTCGACGGCCCCTTGGCCAGCAACTGACGCGCCACCAAGGTGTTGTGGATCTGCTGGATCACCAGCTGCGGGAAGATCGGCTGGATGTGGTTGGTGCACATCTCGTCGAACTCCGGAATCTGGCCCAGCACGGTCGGGTCTTCCAGCTTGAAGCCATCGTCCATCGAACGGATGTTCTGCTGCTTGTACGCATCGGCCGTGTTCTCGTCGTTCTTGGTGACGGTGATGATGCTGTGCAGGCCATGCGTGGCATCCGGGATCGAGCGTGCCTTCATCCCCACCCGGAAGATGTTGAAGGTGGTGTGGAAGAGGTGCAGCATGCTGGCGTGATAGGGGTCTTTCACGTTCTCCATGTAGAGCTTCCAGTTGCTCTTGGAGTACTGCCGCGTGCAGCCCAGGTAGACGATGGGCTTGTGGAAGACGCGGTCGATCCATGGGCGCATTTCGGCACCCAGGTAGTCGATCAAAGGCGGGGTCTCGTCGCTGAAGGTGGCAAACAACAGGCCCTTGTAGCTGTCAACGCGCAACTGCTTGAGCGGGTGCTTCTTGGGGTCGAAATCGGCGGGCATGCCGATCATGTGCTTTTGACCGCGCCGGAAAGGCACGCCCTGCAAGTTGCCCTTTTGGTCAAAGCTCCACTGGTGGTAGACGCAGGTGTGCGAGCTGGCGTTGCCCTTTTTCTCGCGGCAGATCATGGCGCCGCGGTGCGAGCAGCGGTTCACCCAGGCAGACAACCCATCGGGTGTGCGCGTGACCACCACGGGCGTGTCGCCAATGAAGGTGGACTTGTAGTCGCCCACCTTGGGGATCTCTGCTTCCAGCCCCAGAAAGCTCCAGGTGGGGCCACGGAAGATGCGCTCTTGCTCACGGTCAAACACCTCTTGTGAGCTGAACACGCGGTAGGGAATGCGCGAGCCATCGGTCTGAGGGAAATAGACCGGCCGATCACTTTTGGGGGTGTCGGCGGCGGGGGGCGACACAGGGGCTTCGATGGGGCAGTTCACTTTGAGGGCTCCGATCTGGATGAGATGCGCTCAGTGTGAAAGTTGCCGCCTTGACCGGCCATCCGATTTCGGCATGGGCTTGCGTGGCTTGTCCAGTTATCGCTGGGGTCGCACGCAAGCCCAGCTTCACGGCCACCCTGCGATTTGAGCCCGCTAGCGCGCTCAGGCTGGGCACTCTGGCATGCACTTTGCGTGATCCTTGTCAACACGTCAGTTTTCAAAACAGCCCATGACCACAGCCTTTGCATCGGCAGCCATCGCACCGCTTCAGCGCGCGATGTTGCACACCAATGCACACAGGCTTTTCGCTTCGCGGGATCTGGACGAGACTCGGTCGATGGTCGGGCAGGTGATGAAGCAGCATGAGCTCTTGCCGGTCCAGGGCCGTGCACGCGTTGATGCACGCATGCACCACATGGGCTTGGGTGAGGTCAGCTTGAACCGCCTTTGCTACGGCGCTGAAGTCGACATCAACCCAGGCCCACTGCAAGACTTCTTTTTGATCATGATGCCCTTGCAGGGCCATGCCGAGATGCAGCACGGCGACGCGCACACCGTGTCGACCCAAGGCCACGCGTGCATCGCCAGCCCGGACCAGGCGCTTCGCATGCGTTGGAGCGCCGATTGCGATCAACTCATGGTGCGCATCTCGCGGTCCTTCATGGAGCGCATGCTGTCTGCCCAGCTGGGCCATCCTTTGCGAGAGGCCTTGCGCTTTCGCCCTGACTTCGCATGGCAAAGCAGCTCGGCCTGGCAGTGCGTGCTGCGCTTGCTGGTCGATTGCGCCGAGCACGACTTGTCGACGGGCTCTCACCGCATGATGCTCGCGCATGTGCAAGAGCTTGTGGCGGCCACCTTGCTGGCCGAGCAAGACCATAACCACAAAGACACGGGCTTGTCCCCGCGCAAGGCTGTGCTTCCGCGGCATGTGCACCGTGTCCAGGAATACCTGCAGGCACATGTGCACGAACCGGTTTCGGCCGAACGCCTGGCCGAGGTGGCGGGGGTCAGCGTGCGAGGCTTGTACGCGGGCTTCCAAGAGTATTGCGGTGTCAGCCCGATGCTCTATCTGCGCAACCTGCGCCTGGATCAAGCCCGAGGCGATTTGCTGGCGGTGGGCCAAGGCACGAGTGTGTCCGGAGTGGCCATGCGCTGGGGCTTCACCCACCTGGGCCGATTCAGCGCCGAATACAAGGCTCGCCATGGCGAGTCGCCAAGCGATACCTTGCGCCGGCATTGATCAGATCCGCCGGCGACATGGCGTCGCCGGCGCTCTCCTACGCGATCAGAACGGCAATGAAGCTTTCAGCAAGAGCTGCTGGCCTTCAGGGCGGTTGCGCACATTGAACTCGTTTTGCCACTTGGCCGTGATCAACCAAGGCCCGCTCATGTAGCGCAGCGAGGGACCAAAGCCCATGGCGCTGGCTTTGCCGCTGCCAGCGTTCGGGCCGGCGTCGTCGGTGAACTGCTGGAAGATGTGCCCGGCCACGCCCAACACCCAGCCATTGCCAAGCCCCCAGCCCGCGTCGAGATCGGCGTGCAAGGCCTGGCCTGAGCGCGTGTCTGTGGCGCTGTTGCGGCCATTGATGTCCCACATCAGTTTCATGTCGGCATTCCAGCCAGCGGGGTCAATGCGGCTGACGGCCACGATGGGTTGAATGGCCCAGATGTTCTTGCCCAAGCTGGCTGGATTTGTTTTGTCGTACTGGCCTGTGGGCAGGTAGACATCAACACCAAACACCGAGTGCAGTGAG
Source organism: Burkholderiales bacterium (assembly GCA_947377275.1). Classification (GTDB taxonomy): domain Bacteria; phylum Pseudomonadota; class Gammaproteobacteria; order Burkholderiales; family Burkholderiaceae_C; genus Aquabacterium. Next base: position 33,337 of record CANCFV010000008.1, on the reverse strand, counting down.
GGTGAGTGGTGATAGCCAAGCGCCGCGCCCACAATGGCGTCACCCAGGCCGGTCTTTGAAAAATTTGCACCACCTGCCGTGACCTTCACGTCGAGCACCGGCAGCAGCGCTTCAAAGGCCAATTGCCCGCCCAGCACGGTCTGGCTGGTAACCCAGACCACCCGCGGCACGACCAGGCCAACATCGACTTTGAAGTCAGGTGGACCAGCGCGGTCGCCACTGTTGTTGAGCAGCTTGTCGTAGCTGCCCTGGCCGGCATACACCAAGGCATGCACACCGGGGGGTGGCAAGGCGCCCGACAAGAAGTTTTCCAAGCCGTCGGGGTAGACGCCAAGGCCGCTGCCTTCTGTGGCGTGGGCTGTGGTGCTGAACAGTTGTGCACTGACCAGGGCCGCAGCAATTGCCACACTGCGGGCGGCGAGTCGTGAAGTCGATGTCATCTTGCTTTACTCCAGGGTTGAACCAAACAGTTGAAACTCAAAGAAAGGGGTGTTCAGGCCATGAGCCTGGGGATGGCGGGCACGGCCTGTTCTGGGCCCATGGCCGAGTAGCCGCCATCGACGGCGTAGTCGGCACCGGTCACGAAACTCGCGTGGTCAGACAGCAAGAAGGCGACGACTTCGGCCACCTCTGACGGCTCGCCCAGGCGCCCCAGCAGGTGGTAGTCGGCGGCCACGGCATCTGCCTTGGCGCGATCACCGCCTGAGACCTCGCCGATCACGCGCGACCAGGTCCAGCCCGGCGACACCGAGTTCACACGGATGCGGTCTGCTGCGAAGTCCATCGCCAAGCTGCGGGTGACTTGCACCAGCGCGGCTTTAGAAACGGGGTAGAGCCAGCGCCCGGTTTGCGCCACGTTTGACGAGATGCTGGTGAAGTTGACGATGGCGCCGCCACCCGCCTCGACCATCAATGGGCGCACGGCGCGGGCCATCATCACGGCGCTGATCACGTTCACATTGAGTGCCGTCTGCCAATCTGAGCGGCCCGATAGCGGGCCGTCGTCCAGGTAAGTACAGGCCAGGTTGACCAGCAGGTCGATGCGGCCAAAGCGTGCCTGCACGGCCGCCAGGCCTTGGGTGATCTGTTCGTCGTCGCTGATGTTGATCGGCCAGAAGGCGACCTCATCGCCGCTGGCCTCAGCCACGGCCTGACCGCCAGCTTCGTCAATGTCAAACACAGCCACCTTGGCGCCGGCTGCCTTCAGGCTCACCACCACAGCGGCACCAATCAATGTGGCACCGCCAGTGACGATGGCCACTTTGCCTTCAAGACCTTTCATGGACATTCCTTATCAAGAGGCGTGATCACAAACGTCGTCGCCATGCCTTGATGATCGACAAATGCCCCACGCTGCTCTAGCCGCTTGTGGCATCGCCTATCCGCAAAGTGCGCTCATGCGGCGTGCCTGTTCCGATGCCCATGCGCTCGTGCCGGCCCACAAATGCGATGAGTGCGCTTGCCGCACAGGCAGCGCCAAAACTGGATAGTGATCGGGTGAACGCACTTTGATACTGAGTCCCGTGCACATCGCTCATGTGCTTTCAACAACGGCAAGGTATGTCATGGATATTTGCATCGTGGGTGCTGGCTTCGCCGGCTTGAGTGCGGCCAAGGTCTTGAAGGCATTTGGTCATCGGGTCACCGTCTTTGAGAAGGAGGCCGACGTTGGCGGGGTGTGGAGTCGCTCCCGCCGCTATCCGGGGCTGACCACGCAGAACGTGCGGTCCACGTATGCCCTGTCAGACTTCCCGTACCCAGCCGATTACCCTGAGTGGCCCAGCGGCGAGCAGGTGCAGCGCTATCTGGATGCCTACGCAAAGCACTTTGAATTGATGCCCCACATCCACCTGCGCACACAGGTGATGGCAAGCCGCCCCGTTGGCGACGGCAGGTGGGAAGTGAGCGTGGTCTCTGCCGACCAGCCAGATGGCCCATTGAGCACGCAAACCTATGATCAGCTCATCGTGTGCAACGGCATTTTTTCGCAGCCGATGGTGCCCGAATACCCTGGCGCCGCCGAGTTTGTCGCGGCCGGTGGTCGTGTCTGCCACACCAGTGAGTTCACCAACTTGGATGAGGCCAAGGGCAAGCATGTGCTGGTGATCGGCTATGGCAAATCATCTTGCGATGTGGCCCAGTCTCTGTCGAGCACCACGGCCAGCATGACGGTGGTGGCACGCAGCCTGATCTGGAAGGTGCCCAAGAAATTGATGAACGTGCTGAACTACAAGCACCTGCTGCTCACGCGATTGGGTGAGGGCCTGTTTCGCTACATCCGCCTGAGGGGCTTTGAGCGCTTTTTGCACGGCGTCGGCAAGCCCATGCGCGACTCCATGCTGAGTTCGGTACAGGCTGTCGTGACCTACCAGTGCAAGTTGAAGCAACTGAACTTGCTGCCCGAGCTGCCCTTCGAGTCCATTGCGCGCAGCACCGTCAGTTTGGTCACCGAAGGCTTCTATGAGAGTGTGGCGGCGGGGCGCATCAAGGTGGCACGCAATGCCAGCGTTCAACGTTTGTGGGTGCAGGACGGTCAGCGCTGGGCCAAGCTGTCGACCGGGGAAACCGTGCGCGCCGATCTCGTCATCTGCGGAACGGGCTGGCACCAAAGTGTGCCCTTCTTGTCACCTGAGGTCATGCGCAGCATCACCGACGAAAACGGCAACTTCCTGCTCTACCGATCCATGGTGCCCATCGGCTTGAAGGGCTTGTCCTTCAATGGCTACAACTCGTCGTTCTTCAGCCAACTGAACGCCGAAGTGGGTGCCCTGTGGTTGGCCGATCTGTTGGGCCACAAGCTCAAGCTGCCGTCAGAAGCACAGCAACGTGCGACGGTCGCAGAGCGCTTGGCCTGGATGGAGGAGCGCACGAATGGCAAGCACTCCAAGGGCACCAACATCATCCCGTTTTCTGTGCACCACATCGACGAGTTGCTCGATGACCTGAAGCTGCCGCTTTCACCGCTGGTGCGTTTCAAGCAATGGCTCGCGCCAGTGGATCCTCGTGACTACGCGCGCATCACAACGGCGCTGTTGGCCAGGCACGGCCAAAAGGCATCTCGCCCAGCCACGTCCCGTCCGTCCGCTGTGCGTTGACCGGTACGAAATGTCAATGTCACGCCTTGTTCGTTGCCATTGACTGACGTGCCGCCGTCGCCTCTTACCTAAGCCTGCTCACGGTATCGCTGCCCTGTCGTCCACGGCTTTGCAGCGATACCGCTCCGGCGAGTTCATGGATGGCTGCGCGTCCAGCGCGATGAAGCGGGCGCGCGCTGCCGCATGGCCTCAGCATCGCCCCCGATGCGCTTTTTTCAGTGGACCAGCGCTTTCGCAGCTCGATGACGGCAGATGTGCCGATCAAGCTGGGCCGGAGGCATCTTTCGAACCAGGCGAGGGGAAGCAAGCCCAGCAGATTTATTCGATCTGCATCAAATTTATTCGCTGATGTCGATTTTCGGCATCAAGTCTCCGGCGTGATGCGCCGAAATATCGCGCAGATGTTTCAGATCACAGACCCATCTGATGGCCGCGAATCAACAGCACGACAGCATCAACAACAGATAAACAAACAGTCCGTAACGGGGTGGCAATGAAGGCAAACATGGCGCTGCATGACGTGCAGAGGCTTTTAGTTCCAGCACTGTCACCACACCCCAATTTATGCCGATAGTCCCTGCCCCTCCTGCCTCAGATCGCGCCCAGCCTTGGCGCTGGGCCACACTTGCTCTGTTGCTGGGACTGGTACTCACGGCGCTGGTCAGTCGCGCCATGTTCCGCGAAGAAGAAGCGGACGCGCAGACCGAGTTCATGCGACTGAGTGAGCGCATCGCCGTGGAAACCCAGCGCCGCTTAACTTTGCCCGAATACGGCCTGAAAGGCGCCCGCGGATTGTTCAACGCCAGCGAGGATGTGAGGCTGAATGAGCTTCAGACCTATTTGGGGTCGATCAATTTGATGCAAGATTTTCCGGGCGTCCTTGGCATTGGCTTTCTCGAGAATGTGTACCGTGAGGATGTGGACCGGTTCGCGGCGGCCGTCCGTGCCGAAACGGCGCCCGTCATGGTCGTCAAGGCAAATGGCGATGCGAGCGATCGGCCTGGTATCAAGTACGTCAAAGCTTTGGATGAGCACGAAGCCATGGGCTTCAACGAGGGCGGCAAAGCCAAGCGGTACGCAACCATCGAACAAGCCATCGCTTCGGGCAAGCCCACGCTGACTGTGCCCGTAAGGCTTTTACAGGACCAAGGTCAGCCCATCGGTTTTCTGTTGCTGCTGCCCGTGTACAAAAAAGGCGTCGTACTCAACAGCGATGAAGACCGCAAGCGCGCCTTGATAGGCCTGCTGAGCGCACCCATCGTGGTTGAAGACCTCGTCCGAGGCATAGACGATTACGTCTCAGGCGAACTGGACATAGAGCTCTTTGCGGGTACCGACACCAGCGAAGCAAGCCGGGTCTATGACGACGGGCACAACGCCACCGCAGCGGCCAACATGCCGCCCTCATCTGCCTCTGCCGCTAACACCCATAGGAAGAGTCGATTCAGCACCACCCGAGCACTATCGTTGGGAGGCATGGCCTTCACGTTGCGCACCACGACGCGACCCAGCTTCGATGCAGTCCATACGCATCAGACCACCGTCGTTGTCGTCTTATCGGGATTGGCCCTGAGCACGCTGATGGCTTGGGGCGCCTGGATGCAGGCCAGTTGGCGAACCCATGTCAAAGTGCGCGCCCAGTTGCTCACGGCCAAACTCGAAGGCCTGGCCCGCATCGTCGAACACACATCGAATATCGTTGTGATGATGGACCGCCAGGGCCGCATCACTTGGGTCAACCCTGCGTTCACACAGGTGACGGGCCATGCGTTGCCGGATGCCATCGGACGCACCATGGGCGAGCTGGTGGGCACCCTCTTGACGGACCCAGCGGAGAATGAGCGGCTTGAAGCCGGCGTGCGTGAAGGCCATGCAGTCACTGCCGAGGTGTGCAACCGAGCCAGAGACGGTCGCACCTTCTGGATGAAGGTGGACTTGCAGCCGACGGTCAACGCGGAAGGCCAGGTCATCGGGTTCATGTCCATCGACACCGACATCACGGCCATGAAGCTGGTTGAAGCGCAACTTCAGTCAGCCCGCGACGAAGCAACCGCTTTGGCCGCGCAGCTGGAACCCATGGCCATGCTGGCGCGCTACACCACCAATGCGGTGATCGTGGCCGACACCGATCGCCGCATCCGCTGGGTCAACGAAGGCTTCACCCGCCTGACTGGCTATCTGGCTGAAGAAGCCATCGGGAAATCGCCGGGTCTGTTGCTGCATAGCGAACACTCCGACCCCGTTGAACGGGGGCGCCTGCGCGATGCGCTCAATGCTGGCCAGAGCCACCAGTGCGAACTGCGCAACCGCGACAAACATGGACGCGACTACTGGGTGGAGACGCACATCTCGCCCCTGCGCAGCGCTGACGGTCAACTCACAGGCTTCGTGGCCATCGAAACCGACGTCACTGAGCGGCGCCGCAACCTTGACGAGCTGTACGTTGCCCAGCAGCAATTGACGCAAGCCAACAACGCCCTGATGCGCACCGAGCACTTCTTGCAGCAACTCACAGACAACATCCCAGGCATGATCGGCTACTGGGGCACCGACCTGCGCAACCGCTTCGCCAACAAGGCGTACCGGAGCTGGTTCGGGCTCGATCGCGGGCAGATGAAGGGCATCCGCATTGATGAACTGATGGGCCCCGATCTGTATCAGCGCAACGAACACCATGTGCGTGGCGCGCTGGCTGGCGAAGAGCAACACTTCCAGCGCCAGATGACCAAACCCGACGGCAGCGTGAGCCACGTGATGGCCAACTACATCCCGCACTGGGTAGACGGCGTGGTCCAAGGCTTCATCGTTCTCGTGACCGACATCACACCGCTGAAGCAAGCGGAGATGCAGATGGGGCAGCTCAATGACGAGCTGGCCGTTCGTGCCGAAGAGGCCGAATCAGCAACCCGTGCCAAAAGTGCCTTTCTGGCGGCCATGAGCCACGAGATCCGCACACCCATGAATGGCGTGGTGGGCATGGCCGAGTTGCTGACCCACAGCGCGCTCACCGAAGACCAGTCGCAGGCTGTGCGAACCATCGTCAATTCAGGCCAAGCCTTGCTGATGCTGATCGATGACATCCTGGACTTCTCAAAAATTGAAGCCGGCCGGATGGACCTGGATGTGGCGCCATTCGATGTGAGCGAACTGGCCGAAGGCGTGTGTAGCGCCCTGATGCCTCTGGCCATTGAGCGCGGTGTGCAGCTGACGGTTTGGGTGGACATTTCCTTGACGCAAAAGCTGATGGGTGACGCGCTGCGCGTACGCCAGTTGCTGAACAACCTGATCGGCAACGCCATCAAGTTCAGCGCCCGCAAAGATGGCCTGCCGGGCAGGGTGATGGTGCGCGTGAGCACTGACGACGATGGCATCCGGTTTGGCGTCACCGACAACGGCATTGGCATGAGCACTGAGACCGTTGCGCGTTTGTTCTCCCCCTTCATGCAGGCCGAGGTATCCACCACGCGGCGCTTTGGCGGCACCGGTTTGGGGCTGGTGATCTGCAAACGTTTGGTCGATTTGATGGGCGGGCGCATGTCGGTGCACAGTGAGCCAGGCATGGGCTCTGAGTTCACCTTCACATTGCCACTGCCCACCGATGCTGAGATCCCTCGCGCTGCACCATCCTTGACCGGCTTGCGATGCGTGTTGGCGACTGCCGCCGACCTGCCTGCTGCGCAATTGCGGCAATGGCTTGAGGCCGCTGGCGCCGACGTGTTCGAGGCCAAAACTTTGCACGACGCTCAGCAGTTTGCCCTTGCCCAGGAAGCGCCCGCCGTGGTGGTGCGTGCAGGCTCGGACGCCTGCGATACCCTCGCCTTGCCTGACGCTGCCGAGGGTAAGCAGCGTGAGCTATGGGTGGGCTATGGCCAACGGGAATCGATACGCACCGTCACCCCTTCAGTGATCGCCATCGACCTGCTGCGACGAGCGCACTTTGTGCGCGCCGTGGGCGTGGCGGCAGGCCGCCAAACGATCGAGCCATCAGTGACAACACATGCCGAGACGTGGCGGCTGGATCCGGCCGCGCCCTTGCCGGGGACATCGAACACACAAGGCCGCTTGATTCTGGTGGCTGAAGACGATGCCACGAACCGTGCCGTGCTCAAGCGCCAACTGGCCTTGCTTGGGCACACCGCAGAGTTTGCAAACGATGGCGCTCAAGCCTTGGCGCTGTGGCGGTCCGGCCAGCATGCCATGTTGCTGACAGACCTGCACATGCCCGAACTCGACGGCTATGCGCTGACTCGCATCATCCGAGAAGAAGAGCAAAAGAATGGCCCACAGGCACACGCAGGACGCCGCCTGCCCATCCTCGCACTGACAGCCAATGCCATGAAGAGTGAAGCTGAGCAGGCACGCAAGATCGGCATCGACGAGTACCTGACCAAACCCGTGTCTTTGCCCGTGCTGCGCAGTGCCTTGAACGCTTGGATGCCCGCCCAAGCCCAACAGCCCCAGCATGCAGACAAGCCTGTCGCCTCCACCCCTCTGGACGTGTTGAATCTTCAAGTATTGCGATCATTAGTCGGCGACGATGCCGATGTATTGAACGAACTGTTGGCCGACTTTGACGCGTCGGCGCAGCAACACGTGAAGGAACTGCGCTCAGCCGTTCAGGCAAGCGACCCACGCACTGTCAGTGCTGTGGCGCACAAACTGAAGTCATCATCCAGGTCGGTTGGCGCCGTGGCTTTGGGTCAGGCCTGTGAGACCCTTGAGGCTGCGGCAAGCGCAGGCAACAAGGCCTTGACACCAGCGCTCATCGAGCACTTTGAGTTGGCCTTTGCCGCTGCATTGACGCAAGTCCAGTCTCACCTTGAAGCTGTGTCCAGCTAGCACCCGCCTGCTTCACCGAAGCCGGGATTGAAGCGCCCCCCGACCAAGAGCGTGTCGCCCTCCGGCTCAGCGAACAGATCGCCAAGGAGCTTGCAGGATGCGCTCAAACCCACCACACATGCTTGTGTCGTCTGTGCTTCTCTGCCCCGCATTCAGCTGATGCTTGGCGTCCAGCAGCTCCATCCGGCCATCCGCCCCGGCTCGCTGACACAGATGGGACAGCTCGGCGCGCTGCACTGTCACCCCTGTTGGCTCTCGTAGTTCGGTCGCTTTGCACCGCTACATGACGGCCGTATCACAAGGGGTCGATCTGGAGCACTTTCCACGTGTCTTAGTCAGTTCAAATCCCCACACGCCACCCAAACATGAGATCACATACCAAGGTTAATCCTCGCTTTTTTCAAATTTAATGCAATTTTGTGATCACAAGTGCAAATTTTTTCTTTATCATCTGATCATGAACTCCGAACTCCACGATTTCCTCACCACCCACAGCATTCACGAGGTCGAATGCGTGATCCCCGACATGACGGGCATCGCGCGCGGCAAGATCCTTCCCAGGGATCTGTTCCTCGCCAGCGGTGAAATGCGCATCCCCAAAAGCGTGTTGTTGAACACGGTCAACGGGCAGCAACCGGACAACGGCCCTTTCGTGGGGGACACGGATCCCGACATGGTCTGCAAGCCCGACGCGTCCACCATCCGCATCGTCCCCTGGGCGGCAGAGCCAGTGGCTGTGGTCATTCACGACTGCGAAGAATGGGATGGCCAGCCCGTGCAACTCTCGCCCCGGGCTGTGCTCCGCCGGGTGCTCTCGCTCTACGAGAAGCAGGGTTGGCGCGCCGTCGTGGCACCTGAGATGGAGTTCTACCTGGTTGCACGGCAACTCAACCCACACGAGCCATTGCATCCGCCCCTGGGTCGCACAGGCAAGCCCGAAGTCGGTCGTCAAAGCTACTCGATTGATGCGGTCAATGACTTCGATCCATTCTTCCAGGAGCTGTCAACCTTCTGTGGGCAACACCGATTGGGCGTGGAGACGCTCATCCATGAAGCCGGCCCAGGCCAGATGGAGATCAACTTCAGCCACGGTGACCCGATGGAGTTGGCAGACCGTGTGTTCTTGTTCAAGCGGGCCGTGCGCGAGACCGCGCTGCGCCATGGGGTTTTTGCAACCTTCATGGCCAAGCCCATGGAGGGCGAGCCTGGCAGCGCGATGCACATCCATCAAAGCATCGTTGATGCTGCAACTGGCGACAACATCTTCAGCCGCCCCGATGGGCAGGCATCAGACCTGTTCCACCATTTCATTGCAGGCCAGCAGGTCTACATCCCGCAAGTGATGCCGGTGCTCGCGCCCTACGTCAACTCCTACCGGCGCTTGGCGCCCTACATGTCGGCGCCCATCAACGTGCGCTGGGGTCATGACAACCGAACCTGCGGCATCCGCATCCCCAAGTCAGGCCCGCAAGCTCGCCGTGTAGAGAACCGTGTGCCCGGGGTCGACACCAACCCCTATCTGGCCATGGCTGCCACGCTGGCATGCGGCCTCCTTGGCATGCAGAAGCAACTCCAACCGACCGAGCCAACCCTGGACAGCGCCTGGAACGTCAACCACGAATTGCCCCGCCATCTTGAGGACGCGCTGGAATCAATGCGCGCCTGCGACGATCTGCGCGACGTGCTTGGCGAGCGCTTTGTTGACGCCTTCTGCGCAGTCAAAGAGCTCGAAAACGCGGGCTACAACCGCGTGATCAGCAGCTGGGAGCGCGAACACCTGTTGCTGCTCGTGTGAGCCATCAGACAAACAGCGCTGACCCCACACAAACCGACTCAAGCATTCAACGACCTCGACCATGAACGCCCCCATTGCCCCCCACCACTGGCCAACCGGCATCGCGCCAGAGCAGGTGAGCGCGCTGCTCGAACGAGAGCGCGCGCGCTACATCGACAACCGCCCTCGCTCGAAGGTCATGGCTGCCCGAGCCTGCGAGCACATGATGTTCGGCGTGCCGCTGCACTGGATGAGCGACTGGGGCACACCCTTCGCTTTGCAGGTCGATCGGGCACATGGTGCAGAGCTGGTGGACGTTGACGGCCACACGCTGGCAGACTTCTGCCTCGGCGATACCGGTGCGATGTTTGGTCACTCTCCGGCTGCGGTCGCGCAAGCACTGCAGACCCAGGCGGGCAATGGCATGACCACCATGCTGGCTGGGGAAGACGCCGCCGTGGTGGCACAGCTGCTGGCAGATCGCTTTGGCTTGCCGCAATGGCAGTTCGCCATGACGGCCACCGACGCGAACCGCTTCATGCTGCGCTGGGTGCGTGCTGCCACGGGCAGACGCGTGCTGCTGGTCTTCAACGGCTGCTACCACGGGACCGTTGATGATGTGTTTGTCGACTTGGTGGATGGGCAGCCAGTCCAGCGCCCTAGCCTGCTGGGCCAAGTGCAGGACCTTCTGACCACGACGCGGGTCATCGAGTTCAACGACCTTGCCGCCCTGGAAGCCGCCTTGGCACCTGGAGACGTGGCCTGCGTGCTTGCCGAACCCGTGATGACCAACATCGGCATGGTGATGCCCGCCCCAGGTTATTGGGAGAAGGCCGCCGAGCTGATCAAACGCCACGGCAGTTTGTTGGTGATGGACGAAACCCACACGCTCAGCAGCGGGCCAGGCGGCTATGCACGCGAACACGGCATTGCCGTTGATGCCCTGGTGGTTGGCAAAGCCCTGGGCGGCGGCATGCCTTGCGCAGCATATGGGTTCAGTGCTGAACTGGCCTCCAGGGCAGTGGCCGCCAAGCGCGCTGCCCCTGCCGGGCACTCAGGCATCGGCACCACACTCACGGCCAATCTGCTGGCGATGGCAGCCATGCGCGCCACGCTGAGTAACTACCTGCGGCCAGAGGTCTTCGCGCCCATGCAAGCCCGCGCCGCCCTGCTGGCGCGAGGGTTGCAAACCTTGATCAAACGACATGGGCTGCCATGGTGCGTCACCCAAGTCGGCGCGCGCACCGAGTTCCAGTTCTGCGCCCTGCCACCTCTAAACGGCACTGAAGCTGGTGCCGCCATGGATGCAGAACTTGAACATGCCATCCACCTCTACCTGCTGAACCGCGGCGTGTTGATCACCCCGTTCCACAACATGATGCTGATCTGCCCGGACACCACCGACGCCCACGTTGAGCTGCTGCTCAGCACGATGGATCAGGCCCTGCAAGAACTGACCGGTGGCTAAAGGCCCGCATCCGCTCTTCTCCCTGCCTGGTCAGATTGCACTGGTCACGGGGGCAGGCAGTGCCAGCGGCATCGGGTTCGCAACGGCCAGGCTGCTGGCCGAGTTGGGCTGCAAAGTGGCCCTGTGCGCAACAGGCCCTCGCGTCCACGAGCGTTCGGCCGAATTGCGCGCGCTGGGCCATGTGGCGAACGGCTACATCGGCGACTTGCGCAATGCGCAGGAGGTGACCGCGCTGGTTGCCCAAGTCCAGTCAGACCTGGGTGACATTGACGTGCTGGTGAACAATGCAGGCATGGTGCAGGATGGCGGGCGCGAGTCGTTTACACCACTGGCTGAGCTCGATGACGCCGCATGGCATGACGACATCGCCCGCAACCTCACGACCTGCTACTTGGTCACGCGTCGGGTGCTGCCAGACATGCTGGCGAGAAAGCGCGGCCGCATCGTCAATGTGTCGTCTGTCACGGGGCCGCTGGTAAGCAACCCCGGCGAAGCCGCCTACAGCGCAGCCAAGGCCGGCATGGTGGGCATGAGCAGGGCTCTGGCGCTGGAGGTCGCCATGCAAGGGGTGACCGTCAATTGCGTTGCGCCGGGCTGGGTTGCCACCGAATCACAACACCCGCAAGAAGCACAAGCAGCACGGCACACCCCCATGGGGCGCGCCGGTACAGCCACAGAAGTGGCCAGCGCCATCGCCTTCTTGGCCATGCCAGGCGCCAGCTATGTTTCTGGTCAGCTGATCGTTGTGGACGGTGGCAACTGCCTCCAGGAAAGCAAGGGCTGATTGCCCCCCGGCAGTGCCCATCCAGCAGGCCTGTATCGCGGGCCGATGGTTCAACTCACGCTGGTCGAGCCACATGGCCGATTTCACGATGTGATCACATGGATGCGAACGGCGCCGTCCAGGCTGGTGCACTGTGGCGCCGCTCATGCCGCGTGCAAACACACCACGTCAGCCCTGCGTCCACCACAACGTCGATTTCACCTCCGAAGCCATCACCACGATGACGCTTCGAGCGCGGCACCACAGTTGGGTGCCCCTGGGGGAGACGTGTCGCAGCTTCTGGCAAACTACCTTCAACGCGACGCCATGGGCCCGATTTTCGAGCCCGGCCCACGGTCTCACGCAGCCAGCAGTGGTCACTCAGGTGTGCTTGCACTGGCATGGCAGGTGCGCACCACTTGCGTGATGTTTCGGCCTGATGGCCAACCACGGATGATGAATGACAGATGACAGATGACCGCTGAAGCAAACGCCTCGCCTGAGAATGCAAGCAGCACGCAGCAAGATGCGGTTTATTCCCGTTTGCGCAAGTGGGTGACTGTCGGACATTTTCTGCCCGGTCAACGGCTGAAGATCCGAGATGTTGCAGCCGACATGGGTGTCGGCATCATGCCCGTGCGCGCAGCTTTGCAGCGACTGGCTGCAGAGGGCGCGCTGATCAACATGCCCAACGCAGGGGTGGCCATTCCCAGCATGGCGCCCGCCGAGTTCGACGACCTGCTCCAGATGCGGATGCTGTTAGAGGGCGAAGCCGCAGAGCGTGGCGCCGCTCGCATGGACGGCGCTCAAAAAGTCGCATTACAGAGCTTGTGCGCTCAAATGCACGAGGCGCTTGAGCAGGGTGACTCTGCGACCTATCTGGCCATCAACGAAGACTTTCACATTCTGCTGTACCGAGCAGCTGGATCGCCCCTGCTGTTCAGCATGATAGACACGCTGTGGCTCAAGGCAGGCCCCATCTCCAACCAGTTGTTTGACACAGAGGAAGCCTCTTTGGTGCTCAACGACTCCCATGAAGAGGTGATCAAGGCCCTGATGCGCGGCGACAGCGCCGGTGTGCGCCGCGCCATCGAGAAAGACATCTTTGTGGCCAGTCAGTTTCTTCGCCAAAGGCTGCGAGCACTCAGGCAGCCGATCAAATCGGAGATCCGAACGCCTTGAATTGCCGGCACCTCGGCCGCAGTTCGCGCGCACCAATGAGGTGCTCGATATAGCCGGTTTGACAGCCTCGCCTGTCGCCCGCGCCAGACCAGTTCCGCGCGAGCAAGAGACAGCGCTCACCAGCCTGGGAAGGCTACCGCATGACGCTCGAGCACTGCCCGACGCCTGTCATCCAAAACCCTGAATTCCTGTGCCAGTCGCTCAGACTTGATTGCCCCAACCTGGGGCATTTTTTTCACACCAACAGCCACGCCCCAAAAACAAGCAAAAAGTGGACCAGCCATCTGGCATCAAGTGGCTCTTCCAGATGGATCGTTCTGCAGATATTGTTCGTACATCAAAGATTTGATCACAAACATGTCGACCCCCGAACTCCGTCCGATCAACAGCTCGCTGCCGCGCCATGCACCACGTGTGCTGGTGCCCTCGTGTCATCGCACGGTCGGACAGCACCCATTTCATGTCGTGGGGCAGAAATACATCGAGGCTGTGCGCCTGGCCGGTTGCCTGCCGATTGTGGTGCCCAGCGCCCACCCTGAAGAGCTGCTTGACTGGCTGGACATCGCCGATGGGATCTTGCTGACAGGCTCCCCCTCCAACGTGCACCCTCAGCACTTTGGCGAGGCCGTTCACGATGCCACCCTGCCCCTGGATCCAGTCCGAGATCTTTGGACCCTGCCTCTGATACGCCATGCAGTGAAGCGTGGCCTGCCACTGCTCGGCATCTGTCGAGGGTTCCAAGAAACCAACGTCGCGTTGGGGGGCAGCTTGTATCAGGCCGTGCACGAGCAGCACGGACTCGCTGACCACCGCGCACCTGATGACGCCCAGCCTGTCAATGTGCAATACGGCTTGGCTCACCCAATTCAAGTTCACCCCGGCGGCCTGTTGTCTGCCTTGCTTGAAACCGACTGCTTGCAGGTCAACAGCCTGCACGGCCAAGGCATAGCGCGGCTCGCCGATGGTTTGCGGATCGAGGCCACCGCGCCGGATGGCTTGGTCGAAGCCTTCTCCGTGCCACAAAGCGCTGGCTTCAGCCTTTGCGTTCAGTGGCATCCCGAGTGGCAGGCCAACGCGAACCCAATCTCACTGGGCATTCTCAAGGCATTTGGTGATGCATGCCGGTCCTGGCGCGACCTGCATCGCCCACCCGGACCCTGACTGCACCTGCTTGGCATCGCCTGTTCAGGTGACGCCGACCTCCACGCACATCAGACCCAAACGGACCACGGGTGCCCATCTCGCGCCCGTGCCAAGCCCAGCCACGCCTTTCGCAAGCCGAAGATGAGGCTGGCGACCATTCAAAAGACCTCCCCATGAGCACGCCAACCAATCCGAACCCCAACACCTCCACCACAAACCAGTCGTTCGCCGAGCTTGAGAAGTGGTTCATCGAGCAACGCGTGACCGAGGTCGAGTGCCTTGTTCCTGACCTCACCGGCGTGGCCAGAGGCAAGATCCTGCCCCGTGACCGCTTCACAGAAGACCGCGGCATGCGCCTGCCCGAGATCGTCGTGGCCATGGGCGTGACCGGCGAGCAGCCCGAGTCTGGCCCCTATTTCGAGGTGATCAGCGCCACCGACCACGACATGCACCTGCGGGCCGACCCGAGCACCGCCCGCATCGTGCCCTGGGCCACCGATCCGACCGCTCAGGTCATCCATGATTGCTACGACCGCGACGGCAAGCTCATCCCCTTTGCGCCGCGATCAGTGCTCAAGCGCGTGTGTGAGCTCTTCGATGCCAAGGGCTGGGCGCCCGTGGTGGCCCCTGAGTTGGAGTTCTATCTGGTCGAGCGCAACCTCGATCCGGACCTGCCACTGAAGCCGCCCAAGGGTCGCAGCGGCCGAGCTGAAACGTCTCGCCAAGCCTATTCGATTGACGCCGTCAACGAGTTCGACCCCCTGTTTGAAGACATCTACGCCTACTGCGAGGCCATGAAGCTCAACGTGGACACCCTCATCCACGAAATTGGCGCCGGGCAGATGGAGATCAACTTCTTTCACGATCACCCGCTGCAACTGGCCGACGAGGTCTTCTTCTTCAAGCGCACGGTGCGCGAGGCCGCCCTGCGCCACGACATGTACGCCACCTTCATGGCCAAGCCAATTGCCAACGAGCCTGGCAGCGCCATGCACGTGCACCAGAGCGTGGTCGACAAGGTCACCGGACAGAACATCTTCAGCAACCCGGATGGCACCGCCTCCAAAGAGTTCTACTGGTACATCGGCGGCCTGCAGCGCTACATCCCCTCGGCCATGGCCTTGCTCGCACCCTATGTGAACAGCTACCGTCGCCTTGCGCGCCACACCGCTGCGCCCATCAACATCCAATGGGGCACGGACAACCGCACCGTGGGCTTTCGCTCCCCCGTTGCCCCACCGGCCGCGCGCCGCATCGAGAACCGTGTGATCGGTGCCGATGCCAATCCCTATGTCGCACTGGCTGCCACCCTGGCCTGCGGCTACCTCGGTATCCAGAAGCAGATCGAGCCCACTGCGGAATGCAAGGGCGATGCTTATCTGGGTGACTACGGCTTGCCACGCAGCCTGGGTGAGGCAGTGAGCTTGCTGCGCGAAGAAGCCGACCTGGCCGAGCTGTTGGGCCAAGAGTTCATCACGGTCTACGCCGAAGTCAAAGAGACCGAACACGCCGAATTCATGAAGGTGATCTCGCCGTGGGAGCGAGAGCACCTGCTGCTGCACGTCTGATCACGCCATCTGAAGGAACCACCACATGTCACGAACCCCAAGTCGCCGTCCGCTCCGATCTCTGTTGCCTTGCCTGGCACTGCTTGCCCTGCCCATGGGGCAGGCCCAGGCCGAAGAAGAGAAGGTGCTCAACGTTTACAACTGGTCCAACTACATCGCGCCCGACACCATTGCCAACTTCGAAAAAGAGACTGGCATCAAGGTGCGGTACGACGTTTTCGACAACAACGAAATCGTGCACGCCAAGCTGGTGGCCGGCAAGACGGGCTATGACATCGTGGTGCCATCGTCCTACTGGGCCAAGATGCAGGCCGACGGTGGCCTTCTGCAAAAAATCGACAAGAGCAAGCTGAGCAACTACAAGAACCTGGACCCCGTGATGCTTGCTCAATTGAGCAAGCTGGATCCTGGCAACCAGTACCTCGTCGATTGGATGTGGAGCTACACCACGGTGGGCATCAACGTTGACAAGGTCAAAGCCGCGCTCGGCAGCCTGCCCATGCCCGACAACGCGTGGGACCTGATCTTCAAGCCTGAGTACATCAGCAAGCTGAAAAGCTGTGGCGTGTCCTTCCTCGATTCACCCACGGAAGTGGTGCCCGCTGTCATGCACTACCTCGGCAAGCCCGCCTACAGCAGGGCTGTTGGCGACTACCAACTGGTGCCGCCTGTGCTCAAGGCCATTCGGCCCTATGTGACCTTGTTCAGCTCCAGTGGCTACATCAACGACCTGGCCAACGGCTCGCTCTGCGTGTCTTTTGGATATGCCGGTGACATCAACATCGCGAAAAACCGGGCCATCGAAGGCAAGACGGGTCAAAACATCCAGACCCTGTTGCCCAAAACAGGCGGCGTGATTTTCATGGACACGATGGCCATACCGGCCGATGCGCCACACCCTGAGAACGCCCACAAGTGGATCAACTACATCCTGAGGCCCGAGGTTCACGCATCGCTGACCAACAAGGTGTTCTACCCCAACCCCAACCAGGCAGCGCGCAAGTTCGTCAAGCCAGAAATTGCCAACGACCCAGCCGTGTACCCGTCAGAAGCTGAGATGGCCAAGATGGCGCAGCCTGATTCGCTCAGCAACGACATCCGCCGCCAGATGACACGCATCTACACCTCGTTCAAGACCGGCTTGTGAGTCTGAGCAAACAGGAGCCAAACCCATCATGAGCGCAGTTCTTTCCCCTCCCCCCACAGCATCCAAGACCTTCTTGCAGATCCATGACGTCGTCAAAGACTTCGGTGGCGGCGCGGTGGCGGTCAACCACATCAACCTCGACATCGCGCGGGGCGAGATCTTCGCTTTGCTTGGCTCCAGCGGCTGTGGCAAGACCACGCTGCTGCGCATGCTGGCTGGCTTCGAGACGCCCACCTCAGGCCGCATCGTCCTCAATGGACAGGACCTGGTGAGCTTGCCGCCCTACCAGCGGCCCATCAACATGATGTTCCAGAGCTATGCGCTGTTCCCGCACCTGTCGGTGTGGGAGAACATCGCCTTTGGCCTCAAACGCGACGGCCTGGGCAAAGGCGAGGTGGCAGCGCGGGTGGACGACATGCTCAAGTTGGTCCAACTGGGCAAGTTCGCCAAGCGCAAGCCGCACCAACTGTCGGGCGGCCAGCAACAACGCGTGGCGCTGGCCCGCAGCTTGGCCAAGAAGCCGCAGCTCCTCTTGCTGGACGAGCCCCTGGGCGCACTGGACAAGAAGCTGCGCGAAGAGACGCAGATTGAGCTGGTCAACATCCTTCAAGACGTGGGTGTGACCTGCGTGATGGTGACCCACGATCAGGAAGAAGCCATGACCATGGCCAGCCGCATCGCCGTGATGAGCGAAGGCCGCATCCTGCAGGTGGGCGCGCCACACGAGATCTACGAAACCCCCGCCACCCGCTTCGTGGCCGACTTCATCGGCAACGTCAACATGATGGAAGGCGTCGTCGTGCAGGATGCACCCGATCATGTGGTGATCCAGTGCGATGACTGCCACCACCTCGTCGGGCATGGCATCACCGGGACCGAAGGCATGTCCGTCGCTGTGGCCGTGCGCCCCGAGAAGGTCGGGTTGAGCCGCGTGCGACCTGAAGGCTTGTACAACCACACCAGAGGCACCGTGCGTGACCTCGCGTACTTTGGCAGTTTCACGGTCTACCACGTGCAATTGAGCAGTGGCGCCACGATCAAGGTATCGATGGCCAATACCAGCCGCCACAGCGATGACGCGCTTCAGACGGGTGATCTGGTTTGGGCAAGCTGGGACGACACAGCTCAAGTCGTGCTGACGCAATGAGGCCCGCACCATGAGCTTCAACCTCAACCCTGGCCGGCGTGCCGTGATCGGCGTGCCATACACCTGGCTGCTGATTTTCTTCCTGCTGCCCTTCCTGATTGTTTTCAAGATCAGCGTCTCCGAGATGGAGACCGTGCGCTTCAAGGACCTCATCACCTATTCCGAAGGCGTGCTTCACCTGAGCATCCGCGTGGCCAACTATGTGTTCATCACGCAGGATGACCTCTACTTCAAAACCTACCTCACCAGCCTGAAGTACGCGGCCATCACCACCGTGTGCTGCCTGTGGATCGGTTATCCCTTTGCCTATTTCATGGCAAGGGCCAACAAGGCAGTGCAGGCCAGCCTGCTGATGCTGGTGATGCTGCCCTTTTGGACCAGCTTCCTGCTGCGTGTCTACGCATGGAAGGGCTTGCTGAGCGAAGGCGGATGGGTGGCTGAGGCCATGGGCGCCATCGGCATCGAACCCCTGTTGGCCAACCTCGGGCTCATCCCTGCGCCAGGCCAGCTGATGAACACGCCGTTTTCACTGGTGATCGGCATGGTCTACACCTACCTGCCCTTCATGGTGCTGCCGCTGTTCGCCACCTTGTCGAAGATGGACATCCGCCTGCTGGAAGCTGCATCCGACCTGGGCTCCACGCCCTGGGTGGCGTTTTGGCGGGTCACGGTGCCCTTGTCACGTCCCGGCATCTTGGCTGGCGCCATGCTCGTGTTCATCCCCTGCGTGGGTGAGTTCGTGATCCCTGAACTGTTGGGTGGCCCGTCCACCTTGATGATTGGCCGCGTGCTGTGGGACGAGTTCTTTGCCAACAACGATTGGCCGATGGCATCCAGCGTGGCCGTGGTGATGATTTTGCTGATCATCGTGCCGCTGGCCCTGTTCAACAAGGCGCAGGCCGAGAGCCAGGAGGGCCAACGATGAGCCGCACCCCACACACCCCTTTCACGCCTGGCTTCAACCGCGGTTTTGGCCGCGTCTGGCTAGTTGGCAGCTTTCTGTTCCTCTACCTGCCCATCGTCGCGCTGGTCTTCTACTCCTTCAGCGGATCAGACTTGCCCAACGTATGGGGAGGCTTCACGCTCAAGTGGTACAGCGCGCTGGCTCAGGATCAGGAGCTGCTAGATGGCCTGTGTTTGTCTCTCAAGATCGCCCTGGCCACAGCCTGCGGGTCAGTGGTCTTGGGCATGTTGGCGGCCTTCTCTCTGGTGAAGTATCCGCGCTTCTGGGGACGCACGCTGTTTTCTGGCATGGTCAATGCGCCACTGGTCATGCCCGAGGTGATCGTCGGCCTGTCATTGCTGCTGATGCTCGTGTCCATGCAGCGCTGGCTGGGTTTCCCGGAGCGTGGTGCCGTGACGATCTGGCTTGGGCACCTGTTGCTGGGGGTGGCTTACGCCACCGTGGTGCTGCAGGCTCGCCTGAAAGAGATCAACCCGCAACTTGAAGAAGCGGCCATGGACCTCGGCGCCAAGCCGCCTCAGGTCTTCATGCTGGTCACCCTGCCAAGCATGCTGCCCTCGCTGCTGTCGGCCTGGTTGTTGACCTTCACGGTCTCGCTTGACGACGTCGTGCTGTCGGCCTTCCTCTCCGGCCCAGGGGCCACCACCTTGCCCCTGGCCATCTTTTCCCGCGCCCGTCTGGGCCTGAGCCCCAGCATCAACGCCGTGGCCACCGTGATCATTCTCGTGGTGGCGACAGGGGTGGTGCTGGCCAGTTGGCTCATGGCCAGACGCGAGCGACAGCTGGCAGCCGAGATGGCAGCCGCACAACGCCACTGACCCTCCACAAGGACTACCCATGAAACGCCTGACCCTTGCCACACTGAGCCTGGCCCTTGCTGCGGCCTATCCCCTGGCCCTGGCTGCCCCGGAATCGAACGACACCTTGCTCATGGAAATGCGCGCGCTCAAGGCGCGGATGGCCGAGCTGGAGAAGAAGCTCGGCGCGCAAGAAGCCAAGCTAGCCGAGTCGGCGGCCAACTTGCCAGCCCCCGGCATGACGCCCGAGCAGCAGCAGGAGGCCAACCGCATCGCGGTGAAGGTGGAAGCCATGGAGGACTCGCGGGATGCGCTGGGCTTCAAGGGCTTGAAGATCGCGGGTTACATGGACCCGACCTACATCTACAACCAGCGTCAGCACCGCGCGGGCTTCCAGTTCTTGAACTCGGTGTCAGAGGGCGGCTACTTCTACGACAACTCGTACATCGGCACCGCCGTGATCGACTTCCTCAAGGAAACCGACGGTGGGGCGCGTTGGCACCTGACCTTGGCGCCGCAGCGCAGCACACAGGGGGTTGCCGAGTCGTCGTCGTCGCCCATTCAGGAGGCTTCGGTGTCCGTGCCTTTGACCGACTTGCAAACGCGCTTCATTGCTGGCCACATCCCAGACTGGTCGGGCTACGAGTACCTGCCGGCCACGCAAAACAAGCTGGTCACGCACAACCTGTTGTTTGACCTGACCTTGCCGACGGCCTACACCGGTGCGGGGCTGGAGCTCACGCGCGACAAGTGGATCGTCAAGGGCTTGCTGGCCAACATGAACGCGAGCAAGCGCAACGCCAAAGAGAAGACACCAGTCGTGGCCTACCGCGTGGACTACGCCAAGGGCGAGTTCCAGGGCTTTGGGTTTGCTGGGGTGCATGGCAAGGCCAAGAATGGCTCTGAGGGTGTGACGACGCAACAGTTTGCGGTGAATGCCGACACAGGTGCCGTTGAGTTGACGGACGTCGTCAAGCCTCAGAGTGACTCACGCGTCGACCTTTTTGAAGCCGATGCCTACTTCATCCGGGGTGACTTGACGGTGCAAGGCCAGTTGAGCTGGGGGCGCCAAAAGAAGGCCTCGATCACGGCCACAACCGATGCCGACGGCAACAAAGTGCTGCGTGACGCTTACTGGTCGGGCATCTCGGGCTTGGTGGCCTACAAGTTCCAGCCTTGGCTGGAAGGCATCGTGCGCGCCGACTACATCGCCAATGCCAAGAACGGTGGTGGTTTGTTGACCTACGCCACCGCCGATGACCACAACGGCATCGGCCCCGCGTATTCGCTGGTCGGTGACACGTGGACGCAGACCGACAGCAACCGCGGCGTGAACCGCTCGGCGCTGACCTTCGGTGTGAACTACGCCTTCAACCTCAACACCGTGTTCAAGGTGGAGTACCGCCTTGACCGCGCCAGCGGTGCCGTGTTCAAGGACACCAAGGACGACAGCTACAAGAAGAGCAACCAGTTGCTGGGCACTTCGGTGGTCGTGAGTTTCTAAAAAGAGAGAGCGACCATGCACGAACCACACGCACAGACCACATCGCCTAACTGGGCCGACCGAGCAGCCGCAGTGCGCTTCGATGGTCGCAGCCTGATCGAAGGCCAACGGCAGGCATCGGCCCATGGCGAGACCTTCGCCAAGTGCTCCCCCGTGCATGGCCGCTTGCTCGGCCCAGTGGCTCGCGGCAGCGCACACGACATTGACGTGGCCGTGCGCAGCGCCCGCGCCGCTTTTGAAGACAAGCGCTGGTCAGGCCAGCCCCCTGCTGCGCGAAAAGCGGTGATGCAACGCTGGGCCGATTTGATCCTGGCAAACCGTGAAGAACTGGCTTTGATCGAGACGCTGGACATGGGCAAGCCCATATCACACAGCCTTTCCGTGGATGTGCCCGCGGCCGCTCGCGCCATTGCCTGGTACGCAGAAGCCGTCGACAAAATCTACGGTGAGGTGGCACCCACGGGCCCGAACGACCTGGCCCTGATCACACGCGAACCCATGGGCGTGATCGGTGCCATCGTGCCCTGGAACTACCCAATGATCATGGCGTCCTGGAAGCTAGGCCCGGCACTTGCATCTGGCAACAGCGTGGTACTCAAGCCTTCCGAAAAATCACCGTATACCGCGCTGCGCCTGGCTGAACTCGCGCTTGAAGCGGGCTTGCCTGAAGGCGTTCTCAACGTGGTTCCCGGCTTTGGCCACGAGGCTGGCGAGGCCCTTGCCCTGCACCCGGATGTCGATGCCATCGGCTTCACAGGCTCGACCCGTGTGGGGCGCCGCATGCTGGCTTATTCGGCCCAGTCCAACCTCAAGCGTGTGTACAACGAGTTGGGCGGCAAGTCGGCCTTCCTCGTGTTCAGTGATGCCAACGACATCGAGCGTGCTGCGCGCACCGCCGTCGGCAGCGTGTTTTTCAACCAGGGCGAGTCATGCAATGCGCCCACCCGTGTGCTGGTGCAACAAGACGTGCTGGCCGAGGTGCTGGCCGTCATGGGCGACGAGGCCAAATCATGGCCTGCAGCCGACCCATTGAACAGCAGCACCAGGCTGGGTGCGGTTGTGGACGAAGCGCAGCTGAACTCGGTCTTGGGGTACGTCGATCAAGGGCTGGCTGAGGGTGCTCAACTTTTGTGCGGTGGGCACCGCGCCCTTTCCGAGACAGGAGGCCACTACGTGCAGCCCACCATCTTCTCTGGCGTCCACAACGGCATGGCCATCGCGCGGGAAGAGATCTTCGGTCCGGTGATCAGCGTGATTCCTTTCGCAGACGAAGCCGAAGCCATTGCCATTGCCAATGACAGCCCGTATGGGCTGCAAGCCAGCGTCTGGAGCGGCCAGCTTGATCGCGCTCACCGGGTCGCCCGTGCCTTGAGAGCCGGCACAGTGCACGTCAACCAATACGACGAAGACGACATCACCGTGCCTTTTGGCGGCGTCAAGCAATCCGGTAACGGACGGGACAAGTCGCTTCACGCATTCGACAAATACACCGAACTGAAAACCACCTGGTTGCGCATCCAGTCTTGAACGCCATCACACGACCATCCCAACATAGGAATTGCCTCATGACCACCAAACTTGTCCTACGCAAACACGCCATCGGCCCGATCGCTGCCGCGATTGGCGTCGCGCTCCTTCTCGCCGGCTGCAAAGGCGATGCCGACACGGTGTACACCAATGGCTACGTCTACACGGTCGATGCCAAGAACTCGGTCAAACAAGCCGTTGCTGTGCGTGATGGCGTCATCGTTTACGTTGGCAGCAACGCCGAAGCGGCTGACTTTGTGGGCGCCACAACCAAGGTGGTTGATCTGGGAGGCCGCATGCTCATGCCTGGCCTGGTGGACGGCCACCTGCACAGCATCGCGGGCGGACGTGCGCTGCTGCAATGCAATCTGAACTACGCCACGCTCACCCGTGCACAGATGCAGACTGCGATCCAGACTTGCCTGAACAGCTCTGCAGCCGAAGAGCCCGACACCTGGCTTGAAGTGGTGAACTGGTCGCGCCAGGGCACTTCCAGCGTCGACGCCGACCCAACCAAGGCCGTGTTGGATGCCTTGGCCACAAAGCGCCCGATCATTGTGCGTTCAAGTGACTTCCACACCATCTTGACCAACACCCGAGGCTTGAGCCTGGCTGGGGTGACCAAGGACACGCCCGATCCGGCTGGCGGGAGCTTCGCTCGTGACGCCAACGGCGAACCCACCGGCATCGCAGAAGACGCCGCCAGCTTCATCGTCAACGAGGTGGTGCCCCCTGACACCGACGCCGACCGCATCGAACAGGCCAAAGCTGCACTGAGCGCCCTCAAAGCGCAGGGCATCACCACCTTCATGGACGCCGCGGCTGGCGAGGGCCATGCCGTCGCGTTCACGACCCTGCAAAAATCAGGCGAGCTGACCGCGCGGCCCTTCCTGGCTGCCCAGATCGACGTCGACAGCGCGACCGCCAGCGCAAGCAACGCGCTGTCCGTGGTCAAGGCGCTGCGAGACAAATACGACCAAGGCGCATGGCTGGCACAGTCGCCCACAGTCAGCATCCGCCACATCAAGCTCTTCGGCGACGGCGTGGTCAACGCTCCGGCAGACACGGGCGGTTTGCTTTCTCCCTATTTCACCAACAGCGGCACCAACGAAGCCCCGAACTGGGTGCCGGGCAGCAACGCCGGCAGTGTTTACTTTGCACCATCGGTGCTCAAGCCACTGATGGCCGAGATTGCCAAATCCGACTTTGACGTACATGTGCACGCCACAGGTGAGCGCACCGTGCGTGAAACGCTCGACGCCGTTGAATACGCGCGCCAGCAGGTGCCCAACACCAAGTTCCGCCCAGCCATTGCCCACAACGAGACCGTCGCCGTGGCGGATTACCCTCGCTACAAGGCGCTGGACGTGATCGCTTCGTTCTCATTCCAGTGGGCGCAGCAAGCACCGTACTCAATCGGCGAAACCGAGTCGCACCTGGGTCCTGACCGCTTCGCCCGCATGGAGCCCTTTGGCAGCGTGAAAAACGCTGGTGCCCGCGTGGGCTATGGCAGCGACTGGCCGATCGACCCCCTGGACGAAATGCTGGCACTGAAGATCGCCGTGACCCGCTCGGGCGACCCGACCAGCGCCAACAGCTTCGGCCCAGCCTTTGCTGGGAAGATCAACAACGACCCCGCCTTGTCGCGCGCAGATGCCTTGCGTTCGATCACCATGACCTCGGCTTACCAGCTTCGCATGGATGGCAAGATCGGTTCGATTGAAAAAGGCAAGTTCGCCGACCTCATCGTGCTGGATCGAAACTTCATGCAAGTGCCAGAGGAAGAGCTGGCTCGAAACCAAGTGCTCTTGACTGTGGTGGGCGGCAAAGTCGTGATGGCCAAAGCGCCCTTCGTTGATGCGGTCACCACCGCCCTCCCCGCACCAGCCAAAGCCAAACGTTTCAGCGCGGCTTCGTTGAGCGTCCATGCCAGCGGCGTCAACCATCAGTCCATCGCCAACCGCGCGCCCCGACCTGCCGTGCTGGGTGCGGTCCGTGGCGATGGACACAACCACTGACACTCACCTGCACCAGATGGATGAGCACCATGACTACCGAAGCCATTTTCTTTCAAACCCCTGCTAGCCCCAGCCGAAGCCTGGGGCAGGCGGGCAGCCAGACCCACGCCCCTTCCTACTACGCGGCATCGGGGCTGCCCCAGCATGATCGCCCGCCCTTGCAAGGCGCGGTAGAGGCCGACATTTGCATCGTTGGTGCCGGCTACACCGGCCTGTCCACGGCCTTGCACCTGGCCGACGCTGGCTTCAAAGTGATCGTGCTGGAGTCGGCCCGCGTGGGCTGGGGCGCCTCCGGGCGAAACGGCGGCCAGCTGGTGCACAGCTATTCGCGCGACCTCGACGTGATCGAGGCACGTCATGGCAAGGAGGCTGCCTCAGCCCTTGGCAGCATGGCCTTTGAAGGCGCCAGGATCATCAAAGAGCTGATCGAACGCCACCAGATTGATTGCCAGTTCAAGCCAGGCGGCATGTTCACGGCGATGACCGATAAACAGGCACGCCAGCTTGAGCACCACAAGGCACTGTGGGAGCGCCACGGCCACAAGCAATTGGAGCTTCTGGATGCCAAAGCCACCGAGCAGGCCACCGGCACCCGCCGCTACAAGGCGGCCTTGCTCGACCACAGCACCGGCCACATGCACCCTCTGCGCTTGGCGCAAGGTGAGGCGGCGGCTTTTGAGTCACTCGGTGGCGTGATACACGAGCTGTCTGCGGTGACACGCATTGAGCGTGGAGACACCGCGGTGGTGCACACGGCCCAGGGCCAGGTTCGCGCCAAGTTCGTGGTGGTGGCCTGCAATGCTTACATCGGCGACCTTGAGCCTGCATTGGCTTCACGCTCCATGCCCTGCGGTTCGCAGGTGCTTGCCACCGAGCCTCTGGGCGAGCGCTTCCCCGAAATTCTGCCCACTGATTACTGCGTAGAGGACTGCAACTTCCTGCTCGATTACTTCAGGCTGTCGGCAGACCGCCGGCTCCTTTATGGCGGTGGGGTGATCTACGGTGCGCGAGATCCGGCGCACATCGAATCCATCGTCCGCCCCAAGATGCTCAAGACCTTCCCTGAACTCAAAGATGTGAAGATCGACTACGGATGGACAGGCAACTTTCTGCTCACGCTCACGCGCTTGCCTGAGGTTGGGCAGCTGTCGCCCAACATCTACTACTCACAAGGCTGTTCGGGCCATGGCGTGACGTTCACCCACTTGATCGGTCGCGTGCTCAGCGAGGCCATACAGGGTCAGGCCAGTCGCTTCGACGCCTTTGCCAAGCTGCCCCATTACCCCTTCCCGGGCGGGCGCATGCTGCGCGTGCCGCTCACGGCCATGGGCGCCTTGTACTACGACCTGCGCGACAAACTGGGGGTCTGAGGAGGGCACACCGCGCCCCCGTGGCGCGGCGGCTCAATCCTTGACTTCTTGCGCTCGCTCTTTGTGCAGGAACGTCGACAGCACCACAGAGGCCACCACCAGGACCATGCCCAGCCAGCTGACTGGAGCCATGGCCTCGTCAAAGGCAGCCCAGGCCGTCAGCGCGGTGACCACTGGCTCGGCCGCAGACAAGGCAGCCGCATGCGTGGTGCCAAGGATGCGGGCACCTGCCAGGAAGGCCGTGATCGACACAACCGTGGAGAAGATGGCAAGGGCCAGTACGCAACCCCACCCCAGCCAGGTCACCGGCTGGTCCAGGCCCTGCCAGGCCACCAGCAGCCCCAGGCAAAGAGCCGAACTGGTGGTGATGACGCCAGCCTGAGCCAGGGGGGCGCTGCGTTGACCCAGCGAGCGCGACAAGATCACATACACGGCATAGCAGGCCGCCGAAGCCAATGCCAAAGCCAGCGCTGGGCCAGCCAAAGGTGCACTCCCCTGCGACGGGATCACCGTCAACCAGCAACCACCCACCGCCAACAAGGTGCACAAGGCGCTGTGCGCGCTCATCAGCCGGCGAGTGAGCATGCTGGTGATCAGTGCAACGAACACCGGATAGCAAAAAAACACAGCCGGCACCGAAGCTGCCGCCCCGCGATTGAGCGCATGAAAATAGGCCAAGGCGTTGCCAGAGAAAACGGCGCCCATCAGCGCTGCCACCCAGGCTGCACGCCCGGTCGGCCACGGGGCTTGCTGCTGCCAAGCCATGGCAGACAGCACCAGTGCCGCCAGCGCCAGGCGCATGAACAACAGGCTGGTGGGTGACACACCCTCATGTTGTGCGGTGCGAGTGAACAGCACCATCACCCCGAACCCCGTGGCAGACAGCAGCACGCACACTGCGCCCTTCAAACGGCTCACAAAGCACTCCAGCTGAACCTGCTCAGCGCAGGCTTTCATCCAAGACGAAGATGGACATCAGGGCGATGACGCACGGCGCCTCGTCCCTCTCAGTCAGAGACCAGCCAGCGCAACGTACTTGGTGACCAGGTAGTCTTCGATGCCATGGCGTGAACCCTCGCGGCCCAAACCAGACTGCTTGACGCCGCCAAAAGGCGCGACCTCGTTGGAGATCAGCCCTGTGTTGACGCCCACCATGCCGCACTCCAGGGCCTCGGCCACACGGAAGATGCGGCCCACGTCACGACTGAAGAAATAACTGGCCAGACCGAACTCGGTGTCATTGGCCAGACGCACCGCTTCCTCTTCCGAGTGAAAGCGGAACAACGGTGCCAGCGGACCAAAGGTCTCTTCTTTGGCCACCTTGGCGTGAGCTGGCACGTCTGCCAAAACGGTCGGCTCAAAGAAGGTTCCACCCAAATCGGAGCGGCGCCCACCCAGCAGCACGCGAGCGCCCAAGCTCACGGCATTGTCGATGTGGTCTTCTACCTTCGCGAGGGCTGCGCGGTCGATCAACGGCCCTTGGGTGACACCCGCCTCGCGGCCATCGCCCACGCGCAACTCGGCCACGGCCTTCACCAGCTTGTCGGCAAAGGCGTCGTACACCTTGTCGTGCACATACAGGCGGTTGGCGCACACACAGGTCTGCCCTGCGTTGCGAAACTTTGAGACGATGGCGCCCTGCACGGCGGCATCCAGGTCAGCATCGTCAAAGACGATGAAGGGCGCATTGCCCCCCAACTCCAGCGACAACTTCTTGACCGTCTGCGCAGACTGGGCATACAGCAGGCGGCCCACTTCGGTCGAGCCCGTGAAGCTCAGCTTGCGGACCACGGGGCTGGCGGTGAGCACGCCGCCAATGGCTCGCGCGTCACCTGTGATCACCTGCAAAACGCCTGCAGGGATGCCGGCTCGCTCTGCCAGTGCAGCCAGCGCCAAGGCAGAAAAAGGCGTGGACTCGGCCGGCTTGACGATGATGGGACAGCCTGCACTCAGTGCCGGCGCCACCTTGCGAGTAATCATGGCCAGTGGGAAGTTCCACGGCGTGATCGCGGCACAAACGCCAATGGGCTCTCGCAGCACCAGCAGCTTGCGGTCGGCAAGCGGGCTGGGGATGGTCTCGCCATACAGGCGCTTGCCCTCTTCGGCAAACCACTCGATGAAGGAGGCCGCGTAAGCAACCTCTCCGCGAGCCTCCGCCAGGGGCTTGCCCTGCTCCAGGGTCATCAGCAGGGCCAGATCTTCCGCGTGAGCCTGGATGAGCTGCAACCACTTTTGCAGCAACGCACCACGGGCCTTGGCCGTCAGGGCGCGCCAGGCAGGCCAGGCGGCGTTGGCGGCAGAGATGGCACGCTCGGTTTCTGCAGCGCCCATCAGGGGCACGCTGCCCAGCACATCCCCCGTGGCCGGGTTGGTCACAGGCAGGGTTTCGCCGTTGTCGGCATCGGTCCAGCGGCCGTCGAGGTAGGCCTGTTGGCGCAACAGATGGGGGTCTTGCAAAAAGCTCATGGTTCGATCCGGTGTCGTGTCGGAGTGAAGTTGGCTGGGGGAACTCAGACGCGGGCCGCAAACAGCGCGGCTTCCAAGATGTCCAATCCCTCATTGAAGACGGCGTCTTCCGTGGTCAGCGGGTGCAGAAAACGGATCACATTGCCGTAGACGCCGCAGAGCAACAAGAGCAAGCCGCGCGAAAGAGCCTCTGTCTGCACCCGCTTGGCGTAGGCAGCATCCGGGTGGCCCGTTTCAGGATCGGCGAACTCGACGGCCACCATGGAACCAGGGCCACGCACGTCGACAATCTGCTTCACATCTGACTTCAGGTCATGGAGTCGGCTTTTCAAGCGGTCGCCCAAGACCACCGCTCGGTCCTCGAGCCCTTCACTGTCGATGGCTTCAAGCACGGCATGGGCCGCAGCCACGGCCAAGGGGTTGCCTGCGTAGGTGCCACCCAGGCCGCCCGGTTCGGCAGCGTCCATCACGTCGGCTCGGCCGGTCACACCTGACAGTGGCAAGCCGCCCGCCAGGCTTTTAGCGAACGTGATCAGGTCAACCATCACGCCGTGGTGGTGTGTGGCGAACAACTTGCCCGTGCGGGCGAAGCCGGTCTGAATTTCATCGGCGATCAGCAAAATGCCGTGCTCGTCAGCGATCTGGCGCAGCCCCTCGATGAACTCAACGGGTGCCACATTGAAGCCCCCCTCGCCTTGCACAGGCTCGTAGATGAATGCCGCAACACGGGCTGGATCGATGTCCGACTTGAACAAGGCGTGCACAGCATCCAGGGCGTCTTGCACGCTCACGCCATGCAATTCATTGGGGAATGGCGCGTGGTAAACCTCCCCAGGAAAAGGACCAAAGCCCCGCTTGTAGGGCACCACCTTGCCCGTGAGCGCCATGCCCATGAACGTGCGGCCATGGAAGCCGCCGCTGAAGCCGATCACACCGCTGCGACCAGTGAAGGCCCGGGCGATCTTGATGGCGTTCTCAACCGCTTCTGCGCCCGTGGTGAAGAAGGTGGTCTTCTTTGCGTGCGTGCCCGGCGTGCGGCGGTTCAATTCCTCAGCGAGGGCCACGTAAGAGGGATAGGGCACCACCTGGTAAGCGGTATGCGTGAAGAGGTCGAGTTGCGCTCGCACGGCCGCGGTGACCTTGGGGTGGCGGTGCCCGGTGTTGAGCACCGCGATGCCGCTGCCAAAATCAATGTAGCGCCGCCCCTCCACATCCCACAGTTCTGCGTTCAGGGCTTTGGCGGCGTAGAAGCTGTTGCCCACCGCCACACCACGCGGTGTAGCGGCGTTCTTGCGAAGCTGCCAATCTGCGTTATGGCCGTTGGCGAAGGCGGGATCAAGGGAAAATTCGGGTGCAGCAGACATGATGAAACCGGGCTAGAAATGAAGGTGACGCGCACTCGGCCACTCAGAGGATGGCCGCCGCCAGCAACCACCGGCGGCGCCTCGAGCGGAGCCTCGGGGCGATGACATGAGCGCTCAGCATATTCACATCTGGCACCACCCAAAAGATCCACTATGGTAAATTTGAGGGAACCATTTTCGAAGCAATCCCAAACTGTATGAGAAGTGCCGCGCTGACCGACTGGCTGCAACAACATCTTGATCGCAACAGCGACGAGCACGTCTACCGACAGCTCCAACGCCTGCTTCGGCAGGCCGTGATCAGTGGCGAGCTCCCTGCGGGCACACGACTGCCCTCCAGTCGACTGCTGGCCACTGAGCTGGGAATCGCCCGCAACACCGTGATTGATGCCTACGAGCAACTGGCGGTAGAGGGTTGCCTGCACAGCGTGAGGGGCAGCGGGACGGTGGTCGCCGATCTCTCTGCTGACGAGATGGTGCCCGCGCCGGGCCGAGACGCCGGCGGGAGCGCTGTGGCAATGAGCAAGGTCAGCGGGGACTTGTCTGCGCGAGGCAGCGAACTGCTGGCGGCCAGCAGCGTGGCCCCCAGGCAATGGGGTGCCTTCATGCCGGGCGTGCCCGATGTGACGGAGTTTCCCGCCCGCATCTGGACGCGCTTGCACAATCGCTACTGGCGCAAGGCCGTGCCCGAGCACCTCAGCTACGCACCCGGAGGTGGACTGCCTGCCCTTCGTGCAGCCATTGCGGCGCACTTGCGAGAAGCGCGTTCGGTTCAGTGTGAGCCAGAGCAGGTCATCGTCACCACAGGCAGCCACCAGTCCATTGACCTGACGCTGCGTCTGCTGGCCTCGCCCGGTGACCGTGTCTGGCTCGAAGACCCCTGCTATTGGGGGCTGCGAAGCACGCTGTCATCTCTGGGCGCAGAGATCGTCCCCATCCCAGTGGACGATGAGGGCCTCTCCTGGCAAAGCAAAGGCGCCATGGCGCCTCCCAAGATCGCCCTGGTCACACCATCGCACCAGTACCCTTTGGGCATGGTGATGAGCCTGGCCCGGCGGCAAGCGCTGTTGGCGCTGGCTGTAGAGCACAAGGGCTGGGTGATCGAGGATGACTACGACAGCGAGTTCCGCTATGGCACTCGCCCTCTGCCCTGCCTTCAGAGCCTGGACGAGCACGGCCGGGTCATCTATGTGGGCAGTTTCAGCAAGGTGCTTTTTCCTGGGCTGCGCGTTGGTTACATCGTCGCACCGCCCGCGCTGGCTGCAAGTTTTGCGGCGGGCTCTGCCGCGCTCTACCGCGAAGGACAAGCTTGGCAGCAGGCGGTGCTGGCCGACTTCATAGCGCAAGGGCATCTGGGTGCGCACATCCGCCGCATGCGTGGGCTCTACAGCCTGCGCAGGCAGGCCTTGCAAGATGCCATCTCCCAGCACTTCGGAGACACCATGGCGGTGCTCGGCGGCAACGCTGGCCTGCACCTTGTGCTGCGCTTGCCTGACACGGTCGACGACGTGGCCCTGGCACGGGATGCACTGGCAGCAGGCGTCGCGGTTCGCCCACTCAGCGGCTACCACGCTCAACCTGCCACAGCGCCCAAAGGGCTGCTGTTGGGCTATGCCTGCGTTAAACCTGAGGCCGTTGCCCCGTCATTCAAAACGCTGGCAGGCGTCATCAACAGCCATTGCAACAGGGCTCGTGACCGCGGCACAAGCTGATCAGGCAGACCTGCTCAAGGTCCCTGCGCCGCACGGCGGCATGGTCTTGTGGCTCGTCACCGCCTCTCGTAGCTTGCCTCGCTTACCGTCAGAGCATCAAGACGCTAAGTAATCAAAGATCAATTGATTCAAACACTCAACCGTCTTCCGTGCCGACAAAAAAAGTCGGGATGGCACGAAACCTTATGGGGCGTCAGAAACAAAAAAGCCCTTGAGAACCAAGGGCTTCAATGCATTCATGAGATGGTCTGGGACGCTGTGAAGCGCCCTCAAATCACTCCCACTCAATCGTCGCAGGCGGCTTGCTCGACACGTCATAAGCCACGCGGTTGATGCCGCGCACCTCGTTGATGATGCGGCTCGACACCTTCTTGAGCAGGCTGTAGGGCAGCTCGGCTGAATCTGCGGTCATGAAGTCGCTGGTCTCAACGGCGCGCAAGGACACAACGTACTCGTAGGTACGACCGTCGCCCATCACGCCCACGCTCTTGACAGGCAAAAACACGGTGAAGGCTTGGCTGGTGAGGTCGTACCAGCTCTTGCCCGAGGCCGGGTCAATGGTCTTGCGCAGCTCTTCGATGAAGATGTGGTCGGCACGCTGCAGCAAGGACACGAATTCAGGCTTGACCTCACCCAGCACGCGCACGCCCAGACCTGGGCCTGGGAAGGGGTGACGGTAAACCATGTCAGCTGGCAGACCCAGGGCCACGCCCAGCTCGCGCACTTCGTCTTTGAACAGCTCGCGCAGGGGCTCAAGCAACTTGAGGCCCAGTGTGGCCGGCAGGCCGCCCACGTTGTGGTGGCTCTTGATCGTGGCCTTCTTGGAAGCCGTGCCGCCCGACTCAACCACGTCAGGGTAAATGGTGCCTTGGGCCAGCCACTTAGCGCCCTTGTTGCCTTCACCCTTGAGCTTGTTGGCTTCAGCCTGGAACACCTCCACAAACTCGCGCCCAATGATCTTGCGCTTTTGCTCAGGGTCGGTCACGCCCTTGAGGTGGCCCATGAACTGCTCTTGCGCCTGCACGTGGATGACCTTGGCGTGCAAACGACCGGCGAACATGTCCATCACCATGGCGCCTTCATTGAGGCGCAACAAGCCGTGGTCCACAAAGACGCAAGTGAGTTGATCGCCAATGGCGCGGTGAATCAGCGCTGCGGCCACCGACGAGTCGACACCGCCCGACAGGCCCAAGATGACCTCTTCGTCACCCACCTGTTCGCGGATCTTGGCAACGGCTTCTTCGATGTAGTTGCCCATGATCCAGTCACCTGCGCAGCCCGCGATGTCGCGCACAAAACGCGTCAGCATGGCGTGGCCTTGCACGGTGTGCGTGACCTCGGGGTGGAACTGAACGGCGTAGTAGCCCTTCTCTTCATTGGCCATGCCAGCGATGGGGCACGAAGGCGTCGAGGCCATCAGCTTGAAGCCCTCGGGCAGCTTGGTGACCTTGTCGCCGTGGCTCATCCAGACCTTGAGCATGCCGTGGCC